>CAOJGX010000015.1 GCA_948435735.1 uncultured Clostridium sp.
CTCTGGCTCAGATAACTCTGGCTCAGACAACTCTGGCTCAGATAACTCTGGCTCAAACAACTCTGGCTCAGATAACTCTGGCTCAGACAACTCTGGCTCAGATAACTCTGGCTCAAACAACTCTGCTAATACTGGAACTAGTACTGGCACCAATACAAATGGCAACACACAAAAACCAAGCAGCCCAAGCAATACCGGCAACACAAAAAAGCCAAGTAATACCAAAAAACCGAGCAACACGAAAAAAAAGGCATATAAATATGCCAAAAAAGTCGTTGGTAAAACTTTATACGACTCTAAAAATAAAAGAGTCGCTAAGTTCTCTATTAAAAAAGGAGTTCTGCAATACACGCAATACAAAGGCACAAAAAGAAAGAGTGTCAAAGTAAAAAATATTAAAGAAGCAGGATTCAAAACCAACGGAAACTTAGTGTACCGTTTAAAAAATCTAACGGTAAAAGAAATTAACTATAAAAACCTTAAGACAAGAACTTTATACAAAAAAAGTATCAAGAAACTTGTCAAACAAAAAAATTTTGTTACCAAAGTGAAGACTAAGAGTAACAAAATTAAAAAAATTAAATAATAAATACTAACAACGTTCACACGAATTTTCAAGGTTTCAAAAAAGAGAGGTAAGCCAAAAACTTTGGCTTACCTCTCTTCTCTAATAGGGTAGGTCAAATGAGGCCTACCCTATTTTACCTAACTTTACTCAAATCACTGCTCCAACCATTCCTGCATCATTTTTTAACTGTGCTGAAACAATCGCAGGCAACTTACCACCATTAAAAGTTGCATTCCTTTCTTGTAATTTCTCAAGTAGCTGTTTCCAAATCCTATGCCCCTCATAATACGCAAAACTGCCACCAAAACAAATCACTTCTGGTTCAAAAATATCAATCAAATTTCCAACACCCGTTTTCAAATATTCCAAAAACACATCAACATCTTCTTTTACTCTCGCCTCTTCTTTGATTAGCAATTCTTCTCTCAAATATCGCCCTGAAATATCACTATCCATATCCAAGGTTTGTGTTACTTTCATTTTCAAAGCTTTGACCGAACTATACGCTTCAAAACAACCCTGTTTCCCACAACTACAAAGTCTCCCCCCTTGATTTAACACCATATGCCCAAACTCAAACCCTGAATATCGCTTTGGCTCCAACAACTTACCACCCAAAAAAGCCGCTCCACCAATACCTGTTCCTATATTAAGAAATACACAATCCTCATAATTCTTCATAGCACCAAACTTTTTCTCAGCAAGTGCTGCACACTTTCCATCATTTCTAATTTGCAGTGGATTTTGATACAGTTTCTTTAAAGCAGAAAGAAGGTCAAAATTTTCTATCTTCAAATTTCCAGCCTTCACAACTACCCCATTTGCAATCGTCCCCGGTGCAGCAACTCCAATTCGTTCAATCTCTCCAATGGTTACAGCATTCTCTCTTAGCAATTCCTCTATTTTTTCTTGGATTACCTTTAGGATAACTATCTCAAGATTTTTTCGTTCTTCTCGATTAAAATCTTTTTCCTTTTTCGCAATAATTTCTTGCCCCCTAATCAGACCAATTCCAATATGACTTCCACCAATATCAATTCCAATTTTCATAACAAGTTTTCCTTCCTCATTTATCTTCCGCCCATTCCGGCCGCCACCGCCTCCGGCCTCCGCCACCGCCAGAAAAGCCTCCACCGAAACCGCTTCCGCTTGAACTAGCCGAATGAGCTGCATCATAAGCACTTTTATAAGAAGTATAAACCTTATCTACTCCATTATTAAAGTCCTTCACGAAATTGCCACCAAAATAAGAACTGTTCATCAAATATAAATACGCATATCCATCACCATTTATTTGTTCCATTTCTGGATAAACCACTTTTAGTTGGTCAACCACTTTATCCGAAATTCCAAAGGCAGTCGCATAAACTAAATATTTTTCCCATAAAATCAAATCTGGAATCTCTCTTTCTTTTAACAAAGAAAAATCTTCCATATATTGACCTAAACCTTGCCATTCTTGTCTCTCAACTTCTCCTTGTTCTGTCAAAACAGGAATCGCATTTGCTATTTTTCCAAGTAACATACTATTCACCAAGCACTCACCCATTAGCACGCCTGCTAATACCATAATTTCAATGACACTCAATAATTCCGCCAAAGTTCCTACCATAATAATTGGCAAAGCAATCATTATCACAATAAAAAGTAAAAACTTAATATTATATTTCGCAGCTACCTTATCCATATTAGAATCATAATTTCCAAGTTTTAAATGAGCTGTTTTACAACAATTTCTTAATTCATCCATCAAGGTTCCAAATTCATCATAGTTCTTTTTTGCATACTTTTCAATTTCTTTGATTGTCACACTAGCCCCTTGACTTACTTTTTCTATTATCTCAAGAACGATTTTTTCACTTTCTTTTAACTGACTAGCCTCACTTAATTTCTTTAATTGGGTAATTCTAACATCCTTTTTTCCTTCCTTTTCAAAACTCATATACCCCTTCAAACACAATTGCAATAAAGTGGCAGAAAAAATTGCAGAAACATGAGAATCGTGATTTCCAAAATGATTTTTACGAGCATAATACAAAAACGCAGCCTCTGCTGGGGTAGCTTCTTTTTCTCTTGGAATCTCTCTAAAATATTTTCCAATATCCACTTGATATTTCTCTTTTCGTACTTTTTTCAATTGTTTTGCATACCCAACAATCTTTATCACAAAAACAAAAAACAATACACCAGCCACTACATAAATAATTTTTCTTTTTTGCTTCAATTCTTCTCTCTGCAAATTAGCTTCATTGGCCCAATTCGTTTCTTCTTCTAAAATACTTTCCAATTTTTCCGTAGGCATTATTTTTGTACTCGCATAAAAAATTGGTTCCTCAACAGCAAGGCGAACTTCTAACATCGTATTAGGGTTTAATCCCTTTACTTCAAATGTAACCGTATCTTCCGAAATTCTGTCAATTTGACCATTTAATGGACCATGTGCCCATACTCTCAACTGTTCCATATTCTGTACAGCACTTGGTAAAGTTATCTTTCCTGTTACTTTCTCAGCAGGAACTACATTATCATCTCCTACAAACATCCAATACAACTCGCTACAATCTTCGTAGACTGTAACAACATCTTCTACTATATAGGAAATTTCATATCTTCGCTTATCTGAAGCATTCTCTAATCCCACCCCCCAAGCAATTTCAAATTTTCCTCCTGAAATCGGCAAACCATAATAACAACCTTTTGTCACATGGTACATTTCTTCATCAATTTGCGTAAAATCTTGCTGTGTATCCAAATCTTTTACTTTGACATTGGTTATTTCAGCATATTGACTCTCATCTAAATAAAAATTCTTAAATAAAGTATTCGTCTCACTTACTTCAATATCCCAAGTTTCCACAACTTCCATGCTTCCATCTTCGTTTAACTGAACATCATAATACAAAGAATTTAAACTTTGTTCTCCTGCATACGATACAGTTTGGAACACAAAAAACAATCCAAGCCAAGCCATAACTAGCAAAATCTTATATTTCGATCTCATATTTTTCTCCTTTTTCAAATAGTTTGTCAATTACTTTTGAATAAATTGTTTTACCAATCTCATAGCCATTTGGCACTAACTGGCAAAATTTATGAATAGTCACATTCGAATTGACTTCCATGACATACACTTTTTTGTCCTTTGTAACACTCATATCAATCGAACCATAATTGAGTTCCATGATTTTTCCAACCTGTAAAGCAAGTTTTTTCACCTCTGCATAATATAAATCCGTGGTATCTATGAGCAAAGGCATTGCACCATTACTTAAATTATGTTTCCAACCAACCATTATTTCTTCACCTTTTGGGGGAATCTCCTGTAAATTCAAATCTTCATTTGGTTCTTGTAAATACGGTACATCGCGCGCTATTAATTCTTGCAGCTTCAATGTTCCATCGCCAATCACAAACGGTTTTTGTTTTTTATAAATGTAAATCACTTCTCCATATAGAAACAACACTCTATATTCATACTCTATTTCTTGATAAGGGCATACTACAACCGCTTCTATTTCTCGCTCAAACAACTCATCTACCAGTTGCCTCTTTTTTAATTCCGTGCTTGCTAAATAAACCTCTTTTCCCTCTGCCAAATCATTTGCCTTAATCACCTGTTTTTCATTATTTTTCAAACATTGATAATCTTGATTAATCGCCTCACAATTTGGCACCATTTTTTCATTAAACAACACTTCATGTTTCACCATTGGAATTCCATAATAATGTAGTAATTCATAGGTAGAATACTTATCCTTTGCTAATTTTATGCTCGTTCCTGAATTCAAATAAAAATTATAATTGACAAGTTTTCTTTCTATTCCATCTTTTTTCAAAACAGAAATCCAATCATACGAAATATCAACTTTTTCAATGCCTTTTTCTAAGCATATTTCATCAATTAATTTTTTTTTCATATTTTGTGTGTTCATTTTTTACTCCACTGTATTTTTTATAGTTTTATTTTATATCATTCAACCAAAAAAAGTCAATACACCTCCACCAATTACACAAAATATTAAAATCACAAACTGTAGGGGCGACTAGCAGTCGCCCGCACTACCTCCAACAAGAAAATATATCAAAATTTCCTCCCAATAAAAAAACGGGCGATTACTAATCGCCCCTATCACCCTATTTCTCTCTTGCCAAAATAATCAACCTAGCACTCGAATCATCCGTACAAGTAGAAAGTGAAATTTCTTTTGCCCCTGCCGTATCTCTTTGCATATAGCCAGCATCACTTGGTGAAGTTTCAAACATCTCATAAATCTCGTATGTAATGGTTGTTCCTGTTTGGTCTGTAATTTTTATGGTATCACCCTTTGCCAATTTTTTATTATCTGAGAAAAATAAACCATTTCTATAATTATGACCCGCAATTGTTGTATTTCCCGGTTGGTTTAACCCAACACCATACAAAATTGCCACAGAAGTTTCAAGCGACTTTTTCGTAACTTCTGATAAAACTGGATATTTTATTCCTGTTTTTGAAATTTCAATCATTCCCATGACTTCATAGCCTTCCATATAAGTCTTGTTTGCCGCCTCTTTTTTTTCGTTTTCTAACGAATTAATCGAATCCAATGGATTGTCCGTATTCCCTGCATTTTGGTCTTCTTTTTCATCAAACTCTCTTCTGATTGCTGTTTGTGAAAATTGATCTATAATTTCTTGTGCTTTATTATTTTTAGCCTTCACTGCATAAATATCATACACAAAATATCCTACTGTTCCTACAATTCCAATAATAACAACAATTAAAATAACAGTTAAAATTTTACTATATTTACTATTAAACATAACAGTTTCCTCCTTTTTTCTTATGTTTTTCCATTTCTCCTACTTATAGTATAGCATATTTTTCCCTTTTTGTCAAGTTTATGTCGACTTTTGACGAATTTACTCTAAAATTGCCTTAATTCTTCTAACGCCACTTGAGGAAGCTTCTTCTTTTTTAATCTTAAAATGCCCCAATTTTCCCGTATTTGTCACATGAGGCCCTCCACAAATTTCTTTGCTAAAATCTCCCATTGTATACACTTTTACTTGGTCTCCATATTTATTTTCAAATAACCCAATCGCACCCGAATTTTTCGCCTCTTCTAGGGTCATTTCTTCACAATTAACGGGCAAATCTTTTGCAATTTGCTCATTGACAATCTTCTCAACTTCGTCTAATTCCTCTTTTGTCACTTTTTGCGGATGAGAAAAATCAAAACGTAATCTTTCCTCTGTAATATTCGAGCCTTTTTGGTTAACATGGTCACCTAAAACGATTTTCAAAGCTTTGTGCAACAAATGTGTTGCTGTGTGATACATAACGGATTTTTCACTTTGGTCAGCAAGACCTCCTTTAAATTTCGCTTCGCTTCCCATTCTTGATTTTTCTTGATGGGCTTTGAACAACTCATCAAATTGTTTCATGTCAACTTCCATACCATGTTCAGCCGCTAACTCTACTGTCATTTCTGGTGGAAAACCGTAAGTTTCATATAAGTTGAAGACCGTTTCGGTATCAATTTTGGTTTTCGTTTCTGCTTTTAATTTGGTTACTACTTTTTCAAATTCTTTCTCACCTTTGGCTAAAGTCTTCACAAATTTATCTTTTTCTTCTAGAATAACAGCTTCAATTGTAGCCTTATTTTGGGCTAATTCTGGATACATTTCTTGTAAAGCCTCAATTGAAACACCAATAATTTCTGGTAACTTGTTCAAGTCAATCTCAAGCTTATTCAGATGACGTGTCATTCTACGAAGCAAACGGCGCAAAATATAGCCTCGTTCCACATTGCTTGGACGACCACCATCTTGAATAATCATCATACTAGAACGTAAATGTTCAGCGACAATTCTTCTGCTTTGGATGAAATCTTGCTTTTGCAATTCTTGCAATTTGACCATAACTGGTGCAAAAAGTTCAATTTCAAATGGCGTTTGTTTGCCTTGTAACAGCATTGCCATTCTCTCTAAGCCAAGACCTGTGTCAACATTTTTTTGTTGTAATTTGGTGTATTTTCCGTCTTTTCCTTTGAAATATTCCATAAATACATTGTTCCAAATCTCAACATATTTTCCACAATCACACGCTGGATTGCAATGTTCCGAACAGGCTGGTTTTCCTGTATCGTAGAACATTTCTGTATCTGGGCCACAGGGGCCTTCTTCTCCGGCAATCCACCAGTTATCGTCTTTCCCGAAGAAATAGATTCTTTCGTCTGGGATACCTGCTTTTTTCCAGCATTCGTACGATTCTATATCACGCGGTGCATCTTCGTCACCTGCAAAACAAGTTACGGATAATTTTTCTGGCAAAATTCCTAATTCTTTTGTCAAAAATTCATAACTCATTGCAATCGATTCCTCTTTAAAATAATCTCCTAATGACCAATTTCCAAGCATTTCAAAATAGGTTAAATGACGATTATCACCTACTTCGTCAATATCGACTGTACGAATACATTTTTGAAAATCGGTTAAACGTGTACCTGCAGGATGTTTTTCGCCTAAAAGATAGGGTACTAATGGGTGCATTCCTGCGGTTGTAAATAATACGGATGGGTCATTTTCCGGAATAACTGGAGCAGACGGAATAATCGTATGGCTGTGCTTTTCAAAAAATTTTAAATATTTGTTTCTGATTTCTATGGCTTTCATTTTTTCTCTCCTAAAATAATAATTCCAATCCATTATATTACAAATTGATTGGAATTACAATATTTTTTTGAAATTTTATTTTCTGTGCTTAAATTGCTCTTCTACCTTCTTTTAAACCATATAATAAATAGTGTACATAATAATATCGATAGTTCTTGCCATACACTTTTTTCAAGTCAGCATAGTTTGAATAATAAACAATACTAAAGGTTGGGCTTGTTTTTCTTTTTTCATACATACCATATTTGAAATAATGGATTAACAAAGCACCATAATCCTTTCCGTAAACTGGTTTTAAGTCTGCATTAGAAGCAAGATAGGTTTTTACATCAAATACATCACTTGCGGTTCTTCCTTCATGAATTCCATGATTTTTGAAATGCAAATAAATTTGTTTATCGTTATTGCCAAAGGCAGCTTTTACGTCTCCGTTGACTTTTAGATATTTATTAATATCAAATGTCAAACTTGTACTACGTCTTTCTTTGATGCCATTTTTGACAAAGTGTTCGAAGGTTAATCTATAATTGTTTCCAAAAGCATTTTGAATGTCTGGATTTAATAAAATATACATTTCTGGGTCAAACATATAGGAAGCTACTCGCGCACCTGCAATTCCATATTTTATCCAGTGAATTCTAAGGTTGCCATGATTACGTCCAACGCTTTTTACCACATCATCATTGAAAGCTGCATAAAGATTAGCATCAAATAAAATGCTTTCTGTTAATGCGTCAACTCCGCCTAATTTTCCAGATGCTTTTCCTGTGCTAAGGTAGTTTTCCATCAATTTAATCGAACTTACGTTATTGTTTTCTGGATAATAATAGCGATAGAAAGTTCCGTCATATTCTTCTGAACTTCTTCTGTATTCTTTGCAACCATTGTTTATAAAGTGGTTATAGGCAGCGGAATAATCATTTTTGAAAGCAGCTTGTAAATCGCCATTGTTTTCTAGATAATATTTGATATGAAAGGTTGCCGAAGATGGTCTTCCTTCTTTGATACCATAGGCTATAAAGTGAGCAATTAAGCCTTGTTCATCATAGCCATAAACCGCTTTTATGTCTGGATTATTGTCGGCATAATATTTGCTGTCAAATACATAAGGTGGTAACGAAATTTTCGTTTGTTTTGAAATGCCTGAACGAAGAACATAGCCATATGTTCCGTCTGTCATGGTTACAATGGTATCCCAATGATTTCCGTCTGAAGATACTTTGGAAGCTCGCTGAATGACTTTGATTTTTTCATCTTTGTTCAAATAACTGACAATTCTACTACTATTTGGCGCAGCTCTTACTGCTAAACGGTTTGTTAATACAGTTGCATCTTCTAAGTCTAGGTTATGATTTTGTGAGGTATTTGGCCTCGCACAGGTTTGAGATGGCATATTTTCATATAATGGAATGATAAATGTATGTTTAACGCTAGCAAGTGTTCCTGTTGTGGTATAATAACTTTTTAACAATTGCGCACTGGTTTGGGCTCCCATTACATCTTGTTGATATTGGTGCGAAAATAGAGAATTGGTATTGACTACATTAAATCTTTGGTAGTATAGCGTATTTTGTCCTTTTCCAATGTATTGGGATTTATAATATTCGGCCCCACCTAAAATTGATTTTTCAACTGAATTCCATCCTTTGTTTTGGGCATATTTTAAACCATTGGTAATTACCGTGCTTGTTCCATTTCCATAAGCTCCCACATTGAAGAAATTGTAATAACCAACATATTGACCATTATAACCGCTACCTGTTGCAAGTGGTGACGTTCCTCTTCCTTGTTCATTGATAATTTTGGCTAAAATCGAATATCCATTCATTTTATACTGTGAGCTTGCTTTTACGATAGCGTTAATCGCTGTTGGATTATTGATATAGGAAAAAGAACTATATTTGCTATTGATGACCGTTTGTATATGATTGCTTGATACGTCTGGTGTTTCCAAATTTTTGAATTGGTAAACACTTGTTTCATCAAGTGAATTTCTTGGGTCCATCATATATTGAATCGCATCAATTGAGGCACAATGCCAACCTGTGTCATACGTTCTTGAACCACAAATTGGGCAATACCATTTTCCTTGGTAATTACTTTTAGCTTGAAATAAATTTTTGGGTGATTTAAAATGACCTTGATATTCCATGGTAACAGCTTCTGTCCAGTCAATTCCTGTATAATATACTTGAAAATTATAGTTATTATATTTTTTTTGTAAATTTTGAATTAATGTTTTGACACCTGGGTATTTTTTGTCGTTAATGCCATTGATATCAGAGCTTATATTAGCAGCAAGTGCGCTGTTATTTCCTACAATTATAAGGTATAAAGTAATCATAAAAATAGTAGCTATTTTTACGAGTTTCTGATGTTTCATGCAAATTCCTCCTTATTTATATAATGATAGAATTATATATTTTTTGACGCTAAAAGTCAACAAAATATGACAAAAATTGCGATATTTTTTCTCTTTTATTATAACCAAAAATAGAAAAAATAATTTTAGATGTTTTGGTTCTATTATCTGCATGTATTTACATAAATGAAAAAATAGCGATTTCAATTTCTTGAAACTCGCTATTTTTCTTGGCTGAGCTGTCAAAAATGTAACCCCTTTCAACCTCTCTGTTTCTGCGAAAAAATCGACTTACCTACTTGTTAGGACACATTTTTGGAACTCATTTTGTTTACAATTATTTATGTTTTTAAATTATTCCATTCTCCATAATTGATATTTGCCAGTTATTTCATTAACATCTTTAGTATCGCCATAAATAATAGCACCTAAATATTCCAATTTGTTGTTTTCTTTTGAACTAATTAAATTTACTAATTCATCATCAGTTCTAATATCTAACATATCTCTAGGATAATCAGCTACTAATAAATTAGGATTTTGTTTTGCTAAATCTATTGGATTTTTTAATTTTCCAGATTTAACTTTTGTTATTATAAATGGAAACTGACTAATACCTAAATGTTCAATTCCCGTTTTATCTTTAATTATTGGTTTTCCCATTATTTCTTCATTTGAATATTTTTTACCCCAACTATTGACATTGAACCAGTTTTTTACCCCAACTATTGACATTGAACCAGTTATATAAAAAACTCCATAAAAACGTTGAAAATTCAGCATTTTCATGGAGTTCCTTGGCTGGGCTGGTGGGATTCGAACACACGCATGCCAGAGTCAAAGTCTGGTGCCTTACCGCTTGGCTACAGCCCAATATTTTAATGGGGTGGAAGATGGGACTCGAACCCACGATCTCCAGTGCCACAAACTGGCGCGTTAACCAGCTACGCCACATCCACCATTATTTGCATTTTTTACAATTGCTATTCTATTTTAAAACATTATTTTGTATTTGTCAATATATTTTTTATAATTTTCAGTAAAATAGAATAAATTTTATTATTTTTGAATCGATATTTTTATTCTATTTTACTGAATCAAATTGAATATTACTAAAAAATCGCCTCTAATTTTCTAGTCTTTCCCATTTATTTTCAGACCTTTAAACACTTCCACAACCAATAATGGTGAGAAAATCAAACAAATTGTTTCAACTAATTTATCCATTGGTAAAACTGCTAAATCAAATAATTCCCTTAAAACCGGTGTAAACAAAACAATTAGCATTAAAGTTGCTGAAACACCAATCGCCAAAATTAATTTACTATTATTAAATGGGTTTCCCTTAAATAGTGATTCTTCGTTATTTCTAATATTAAAAACATGCACTAATTCACACAACGCAAGCACACTAAATGCCATCGTTTGACCTACTTGAATTTTATATTCTGAACTTCCTTCTGAAGAAAGACCCAAAATAAAGGCAATCAGGGTAATTAGACCAATCCACACACCTTGATATAAAATTCTCCACGTCATCCCTTTACTGAAGATTCCTTTGCTATTTTTAATTGGTTTTCTTCGCATACTATTTTTGTCTGCAGGATCAACTGCTAGTGCTAAAGCAGGAAGCGAGTCAGTCACTAAATTAATCCATAAAATATGCATCGGAAGAAGTGGCTCTAAACCACTAATATCTGTTATATGGAATATTTTTGCAAAAACTGGTGTTAGTAATATGGCCAAAAATAATACTACAATCTCTCCAATATTACTAGATAATAAAAACGTAATGGCTTTTAAAATATTATCGTAAATTCGTCTTCCTTCTTCTACTGCGGCTACAATCGTAGAAAAATTATCATCTGTCAAAATAACATCTGCCGCTTCTTTAGAAACATCTGTTCCAACAATGCCCATCGCACAACCAATGTCCGCATTTTTTAAAGCTGGTGCATCATTTACGCCATCTCCTGTCATGGCAACTACTTCTCCATTGGCTTGCCATGCTTTAACAATTCGTACTTTATGCTCAGGCGAAACTCGTGCATATACAGAAATATTTCTCACCTTATTTTTTAATTCTTCATCTGACATCTTTTCTAAATCACTGCCCGTAATTGCTTCCTTTTCGTCTTTCAAAATGCCTAATTCTTTGGCAATTGCTGTTGCCGTTATCTTATGATCCCCTGTAATCATAACTGTTTTTATCCCAGCGGATACACATTTTTGTACAGCAGTTTTTACTTCTTCCCTTGGTGGATCAATCATACCGCACATACCAACATAAATTAAATCACTTTCTAAATGGTCAATATCGTCTTTGGATAAAGGATGATTGATAATTTTATAACCAAAAGCAAGCACTCTTAAAGCTTTTTCTGCCATTGATTTATTGGTGGATAAAATAAGCGGTTGATACGCTTCTAAATCACTTTTGATTTCTCCATTTTCTGAATATTTATTGCAACATTTTAATAGTTCATCTACACCGCCTTTGGTATAAACAATATATTGGCCTTCTTCATTTTTGTGAACCGTTGTCATTAACTTTCGATCCGAATCGAATGGAATTTCAAACTCACGTGGAAAATTCTCAAGAATTTGCCCTTCATAGCCTAACACAAATCCCATATCTACTAAAGCTGTTTCTGTTGGATCTCCTGTTAGTTTGCCATCTTCTACAATTTTGGTATCGTTACATAACATGCCAGCTTTGACTAATTTGTCTAGTTCATCACTTGTATCTTTGATTTCATCAATATTTTGAAGTCTGCTGTTAACAAATAGTTTTTTTACGGTCATTTTATTTTGTGTTAACGTTCCTGTTTTGTCCGAACAGATAACAGAAGCACAACCCAATGTTTCAACTGCTGGCAATTTTTTCACAATGGCATTTTTCTTGACCATACGTTGAACACCAATTGCCAAAACAATCGTAGATACTGCTGCCAATCCTTCTGGAATAGCAGCAACAGCAAGTGATACAGCTGTCATAAACATATGAATTGGCTCTTTTCCATATAGTAGCCCTACCACAAAAATAATCGTACAAAGTAGTAATGCTACAATTCCTAAAGTTTTTCCTAAGTTATTTAATTTGACTTGTAATGGGGTTTGTGATTCATCTGTCTCATCAATCATTTTGGCGATTTTTCCGACTTCTGTATTCATTCCTGTTCCCACAACAATTCCTTTTCCTCTACCATACGTAATCAGGCTTGAAGAGAATAAAATGTTTTTTCGATCGCCTAATTCTACATCGCCATCAATCGTGTCTTCTGACTTATCCACTGGAACAGATTCACCTGTCATAGCTGCTTCTTGCGATTTTAAATTAATAGCTTCTATAATTCTTAAATCAGCTGGTATAAAATCACCTGTCTCTAGGATTACAATGTCACCTGGGACTAACTCTTTGGAAGGAACTACACTTAACTTCCCATCTCTGATTACTTTTGCTACATGCGAACTCATTTTTTGCAAAGCTTCGAGTGATTTTTCTGCCTTATTTTCTTGAACGACACCAATAATTGCATTTATGATAACAACAATTAATATAATAATCGTATCTGTAATTCCTTCTCCTTCTTGAATTCCAACAATTCCAGATACAATGGCTGCGATAATCAAAATGATAATCATAAAATCTTTAAATTGTTCTAAAAATTTTGTCAAAGTACTTTTCTTTTTCTTGGCTTTTAGTTCATTATAGCCGTATTTTTCATACTTTTCAGCTAATACGCTACTAGGTAAGCCTTTGTCAATATCTGTTTCTAATTTTTGTGCGGTTTCTTTCACACTCTTATTAAACCACTTTTCTTCCATTTTCTTTCTCCTTACTTCATAATTTTCCATACACCAGATTCTGAAACTCCAGTTAAATTATCTTTCAAACCAATCACAGGTCTAATTCCATTTTTGACATCGTCATCTTCTCTTATATTTTCTTTTGATACAAAATAAATTTTGGTATCACTGTCATTACTATTAGTCGCTAGCCAATAATATGATTGTTCCAAATAAAATAAGTCATTTTTGCTTTCAAAGCTACTGTTATCATCTGGTTTTCTGTTTGTTTTATGCATTTGGTTATAGGCGTGATTAAATTCACTTAAAGAAATCGTGGTTACCAATTCAGCCATTGTTTCATCTTTAAACGAACTGCCTTTTCTATACGTTCCATCTAAATCATTTAAAAAGTCCAAATTTTCAAAATTATGAATCAAGTCATTTACTGCTTTTTGATTATTTTCATAATGTATATAATAATATTCCCATAAAACAGGGATTCCTGTACTAATAATTCTGACTTGCCCAGATGTTCCTTCCATTTTACCATCATCAATTACTCTCCAACCATTATTGGCTGTATAATATTTCTTTGAATACAAATCTGTATATTCAATAGGATATTGTATATAATCTCCAACTTTCACATTGTCTCTTAGCAATTTAACATAGGTTGCTTCACCTCTTTCTGAAACATGAAAAGTAAATTCGTTATTTTTGTATTTAAATTTTACCAGAGTTGTCTCATTTTCATCACTTATGGTTATATCCTTTACATCTTCCAAGTTTTGCAAACTTTTAGGAAACTCTTCTCTAAAATGTTCCTTTCTAACCAAGCTTGGATTCTTTCTCAATTTAATCCAATACAAAGTTTCAACATCTACCCAAGCCAATTCAATTTGCTCTTTGAGTGCAGCTTCTACTGTTTTGTTTGATGCTAATATGGCTTTATTAATAATTAAATTATTCGCAATCACAAAACTAATTCCCGCCAATATCAATAACACAATAATCGTTACTGCTAAACCAACTAAAGTAATACCTTTCGTATTTTTCATCATATCCATATACTTGCTCTCCTTTTAATATTATATTTATATATGTATATATTTTCTATTGTAACCATTTTTTCACAATTAATCAAGAACTTATATACATTTTTTTTAATTTATCATATAATAAATCATAAGAATAAAAGAAAGGAATGAATTTTTTATGAAACATTATAAATTAGCTCTTGTTGGAGTCACTGGAGTTGTTGGTAGAACAGCACTTGAGGTTTTAAAGGAATTTGACTTGCCAATTGATGAATATACTTTTTTTGCTTCTTCTAAATCAGCAGGTCAAAAAATTAAGTTTAAAAATCAAGACTATATCATACAGGAATTAACCGATTCTTCTTTTGATTCTGGTTTTGATTTTGCAATTTTTTCTGCTGGTGGTGATACTGCCAAACATTTTGCACCTATCGCAGCTTCTAAAGGATGTGTTGTGATTGATAATAGTAGTGCTTTTCGTATGGATACAGAAGTGCCTTTAGTTGTCCCAGAAGTAAATCCAGAGGCCGCTTTTAGGCATCATGGCATTATTGCAAATCCAAATTGTTCTACGATTCAAGCTGTGGTTCCCCTAAAAGTCATGAACGACACTTGTAAAATCAAAAGAATTGTTTATTCTACATACCAAGCGGTATCTGGAGCAGGAAAACAAGCTTTGGATGACTTGAAAAATAATACTTGTCATAAGTTTCCTTATCCAATCAACAATAATTGTTTGCCTCATATTGACGTTTTTTTAGAGAATGGCTATACCAAGGAAGAAATGAAAATGATAAACGAAACACGAAAAATTCTAGGAAGACCAGATTTAAAAATTACCGCTACAACAGTTCGTGTGCCTGTTGAGAATTCGCATAGTGAATCGATTAATGTTGAATTTGAACAGGATTTTGATTTAGCAGAAATCATTCATCGCTTACAAGCAACAAAGGGAATTGTTGTGCAAGATGATGTTAAAAATAATGTTTATCCGCTTGCTATTAAAGCAACTGGTCATAATGAGGTTTTTGTTGGAAGAATTAGGCATGATGAGAGTGTGCCTTATGGTTTGAATTTTTGGTGTGTTGCGGATAATATCCGAAAGGGTGCAGCAACAAATGCTGTGCAGATTTTAGAATTGTTGATAAAACACGATAGATAATTTTTGAGAATTGTTTGAAAAGGGTACGATAAATCGTGCCCCTACAGATTTTCAACTGTGACAATATATTTCATTCTTACCAAATCAAAATTTTCGGTTTGTATAGCATTACTGAATTCTTCTAATAAAACATAAATTTTATTTAAATTATAGGCGTTTTCTTCTGCATATTGAATATCATTCATGAGACTTTTATAATTTTCTACTGTCGTAGTTGCTTTGGTTTTAGCAGCTGGATAATCATTTTTGTTGACCAAGCAATATACTCCTAATACATCACTTTTTATCTTATTTTTCTCAATTCTATTTTTCTCCTGCGAATAAGCTTCTTTAAATAAAATAACTTTGGCATACATATCATTTAATTTGTCTAACATCGCACTCTCATTTTCTTTGCTGACAGCAATTAGTAAATCGTTCAAATCCGTACTATATCCAATAATTACTTGATTTTGTACGTTCACCTCTGTTAAATCCAAAATGAGTGTATTCCAACTATCGTTTATCTTTTGCATATCCCCTTTTAGATAATCCCATTTAAATTCCTCATCTTCTATATATTCCCCTTTGGCATGCTTGTTTGCAATTTTAAAAATTAAATCCTCCACGTATTCTAATTCGGCATCTAATTTATCATTGATGTTTTTTTCTTCTTGTTTTCCACAACCTGTCAACAAAATTAGTAATAACGCACCAACACATACACTTTTAAAAACTACTTTTCTCATATTCCCTCCAATTATGTATATTATTTCAAAATTTTGAAAATATATACTATGTGGAGGAAAATTTATGAAAGGTATTATTAACTTATACAGTGGAACTACTGGTGAAATAAAAAAATTTTTAGAGCTTTTCTATGCAAAACCAATTGAAATGAAAGAAGATTTATTTTGGGAAATCTCCTATGATAATCCAATCGATATGATTGAACTGGTTAGCTGTTTTATTGATAATAAAGAAAAATTCCAAATAAATCTCTGGATTAGTCTAGACTGTGGTGTTTTCATTAATGTAACAGATGATAATTTGGACCATATTATTAAATACATTTATGAAAGATTTCCTAATTAACTATTTTTCTAGCATCATCGTAACAGGGCCATCATTTACTAAAGAAACTTCCATATGTGCACCAAAAACGCCTTTTTGCACCTTTCTATTTTGTGTCTCGCATTGTTTTACAAAATATTCATATAATGCATTTGCCTGTTCTGGTCTTGCTGCATTTGTAAAACTTGGTCTATTACCAGAAGTACAATCAGCATATAAAGTAAACTGCGAAACAATTAACAATTCACCGTTAATCTCTTTTATTGACAAATTCATTTTATCGTTCTCATCTTCAAAAACACGCAAATTACATAATTTTTTAGCTAAAAAATCGGCTTCTTTCTCCGTATCCTCATGTGTGACACCACACAAAACCAAAAATCCTTTTCCAATTTCTCCGAACGATTTTATTTTCTACCACAACTTTCGCATTTTTTACACGTTGAACTAACAATTTCATGGTTTTAAAACTCCTTTTCTTTTAATTCTAAATAAATTGTCTTTTCATCTTGAATCATCGTGGTTTTTCCATGACCGGGATAGCAAATTGTTTCCTCTGGCAAAGTCATTAACTTATCCGAAATAGAAGCCATAATTTCAACAAAACTGCCTGTTGGCAAATCGGTTCGACCCCAAGTTCCCGAAAAAAGTGTATCTCCTGTAAAAATTAGCCTTTCTTTTTCACAATATAAGCATACACTTCCCTTTGTATGGCCTGGTGTTGCAATTACTTTAAATTCTAACTCTCCAACATGAATTAAATCACCATCATCTATTCTAGAATCTGCTTCTAGTTCTGGAATTTGCATATTAACATAATCAGCCAAGCTGATTTCTTTATTGTACAAACCTTCGCTATCGTCACGACTGATTAAAATCTTGCCACCTTTTTCATCTTTCAATCCGTGAATTCCGCCAATGTGATCAGCATGACAATGCGTTAAAAATATATATTTGATTTGGCTCACGTCTAAAATATTCAATACCTCAATTATTTTTTCTGGTTCTCCGCCAGGGTCAATCACCATTGCTTCTTTGGTGTTTTCGTCACATATGACATAGGTATTGGTTCGCAAATTAGGTTGACCTGTTTTTACTTGTAATCTTTTTAATATCATAATTTTCTCCCTATTCTTTCGTTTTTATCCCCTTTTTCGGTAGACATCATACACGCTTTCTACCTTCATTAAAGACTTCATAAATCTGTTCAAATCGTCAATATCTGATGTTTCAATCGTCATTCCTAAAATGGCTGTTTCATCTCGATTGGTTCTTGTATTCACACCCATTAACTTTACTTTGTAATTTTCAACTTGTTTAATAACATCTCTTAGTAAACCACTTCTATCATTGGCAAAAATCTCAAGTTCAACATGGTAAGAAGCTTTTGCCTCTTCTGACCAAAATACATCAATCATTCGGTCTTCTTGACCTAGCAATTCTTGCACATTCACACAATCTTTACGATGTACCGAAACACCTCTCCCTCGTGTGATATAGCCCACAATTTCATCCCCCGGAAGCGGATTACAACATTTCGACAATTTTACCAAACAATTTTCAATTCCTTTTACATAAATACCACTCTTAGATGGCTTCCTTCGACTTGGTTTAGCCTGTGCTAATGCTTCAATTTTCTGTTCTAAATCCTCTTCTTCATGCTCTTTTCTATATTCCACTAGCAATCTAGCTATCACTTTTTTATCAGAAACTCCACCAAAGCCAATACTGGCATATAAATCATCGATTTCATTAAATTTATATTTGTCTAAAATCAGCTGCACCCATTCTGGTCTCAAAAGTTCTGCATTTTTCATGCCTAATTTTTTGATTTCTCGCTCAAGAATTTCTTTGCCTCTTTCGATATTCTCTGCTCTTTGCTCTTTCTTAAACCATTGATTAATACGTGTTTTGGCAGACGAACTTTTCACAAATTTGAGCCAATCTCGACTTGGGCCTTTTGGCACATCAGAAGTCAAGATTTCTACAATATCACCACTATTTAATTGGGTAATAATTGGCATCATTTTACCATTGATTTTACAGCCAATCATTTTGTGACCAATTTGTTCATGCACGCTATAAGCAAAATCAATTGGTGTAGCATCCATTGGTAAGACTTTTATCATGCCTTTTGGAGTAAAAACATAGACTTCATCTTCAAATAATTCTGTTTTTAACGTACGTAAAAATTCAATTGGATTTTCTGTATTTTTCTGCCATTCTAAGGCTTCTCTTAACCAAGCTAATTTATCATCATTAACCACAACACTTTCTTTTTGACCACTGTTGCTTGCTTCTTTATACGCCCAATGTGCTGCAATACCAAATTCTGCGGTTTTATGCATGGCCCAAGTACGAATTTGCACCTCGAAAGGAACACCTTTTGGTCCGAAGCAACGTTGTATGAATGGATTGATACATATTCGTTTTTGGCACGGCAATATAATCCTTAAATCTGCCTGGCATCGGTGTATACATTTCATGTACAATACCAAGCGTAGCATAACAATCTCGAACATTGTCAACCAAAATTCGTAAGGCAAATAAATCATAAATTTGGTCTAAGCCCTTTTTATCTCGTTGCATTTTTTTGTAAATACTATACAAATGTTTTGCACGACCTGTAATTTCCACTTTGATATTTTGCTTAGCAATATTTTCCCCTAACTCCTCTTTTATTTTGTTGATAAATGCTAAACGTTCCTCTCGCTTTTTAGCCAATTCCACCACAATTTCGTGATATGCCTCTGGATATAAATATTTAAACGATAAATCCTCCAATTCCCATTTTAGCGAATAAATACCCAAACGATTTGCCAGTGGCGCATATAATTCCATTGTTTCTTTGGCATTGGCAATTTGCCTTTCTGGTGTTAAATATTTCAGTGTTCTCATATTATGCAAGCGGTCAGCTAACTTAATCAAAATAACACGAATGTCTTTTCCCATCGCAAGAAACATTTTTCTATAATTTTCAGCCTGTTTTTCCTCAATACTGGTAAAACGAATACTCCCTAACTTCGTAACACCTGCAACCATTTGTGCAATCGCTTCTCCAAATTCTTTAACCAAATCTTCATTTGTCAACTCTGTATCTTCTACGACATCATGCAATAAAGCAGCACATAATGTTTCATCATCCATTCCTAAATTGGCTAAAATAAAGGCAACATTCATCGGATGAATGATATAAGGTTCGCCAGACATTCTACATTGACTTCCATGTTTGGAATTGGCTAAATCATACGCTTTTTTGATTAAATCAATATTGGCTTTATCGCCATAATTTTCAAGTTGTTTATCAATTATCTCTTCAATTGTGACATTTTTGACTTCTGTCATACGTGTTACATCCTTTCCATTTCTAGGTAAACTTTATTGATACGACCTTCGCATATCTTTTATATTGATTTGTATACTTCTTGTGTTATTGAATTCGTTAATCTCAAGCATGCCAATAATATCAACTTTATCGCCTAGCAAAAATTCATCTGCATAATGGCCTAAATTAAATCCGATGCCGTTCATCATATTCACACCATCTTGTATCGTTAATTTTAAATGTTTTCCTTCTACTAACGTACGAATGGAATCAATTTTCAAATTCTTCATTAGAAAAATCGGGACTTTATTGGAAGTTCCATACGGTTCTAATTCCATTAATTTCTCAACCATTTCTAAAGTTAATTCTTTGGCTGTGATTTCTTTATCAATCGAAATAATCGGAATAATTTGCTCTGTATGTGCTTCTTTTGCTCTTTTTTCAAGTTCTTCCGCAAATTGATCAAAATTTTTCTGATGAACCGTAACACCTACCGCCATTTCATGGCCTCCATATTTTTCCAAATAGCTACCTAAACGATGCAATGCTTCGTGTAAATCAAAACCGGGAACACTTCTGCCAGAACCTTTGCCGATTCCATCTTCAAAACCAATTAGTACAGTTGGTTTAAAATACAATTCCGTTATCTTAGAAGCCACAATTCCAATCACTCCATGATGCCAGCCTTCTTTTCCAATGACAATGGTATTACGATTTTGCATTTGATTTTTCTCAATGATTTCTTTTGCTTCTTCAAAAATACGTTTTTCAATTTCTTGTCTGGTTTGATTATAAGCATTTAATTTTTCAGTAGTATCTCTTGCTTCCATCAAGTTTTCGGTCATAAATAACTTGACAGCTTCTGTTTCGTAACCAATTCTGCCACACGCATTAATACGTGGTGCAATACCAAAAGAAACGGTTGTAGCATTTATCAAAGTATTTTTGCCGATATTAGCCTCTAGCAAACATTTTAGACCCAAACATCTTGTTTGTGCTACCAATTTTAGACCTAATTTAGAAATCACTCGATTTTCGTCTACCAATGGTACAATATCTGAGATGGTTCCAATACAGACAATATCTAAATATTTTAAATATTCTTTTTCTTCTAAACCAAGTCTTTGGCTTAAAGCTTGTGTTAATTTGAAAACAACACCAACACCTGCTAAACCTTTGAATGGATATTCCGAATCTTTTCTTTTACAATCAATGACAGCAACTGCTTTTGGAATTTCATCTAATGGCTCATGATGGTCTGTGACAATAACTTCCATCCCTAAAGAAGCCGCATAAGCAATCTCAGTCATTCCTGTAATGCCACAGTCTACCGTAATCATTAATTGATATCCCTCTTCCTGAATTTTTCGGATTGCCTCTTGGTTTAAGCCATATCCTTCGTCTAATCGTTTGGGAATATAGTAACCAACATTCGTCATGCCTCTGTCTTTCAAAAACTTTTTTAGAACGGTAATACTGGTTACACCATCCACATCATAATCACCATAAATCATGATTTTTTCGTTTTTTTCGATGGCTGTTTGAATTCTATCAACAGCTTGTTTCATATCTGGCATTAAAAAGGGATCATGAAAATCCTTTCTTGTTGGTGCTAAAAATACTTCAATCTCTTTTTTATCAATAATTCCTCTGTTCACTAGCAAAGTTGCCATTAGTTCTGATACTTTATTTTCCCCCGCGATTTTTTTTACTAATTCTGCATCATACTCACAAATCTCCCATTTTTTATTCATCTAATTTCTCCTAAATTAACCATTTGCCTTTATTATATAACATCTGACTTTAATTGGCAATTCCTTTTGGCAAAAACATGAAGATTTTTCTTGTTTTATTTGTCTAATTCTGATGTCATTATTTTTAAGCTTCTCTTTTAAAAAATCTGAAAAGCCCCTAGGAACGTTTTAGAGGCATTTTAAGAAGGTTTCGGTTTCAGTGGTGTTTTATATCTACTTTCGTAATAAGATGGTCTTAAAAACGATTCTAACACCTCGTCAAAAAAATGATTTTTCCGATGTTATACCTTTTTATATGTCTAGAACACACAGAAATATGGTTTTTTGGCGTTTATTCTCATTTTTAATGATTTTTCTCAATTTTTTGAAAAAAATCGCTTAAAATGGGTTCTGGGATATTTATCAAAAATGATGAACGTTAAATTTTCTCACTTTTTCAGTTTTTATTTCTTGCATAAAAAAATAAATCATGTTATAATTTAAACATTATTATCTTGAAACTTTACTCATTCGAGTAAAGAATTTCCAGTTCTAACATTTTTATTAACTCTTGAAAGGAGGTGATAAGAATGCGTAAACATAACTTTATACATAAGAAAAAAGTCAAAAAAGGCATATTACCAAAATTACATCTACTGTTTTCAACGATTAAAAATTTCTTAGACATTTTAACATACTTTTTTGGCTAAATAAAAACAGGTAGTACAGCACACTACCTGTTTTTTTCTTTTTTTATAACGCATAAACATAACTATATTTATTTAACAAACTCATTATACACATATTTCCAAACTTTGTCAAGCCTCAATTGCTCTTCTCTAACTTTTTCTTTCCCCCCATATATTTCCACAAAACTTCTGGAAGATCCACACTTCCATCTGCTTGATAGTGATTTTCCAAAAATGCAATTAACATTCTTGGTGGCGCAACAACTGTATTATTCAAAGTATGTGGCAAATAATTTTCTTTCTCCCCTTTGACACGAATTCCTAAACGTCTACTTTGGGCATCTGTTAAATTTGAACAGCTTCCCACTTCAAAATATTTTTGTTGTCTTGGACTCCAAGCCTCAACATCCACACTTTTTGCCTTCAAATCTGCCAAATCTCCACTACAACATTCCAACGTTCTGACTGGAATTTCCAAACTTCTAAATAATTCAACCGTATATTGCCACATTTTATCATACCACAGATAACTTTCTTCTGGCTCACACACAACAATCATTTCCTGCTTCTCAAATTGATGAATTCGATATACCCCTCTTTCTTCAATGCCATGTGCCCCTTTTTCCTTTCTAAAACATGGTGAATACGAAGTCATTGTATAGGGTAAATTTTCTTTTTTCAAAATCTGACCTTTGAATTTTCCAATCATCGAATGTTCACTTGTACCAATCAAATATAAATCTTCGCCTTCGATTTTATACATCATGGCATCCATTTCTTCAAAACTCATAACGCCTGTTACCACATCAGAACGAATCATGAATGGTGGAATACAGTACGTAAACCCTTTTTCAATCATAAAATCACGTGCATACGTAATAATGGCAGAATGAAGCTGGGCGATATCACCAACTAGATAATAAAAACCATTTCCAGCCACACGGCGTGCACTGTCTAAATCTAATCCAGATAAATTTTCCATGATTTCCGCATGATACGGAATTTCATAATCTGGCACAACTGGCTCTCCATATTTTTGAACTTCGACATTTTCACTATCATCTTTTCCAATTGGTACAGATTCGTGCATGATGTTAGGAATTTTCATCATGATTTCATTTACTTTTTGGCGATACTCTGTTTCTAACTTTTCGTTTTCTGTCAATTCTTCATTAATCGCACTTACTTTTGCTTTGATGGCTTCTGCTTCTTCTTTTTTTCCTTCACTCATCAATTTTCCAATTTCTTTGCTATATAAATTTCTATTTTGACGCAATTCATCACCTTTTACAATCAATTCTCTTGCTTTTTTGTCAAGTTCAATCACTTCATCCACTAATTTTAATTTGTGCATTTGGAATTTTTTCTGGATATTTTCTTTCACTGTTTGTGGATTTTCTCTTAAAAATTTAATATCTATCATCGTTTTCCTCCTTTTTTTATTTTGTAAAATCTTTTTCCAAATCTGTCACCAATTCAAATCTGTGTTTTTGACCCGTTATATTATCAGGTCTTTCTGGAATTTCTTCTAGAAACATTTTCTCGCATCTTACCCAAATTTGTGAGTCCATTCTATTATAAATTGGCTTGTAAACAACAATTCTTTCCTTCGTTTCGGAATCTAATGCAACATTCTCGACAAAATAATAATTTCCCTTAAAGTGACGATATACTTTCCCTATTTTTACTTCTTCCATTTTCTACCTCCTATCTTTATTTTATATACAAAAGCACCCCCATGCAAAAACTGTATAAGGGCGTTATAAACGCGGTACCACCTTACTTTATCACTTTTTTCTTGCTATAACCTGCAAGTAATCGGCCTAGTTTGCTAGGAAGCTTCCCTTAAGTAGATTTCATAAAACGTTTTTATCTGCTCACACCTACCGCAGATTCTCTTAGAAAAACTGTTTTTATTACTTAGTTTAAGGTCAAATGCTATTTTTTATATTATAAAATAAAATGGTTGTTGTGTCAAGTGTTTTTTGGTTCTCTTATCCTTCATCATTTAGCTTTAATACCGCCAAAAATGCCTCCTGTGGTACCTGTACGTTTCCAATTTCACGCATTTTCTTTTTACCACGTTTTTGTTTTTCTAACAATTTCTTTTTTCTGGTAATATCACCACCATAACACTTGGCTAAAACATCTTTTCTCATCGCAGAAATCGTTTCTCTGGCAATGATTTTCCCGCCTACTACTGCTTGAATCGGTACTTCAAATAATTGCCTTGGTATAACGGTTTTTAGTTTTTCTGCCATTTTGCGGCCACGTTCATAGCTTGAATCCTTATGAACAATAAACGATAATGCATCCACTGCTTCATTGTTGATATGCAAATCAAGTTTAACTAATTCTGCTTTTCGATATTCTTTGAATTCGTAATCAACAGAGGCATAGCCTTTGGTTTTGGATTTTATGGTGTCAAAAAAGTCATAGATAATTTCGTTGAGTGGTAAATCGTATTCTAGGGTGACTCTTGTTTCATCTAAATAACGCATATCGACATACGTTCCACGTCTTTCTTGACAGACATTCATGACATTCCCAACAAATTCTTTCGGTATCATAATCTCAGCTTTCATGATTGGTTCTTCCATCATGCGAATTTCAGTACTTGGCGGTAAATCAACTGGATTGTATAGTTCTATGACTTCTCCATTGGTTTTATGCACTTTATAAATAACGGATGGTGCTGTGGTAATCAGGCCAATATCGAATTCGCGTTCTAGTCTTTCGATGACAATTTCTAAATGTAAAAGACCTAAAAAACCACATCGAAAACCAAATCCTAAAGCTGCTGAGGTTTCTGGTTCATAATTTAAGGCGGCATCGTTTAATTTTAGTTTTTCTAAAGCTTCTTTTAATGGCTCATATTCGCTTCCGTCAACGGGATACATGCCACAATATACCATAGAATTGGCCTTTTTGTAGCCCGGTAAGGCTTCTGGTGCTGGATTGTTTTTTAAGGTAATGGTGTCACCAACATGTAAATCAGAAACGGTTTTGACACTGGCTGAAATATAGCCAACTTCACCAGCTTTTAGTTCGTTGGTTGGCTCGTAGCTTCCTGCTTTAAAATATCCCACTTCTGTTACAGTGAAAATTTTTCCTGTTGCCATAAATAAAATCTCGTCATTGGGTTGGATGCATCCGTTTTTGATGCGAACATAGCTTAGGGCACCTTTGTAATTGTCATAAACTGAATCGAATATTAAGGCTTGCAAGGGGGCTTCAGAATCTCCAGAAGGTGCTGGAATGTCGGTTACAATTCTTTCTAGCACTTCGTCTACGTTTAAGCCTGTTTTGGCAGAAATGCAGGGAGCATCCATGGCTGGAATGCCGATAATTTCTTCAATTTCGGCTTTGACTTCGTCTGGTCTTGCGTTTGGCAAATCGACTTTATTGATGACCGGTAAAATTTCTAAATTGTCGTCTAATGCTAAATAGACATTAGCAAGTGTTTGTGCCTCAACACCTTGTGTGCTATCAACAACCAAAATGGCACCTTCACAAGCAGCTAAACTTCTGGACACTTCATAATTGAAGTCGACATGACCTGGTGTGTCGATTAAGTTAAATTCATAGGTTTGACCGTCTTTTGCAGTATAGCTCATTTTTACGGCTTGGGATTTGATGGTGATACCTCGTTCACGCTCAATGTCCATATTGTCTAGGACTTGGGCTTCCATTTCGCGCTGGGATAGGGCTCCTGTCATTTCGATGATGCGATCGGCTAGGGTTGATTTGCCGTGGTCGATGTGTGCAATGATGCTGAAATTTCTGATTTGGTTTTGTTTGTTTTGCAAGTTTTTTTCCTCCGTTTTTGGTTTTGTATTATTATACTGTATTTTTTGTGTTTTGGCAAGAGGATTATGCTAATCCAAACCATTCTTTGATTCGCCTAAAGGCACGCATATATAACTTTTCTTTTTTTACAATTAGAGATTTCTCTTTATTTTCTTTAGAAAACTGCTTTTGGCTCTTACTTTTCATAAAATCAGCCGGATATTTTTCTTGCTTTTCTAGTTTTTTTCTATTTTCTAATTGTTTTTCTTTGGCTAAGATAACTTGTCTTTCTTCTGGTGTTGCAAAATAGTCTGTGTATAAAACAGAAAGTACTTTTTCAGTATCTTTTAGTAAATGGAGTTCTTCGAAATCTTTGATTTCAAATGGGTAATTGGGATCCATGTTATATTCTATGGTTTTTCTTAAGGTCTCTGGAATTTGATTTTGCATTTCTTGTAGCATACTTTTGATAATTTCGTTTACTTCTGTATAGGCTTTTGGATTAATCATCTTTTATTTCTCCTTCGTTTTCTCTATTTCCTGTGAGTTCTTTTTCTTGTCTGGCTAGTTCTGCTCTGGTTTCTTGGTTGGTGGATACGTGTTTGGAAACTGTGGATTTTAATTTGTCTTTTATATCTTTTGAATTTATCAATCCTAATTCTTCCGCCATTCTTCTTTCTTCTTCTGTTATTTTACATTTTGTTCTTCCTTTATAAGTCTCTTTTAACTCCATAAGTCTCATTCCATATTGAAAATCTCTTTTTAAGTCATTATTCTCTATTATTTTTTCTATATTAATCCCTTCCTGCTGTATTTCCGATAATAAAGTAAATTTTCCTTTTTCAATCATTTGTATATTTTTTAAATTTACTCCATTCTCTTTCAATATTTTCATAACTCTCAATGTCTTCGCTACCACACTTTCTTTTTCTTCTATATTAATTAATCCTAACGTTTCTTTTTCTCCTATATCAACTAATTCTAATTCTTCTATAGGTCACAGTAATGATGATATTGGTGATGACATCTATACTCATATTTCCATTGAAAAAAAACAAGAAGCACTAAAATTAGTTACTTATAAAGAACGAAAAAACTTATATATTTTAACTACTGAACAACAAAAAACAGGAACTAATGTAAAAAAAATAGTTCCTGTTTTTATATTTTTATTAACAATAATTTATGAATTTTTATATCAAAATTTCGCTCAATTCTTTATAATTTTCACTCTTAAAATTCACTTAAATTTTTATGGTTTTTTTATAAAAAAAATTACAAATTTTATACTCAAAAACCTATTCAAACTTACTCTGGTAGTTCTAAAAGAGTTCCTTAGTCCCTCCCTTAATCCACAAAAGGCTTGAAATCAGTACTTTCCGCTATACTTCCATAATAATAGGAAGGATCATCGGATTTCTCTTCGTTGTTTTATAAATATATTCCCTCAAAGAATCTCGAATGGTAGTTTTTATGGTTGTCCAATCAGTTATATTATTTTTTACGCATTGGTTGATTTGCTTCTTAATCACAACTTTGACATCATCCATCAAATTCTCTGATTCACGCACATACACAAAACCTCTTGATATAATATCTGGCCCAGCTACGACTTCTCCATTGGATGAATCCATAGTTAATACAATAATAATCAAGCCATCTTGCGATAAATGTTGTCTGTCTCTTAATACAATATTTCCAACATCGCCAACACCCAAACCATCTACCATGACTTTTCCAAATGGAACCGTTGTACTTAGTCTTGCACGGTTTTCATCAATTTCCATAACACGACCATTGCTCATCAAAAATATATTTTTCGGATTAATTCCCATTAGTTTGGCTGTCTCACTATGTGCTCTTAAATGTCGATACTCGCCATGAACCGGAATAAAATATTTTGGTTTTACCAAAGCAAGCATCAATTTTTGCTCTTCTTGACAAGCATGACCTGAAACATGGACATCAGCAAGTGAACTGTAAACAACTTCTGCTCCAATTTTCATTAAATCATCAATAACTTTGGAAACATATTTTTCATTTCCCGGAATCGGTGTGGCAGAAATGATGACTAAATCATTTGCCGTAATATGCACTTTTCTATGCTCACCTGTTGCCATTCTAGTCAAAGCTGACATTGGCTCTCCCTGACTTCCTGTCGTGATAATAACAAGTTGCTCATCTGTATAGTTATTAATCATGTCGATATCAATAAAAACATTTTTAGGCACATCAATATACCCTAATTTCATAGCTGTTTCAATCATGTTGACCATACTTCTACCAGAAACAGCAATTTTTCGATTGTTTGCAACCGCTGAATTGACAATTTGTTGAATTCGATAAACATTCGATGCAAAAGTTGCTACAACAATTCGTTTTGTACAATTCACAAATAATTTATCAAACACTTCACCAACTGTACGTTCTGACATCGTATATCCTTTTCTTTCTGCGTTTGTACTATCTGACATAAGGGCTAAAACACCTTTGTTACCAAGTTCTGCTAGACGGCCGAAATCCATTGTTTCGTCATTAATTGGCGTATAGTCAACTTTAAAATCTCCTGTATGAACAATGACTCCAACTGGTGTGTGAATCGCAAGTGCAACTGCATCTGGAATACTATGACAACTTCTGATAAATTCTACTTTAAATTTTCCTAATGTTATTGTATCCCCTTGTTTTACAATATGCAATTTTGTACTTTTGGCTAATTTATGTTCTTCTAATTTATTGCTAATAAGACCTGCACTCAATTTAGTCGCATAAATTGGCACTTTAATTTCTTTCAGCAAATAAGGAATCGAACCAATATGATCTTCGTGACCATGGGTTATAACCAAGCCTTTGATTTTATCTCTATTTTTGATTAAATACGTAAAATCTGGTATAACTAAGTCAATTCCAAGCATGTCATCTTCTGGGAAAGACACACCACAATCTACAATTAAAATTTCGTTTTCATATTCAAAAACAGTTATATTTTTTCCCACTTCTTGCAAACCACCAAGTGGTATAATTTTTAGTTTTTCTTTTTTAAAGGCAACTTCTTCCTTATTGTTAGCCGTTTTAGGTCTTCGATTATTTCTGACAGGTGGTTTATTTTCCTGTTTTATCCTTTGATTCGGACGATTTTCTTTTTTCATCGCAACCTGAGAATTTGGCCTATTCTCTCGATTTTTTTTTACAAATCCTTCTTTCTTTTTTTCCATTTCTCTCTCCTTTTCTTACGTATCAATTTCATAAATACATCTTTGATTTATTAAAATTTCTCTTTATTTATTGTATTTACTTTTTCTTTCAATCTTATACTTGTTAGCAAGTATAAATTAAACATAAATACATAATCTACTTTCTTAATATTCAATTTTATCCAACTTAAAAAAACTTAACCAGTGTTTAAAAAACACAACTTAAGAAAGACCAATTAAATTTGGGCTATTTTTCTATATTTTAATCCGAACACATAAATATTTTTTATTTATAAATCTCATTTTTGTATCAATAAAATTGATAACTATTATCTATATTATACCATATTTTACAAAAAAAGTCAATAGCTTAATGACACTAAAAATCATAAAGTAGTAACATTTTCTTTTTTATATTACATTTTGGTAACATTTAACACAAACCTAAATTTTTGTGGTATAATTTGTTATGGTAGGGATATTATGTATTCTTTGCCAACTATCTTAACTATTAGGCAAAATTTTTTAATTAACTATTTATACCACTCGAAAGGACTTTTATTTATGGATTTACATTCACCAAAAGATAAAATTTTATTAAAAAATTGCATTATTGTAAAGTTGCAACAGCTAAACTTAGTAGACGAAACACCAGAAATAATAGATGACATTTCTTATTTTGAAAATCTTTATCAAATTTTGAAAACCGATGAGACAGAAACTTTAATTGCTACTTTAAATGATACTACTTTACAAAAAAAACATACTGCCTTTAACCAACATATTTTATTAACACCGCCAAAAGAACTTGCTCAAGAATATGTTACTTTGACAAAATCGCTTATGTTAGCAAACAATGCCTATTCAGACGAAAAATTTGAAGATTTGCAAGCAGCTTTCTACAAGGGAAATGAAGATTTAATTGTCTCCTCTGACCGAACCAAAAATTCGTACGAATTAGAAGAAGAACCTTCCGATTTGCCTCAAAATTACTTAACACAAGAACAAACCAATTATTTGCATTCTCTTGATAACTTGCTTAAACAAAACAAACCTCAAAACATGTCAATAGAAGACTTCAAAGCATTTTCGTTACAGTATAAAAACCTTATCTTAGCTCTAGGAAAAAGCAAATTTGAACAGACCTTTGCAGAAGAAGGAAAAAAAGTAATCGATATGGTCATAGCTGCTCGCACTTTAGAAGAATCAAAAACCGTATATGAAACCGATTTCACCCTTTTAGATACTAACAACGAAACCACACATCAGGTAATTCGCGAATTAGCTTCTAGTTCGATTCCTACTTTAACTGCCTATCAAACTTTATGTTATTCCTATCTTGAAGCAAATGCATTAGCACGGAGAAAATGAAATCCATCCAACCATACTAGAGGAAAAAATGAATATTTTTTTAAAGTGCTACGAAAGATTAAATGAATTAATGCCAAAATCTTTATTCAAAGTGGCTAGAAACTCCATTATATATTCTTGCGAATCAAGTTATGAACCAAGTCAAGAACTTGATATTGCATGTCATCATTCTACTCCTATTTATGATGAAGAAATTTCTATCTAAAAATAACAAAGAATGGAACATACTTTTAGATGTACTGTTCCATTCTCTTTTTAGTTTTCTATGTTACTTACAAAATATTTAGAGTATTCATAATCTACATTATTTAAAATGGTGATTTTTACCGTTTGGGTTTGTATCTGTGTCTGTTTTCCTGTCATATATTCTGCTCTTTGCGTATCTGTCATGTTGGCGATTTGGTAAGTAATTTCAGTTTTATCTCCATTTTTCGTTATGTTGTCAATTTGAAGACAGTATGGAATTTTGTCTAAAGCTTGAGTTTGTATATAGAGATTACTTTCTTTGTCATAGGTATAATAATTTTCTATGTTCAGACCTGTTTTTATAAATTCCCCTTTTGTTTCTTTGATAATTTGATGGACAATCTTGGCATCATAACATCTTTGACCATTTTCATTGGTTTGTACTTCATAGGAAGAACACATCGTATCTATAAAATTTGTTGCCATATTCAATAATTTTAGCTTCTCATTTTGTTCCTCACCTACTACTAAATTTCCAAAGAGTGATAAATATTGTTTTAATTCATCTTCCTTCATGCCCAAAACTTTTATATCGTCACCATTTTCTGTTTGCTTATAAATGGACAAGTCTGCTTTGGTAGAACCTAAGGTGTAGACGGATAAACTAGCCATTAATACAAGCATTAAAGCAAACACAATGCCTAATTTTTTCAACTGTTTTTTAAATTCTCTATCTGTCATAACCATCACTCTCCTCTTTTTTATTTTACCGTAAGAACTCTGTTAAGTCAAGCAATTGGAGTAATTTATTTTTATGTATATTGATATTTTTTTCGGTTACAAACAATACATATCGTGCTTACCACTAAAGCCAACATTTCAGCCACCACAACAGCTAGCCAAATACCATTTAAGCCAACTAAAGCTGGAAGAAGAAATATCATGGCTGTTTGAAACACCAACGTTCTAAAGAACGAAATGGTTGCCGAAACTGCTCCATTGTTTAGGGCTGTGAAAAAAGAGGAGCAAAATATATTAAATCCACACATTAAATAGGATATAGCAAATAAGCGAATAGCTGTGGTTGTCATAGCTAACAATTCTGCATCATAACTAACAAATATAGAAGCCAGTAATTGAGCTAATATTTCAGCCAAACCTGTCAAAACCAAAGAAGTCACACCAATTAATCGTATACTTTTCTTTAATAAATTCTTTAATTCTTCCGTATTCCCGGCTCCATAGTGATAGCCAATAATCGGTGCTGTTCCAATGGAATAACCTAAATAGGTCCCTAAAAATATAAAACCAACATACATGATAATTCCATAAGAAACCACTCCATCAGGCCCAGCATATTTCATAAGCTGTGCATTATACAACATATTCACAAGTGACATGGATAAATTAGTCAACATCTCAGAAGAGCCATTTGTACATGCTTGCAAAATTATTTTTCCATCAAATTTCGTTTTGGTAAACCTTAAAGGGCTACTATTTTTTCGTGCAAAATAAAGAAGTGGTATACAGCTTCCTATTAACTGGCTAATCCCTGTTGCCAAAGCAGCGCCAAATACGCCCATTTTTAAAACATACATTGTCAAAAAGTCCAATAGCATGTTGATAACACCTACACAGATAGAAATGAGCAATCCCATTTGTGGTCTTTCTGCTACAATCAGGAAACTTTGAAAGCAGTTTTGTAATATAAATGGAATTAAAAATAGTAATAAGGTTCTTCCATACGTAACACAGGCTTCCATCATATTGCTATCTGCTCCCAATAAAGACGCCATTGGTTTTACAAAAATAACACCAAGAATGGTAAAAATTAGTCCTATTATTATTAATACATAGATTAACATTGAAAAATATTGCTTGGCTTTTTCGCTTTCACCCTCGCCAATTGTTTTAGAAACTAAGGCACTTCCTCCAGTTCCCATCATAAAGCCAAACGAGCCTATCATCATTAAGGCTGGCATAATTAAATTAACGGCTGCAAAAGCGTCTGAACCTACACAGTTTGATACAAAGATGCCGTCTACAATGCCATAAATTGATGTAAATATCATCATGATAATGGTTGGTATGGTAAATTGGATTAGTTTTTTGTACGTAAAATGTTCGGATAATTGTATTTTCATTTTTATTTCCCCTTTCTAAGTCAGTAAGGGGTATTTTAGTATAAAATAAAATAATTGTCAATGTTATTGGCGATTTTTTGTAAATTTGTTATATGATAGATAACATAAAAAAATACATTATAATCATTTCTCTGATACCTATCCTTTTTATAGCTCTAAAAAATCCAGAAAAATACTTTTGGGGCGTTTATTTGAATTTTTGTTCATTTTTCTCTAAACTTTAAAAAAAATGGCTTAAAATTGATTTTTCATTTTTTAAATCAATTTTAAAAAGCTAAAACCATCAAGATTTTAGCTTCTATTTCTTATTCTTATATTAACCCAATACAATATCTAATACCATCATCACAATAAATCCTATGGTCACACCAATCACACCTAGTGTTGATTTTTTCCCTTCGTGCATTTCTGGTACAAGTTCCTCAACTACGACATAAATCATCGCACCTGCTGCAAAACTTAGCAAGTAGGGTAAAATGGGAACAACAATATTAATTAATAATATTGTTAGGAACGCAGCAATTGGCTCTACAATCCCTGATAGTACACCACTTAGAAATGCTTTTCCCTTACTTTCACCTTTCATTTTTAATGGCATTGAAATAATAGCTCCTTCTGGTGTATTTTAAATTAGACAGTCGTTAATCTAATATTCCCTAGTTTTTTAAAATTAAATAGAATATCCACTTGTTTATCTTGATGTATTTCGATTCTATTAATCAGAACTCGCATCAATTCTGGAGTGGGTTTTTCTAATTTCAAAAACTCTTTCACGACTTCTTTTATTTCATGACTCTCATCTTCATCAGAATCGTTTCTTAATTCTTTCAATTCTCTATATGATTTTTCTTTTTCTTTTACTTCTTTCTGTAATTTTTTAGATACCCTTTGATACATTTCTTTGCTAATTTCTTGATTTAGCATATCAACATACATTTTATCAATATTGCCATTTATGCGGTCAATCTCGTCTTTTAATTTTTCTTGCATCTTCCTATAATCCTGTTTTGTTCTACTATTTTTTATTCTCAGTTCAATTTTTCCATCATTTATATTGGAGAATAATTCTCTTAAATATTCTAAAACAACTTCTTCTAATCGATTATAACTAAATCCATGTGAACTACAAACTTTAAGTTTTGAATAGGTTCGATAGTTATTGCATACCATATATAATTGATTTCTATTCGTGTGTTGTCTTATACCGATTTTGTGTTTACATTCATAACAAGTCAACAAACCATCGAACAAAAAGAAGTTACTTTTCTCATTTCTCGTATATTTCTGAGCAAATAGCATATTTTGTACTTTCTCAAACTTTTTCTTATCAATGATAGCTTCATGAGTATTTTCAACCACAATCCATTGTTCTTCAGGATTTATTCTCATTTTTCTGTTTTTATAATTGATTCTGCTTCGCTTATTTTGAACGGAAACACCGATATATATTTTATTTTTTAAAATATTTTTTATCGTTATTGAATTCCAATAGGTTGCTTTATGATATCGAATCTGGTTGGTTGTCGGAATTTTATGACTATTTAGATAATCCCTTATTTCACTGACTTTTTTCCCTGCATATGCCATATCAAAAATGAGTTTCACAATTTTTGCTTCTTCTTCACAAATGATAAGTTTATTCTTATCTTCTGGATTTCTTTGATAGCCTGTTGCTACTGCTGATGCAACCCATTTTCCTTGTGTTTGCATCGTATGTAAAGCAGTTTTAATTTTTTTCGATAAATCTTTGGAATACATGTCATTTAAGATTGATTTAAACGGTGCTATATCATTATTTCCGTTATTCGTAGAAAATGTATCAATTCCATCGTTTACAGATACATATCTCACATTTTTTTCAGGAAACCATTTTTCGATATATTCGCCTGTTTCAATATGATCACGACCTAAACGAGATAAATCTTTCGTGATAACCATATTCACTTTACCTAAATTTATGTCATTTATCATTCGCTTAAAATCTGGTCGATTGAAGTTTGTACCTGTATAACCAGGATCTACATAGACATCTACCAATTCATACCCTGTTCCTAGTTTTTTTACATAATCCATCAATAATGTTTTCTGATTCGTAATACTTTCGCTTTCATCATATCCTCGATCCTTATCCTCCTTAGATAATCTAATATAAATGGCTATTTTGTATTGTTTTCCCATTACTTCTTCAAGCATTATTCCTCCTTCCACGCTTGAAAAAATAATTTGAATTCCTACTGTGATTATATCACACTTTTCTGTAAATTCAAACTTTTTTCACAGACAATCTCCAGTTTTTTCATTTAACCTTTGAAGCAAATAATGCACCAACAAATCCTCAATTTCTTCGCCTTGCTGATCAAAAAACATATGAATCTTAAAATCTTCTTGCATCGTACATACCTCCTCGACACAGTATATTTTTCACTTGTCATTTTTATGACAATTCTCCCCCTCATATACTTCATCAGAAAAACGAGTTTTGTCCTCCCCCTTATTTCCAAAAATTTTTGAATAAAATAAAAAGACATAACATTCGTGTTACATCTTACAAAATTTACACATCTTTTCACTTTTCTCCTCAAACCTGTGTCTTACCCCTTAAACTCGACACACCTTAAATTCTAATTTTGCCTGTATTCTTCGACTTTTTTATCCTGTCAAAATATCCGTTTGAGCTTTTCAAAAAAATGTTTCAATCGGACATTTTAAATCTATCCGTTTCATATTCAAATTCTATCCGTATTTTCATAATCCATAATTTATTTTTTACAAATCAAAATTAATTTTTTCAAGCATTTATCCACACTGTCCACTTTGGATTGTCAATAGTTTTCTCGGCATAAAGAAGTCAATTCAAAGAAGCATAGTCAAATTTATTCCAATTTCCTATTGACAATATTTCTACTCTTCCAAAAAATCACCTAAATTTTTATGATACAATATACTAAATTTAATTAACAATTTTAATGAACAAGTTTTTACATTATCATTATTTGATTCAACTCGTCTTAAATAATCATATGACATATCCAATATTTCAGCCACATCAGTTAAGGACATACCACTTTCTATCCTAAATTTCTTTATGTTTTTGTATATGATAGGCATATAATCTTTTTTCAGTAGTTTTTGTATTTTGTTATAATCTTCCATTAAAACACCTCGATACAATAATTTTTTCATAAAAAAAGAAAAAAATCTGTATCTTTACTGTCCCAAACAAAATTTTTGTGTTATAATAATAGATAATTGTAAAGAATGGTAGTAATTGTATACTACTACATTCTACTTTTACGGTGAATATCGACTCTTGCAGACAAGTCCTTTGCTTTTGAGTTTTCTGTAAAAAGCAATTGTGGCAAAATGTCAAGTGCTTTCGATATTCTTTCAATAGTAGGAATGGAAGGACTATATTTGCCTTGCTCAATGTCAGATATATAATGCGTACTTAATCCAGTCATTTCCGCAAGTTTTTCTTGTGAATAATTTTTCTTAAATCTATAATATCTTACGTTATGACTAAAAATGTCTATCAATGACATACATACCACCACACTTTCATACCATTACTATTTATCAGTATTATGGTATAATTTTGTGCCATCATTCACAATGAAGTATATGTCCCAAAAGTTGTGTGGAATACTTATCATATATTTTTCCTGCTATTCTATAATCTAAAAATTTGAAGAAAGGAGAGATTTTAAATGGAATTTATTTTACCGTTATTCTCAATTGAATAAATCAAACAAAATTGGCAAACCTATTTTAGAATTTTTTCAAAGGAAAATTAGAAAGTGAGGAAAATTTAATGAAAAGAATATCTAACGCAGAACTAGAAGTTATGAAAATAATCTGGAAAGAAAAAGCGGTGAAAAGCAAAAAAATTATAGAACAAGTAAAAGATTTCAATTGGAATGACAATACCGTAAGAACTCTAATCAATCGATTGATCTAGAAAAAAGCAGTTGGTATTTCTGAAAAGAACGGAAAAGAATACACGTTTATTCCTTTAATTGATAAAGAAAAGTACAAATTGGAGGCTACGAAAAAATTTCTTGGAACATTTTTTAACGGTTCAGTTTTGGAATTTTTAAAATTTTTGATAGATAATGATAAAGAATATGATAAGGAAATATGTGATTTCTTGGAGCATTATAAAGATTCGGAGAAATAAAACTAATTTATTTGAAAAACAAAAATAATATATACTGAGAAATGAAACAACCACCATATTTTGTTTAGCAGACAATATTGGTGGTTGTAGTATATATAATCATTGCTATTTCTGTTTATCAAGTTCTATACACGTAGGTTGTCGCTTAGATGTATATTAATATTTATAAATTATATACAAATCATACTAATAAGCAAAACATCCATATATTCACCATTACTGCTTACTAATACAGATGTTTTTGATTCATATTTACTTAAAAGTCTCCCTTTAAGAAGGAATAGGTTTCCTTTAATATCTAATATTTGTACTGTATATATTCCTTAAAATATATAATCCAACTTGTATATTAGAGCTCTCGACGGAACGCATATGGCGTGTTTTTGTAGTTCTTGTTATTAGGATTGAAATTGTTCCTGTTAAGGTCTGCGGGTGGATTATTGTTATTGTTATCAGCACCGCCACCAAAATAGCCAGTTTTAAACCTATCCCTCTATATAAAACATGCTTTTTCTTAAATGATAAGAATTTGCATGATTAACATAGCCTGACCATCCTGCTATACTTCTTTGTATATCAGATAATTCAATTTTTCCTTCTTTTAATAATTTTGTATAATGTTTTAATTTTCTTTTCATTCGTACTTTACTAGAATGTCTAATTTTTAATCTATATTCGTTTATTTTATAACCGACAAAAATTAACACCTTGTTTATCCTTAAATATTCTTGTCTTAGAATTTAATGTTAATCCTAGTTTCTCCTTTAAAAATATAGTTATATCATTTAATACATTATTTGCTATTTCTTTGTTAGGCAATAAAATTACCATATCATCCATATATCTAAAATAATATTTACATTTTAATTTATGTTTTACATACTGGTCCAATTCATTTAAATATATATTTGCAAACATTTGAGATGTATAATTTCCTAGAGGTAACCCTAACATTCCCTCAGTAGATAATAATATTTCTCTTGTTAACCAAAGTAATTTTTTATCTTTGATTTTTCTTTTTAAAATGTCCCATAATATTCTTTTATCAATGTTGTGAAAATATTTAGTAACATCCATTTTTAGAATATAATAACTAGTCCATTTGCTTTTTGCAGATTTCATAGCAGTTTGCACATCTTTTGAAGCTTTATGCATACCTCTACCTTCAATACAAGCATATGTTGTATTAATAAATTGTGGAACAAAATATGGTTTTATAAAATGTTGTACATACCACTGGTGTACTATCCTATCTATATATTCTGATGCCATTATTATACGTTCTTTAGGTTGATACACTTTAAATGTTGTATAACTACCGTGTTTATATGCACAATTTTTTAATTCCTTTTCTAGTCTTAATAATTCTTGCTCTAATATTAGTTCTACTAATATTACCTTCTTTTTTTCTCTCTTACCACATCTTGCTTTTTTATGTGCTAATAATAAATTTTCAAATGATACTGCATTTTCATATATATTTCTAATCGTTTTTGGCATTTTATTTTACTCCTAAGCTTTTTATTAGCCCTCCTAACATTTTTCCTATTTCACTTAATAACTCATTACTATGTTTATATTTTTTATCATCAATCCATTTATTATTATACATTATTCGTATGCAAATTCTTTGAAAATATATCTCTGTATCTACTATATTATATATTGGTAATCTTTTAATCTTATCTAACTTGTTTGCTAATAATATATTTTTCAGCATACTATACATGCTTGTTTTTATTTCTGTACCTATACTATATTTTTCAGTTCGTGGTAATTTTAATAATAGGATAAGCATATATTCTATATATTTTTCTATTTTTGGTATTAAACTTAAATTACTCACAAATTTTTACTTCCTTTTTTAATAATTATCCCCCAGTATAACTGGGGGATTTTCATATCGGCCTATAAGGCCTTCTTACTAG
>CAOJGX010000016.1 GCA_948435735.1 uncultured Clostridium sp.
AGGCCTTATAGGCCGATATGTAAATCCCCCAGTTATACTGGGGGATTTTTATATAAGATTTCTTTTCATTTTTACCTTGCTATTTTTTTTGAGTAATGCTATAATAATTTTTGAGGTGAAAAACATGAAAAGAGCAATCAGAAGATTTGTTAGCCAGTTAAATGGTAGAAATAAATATATATTTTTTATGGTATTAATTTTAATCTGTATCGTAGCCTTAAGTTTAAGTATCTATGTTCAATTTTTTTATAAATATTCCGACACAGATCCATTTATGATTGGTATTAATATAGGCGCTAAAAAGACAGCAGAAGAGTATGATTTATTAAGAAGTAATTTTAATGATTTATTTCAAAATCAGTTAAAGATTAATAGCAATGAAATGAGAGTAAAAAAATTAGAAAACGAAAAAGAACTTGTTTATACAGCCTATAATTTAGTCAATCAAGATGAAACCTATTATAGTGTAGATGCTCAAATACCAATTTTAAATATTAATACAGAAGTCATTAAAAAAGTAAATTCAGAAATTAAAAATGAATATTACAACAAAGCCAATGCCATCATGCGACAAACAGAAGGCAATACGATTTATAGGGTTACCTATCAAGCATATATTAACTCGGATATTTTGTCGATTGTTATAAAAGCATCCTTAAAAGAAGAAGGAAAATCAGAGAAAGTTTCTATTAAAACTTATAATTATAGCCTTTCACAAGAAAAATTAATATCTCTAGAAAATTTGATTGATTTAAAGAAAACCACAGTAGAAGTTGTCCAAAAAAGCATTCAAGACGAAGTCAAAAAAGCTTATGAAAATGCAAAAATTATAGCTGCAGAATATGGAACTCTTTTTGAAAGAGATTTAAACAGTGAAATGTACAAAGTAGAAGCAACAGAAAATTACTTTTTGACAGAAGAAGGCTATGTATATGTGATATATGCCTATGGAAATAAAGAGTATACCAATGAAATGGATATCGTCATTTTTTAAGGAGGAACAAGCATTGAAAAAAATTGCAATAGTTATCATTACAGTAATTATAATGATTAATATAACACTAGCAATAGAGGCAACAACAGAAGGAGAAAATCCTACAACCGATCAAGCCACACAAGTTCAAGGAAGTACAAGCACACAAATTGATTGCAAAGCAGTTGTCATGAAAGTCGGTGAAATCAAAGAAGTGGAAACTGGTTCTATTACGGATACTGTACAAGAAGTTACCATAGAAATATTAGATGGAGTCTATGAAGCAGAAGAATTTACAACGAATTATATTTTATCTTATGATATTGATGGAAAAATAAAAGCCTATGAACTAGAAGTTGGTGATAAAGTAAGTGTTCAAGTAGTAGAAGACGAAATGGGAAATGTGACTGCCAGTGTACAAAATGTAATTAGAGATAAGTATATTTATGCCATGTTTGGATTATTTTTATTAAGTATTGTTTTGGTTGGCGGAAAACAGGGAATAAAGGCCATTATCGGTTTATTAATTACAATTCTTGCGGTTTATTTTATACTAATCAAAGGAATTTATCTAGGATATGATGCAATTTTAATGACAATCGCTACTTCAGCAATGATTATCATTCTTACTTTTATCATTATTGGAGGATTTAGCAAAAAAATATTAACAGCAGCTTTGGGGACTTTGGGAGGTGTTGTTTCAAGTGGAATTGTTGCGGTTGTATTTGGTCATTTGGCGAAACTTTCGGGGGCGTGTGAAGAGGCGGTTCAGCTTAGTATGAATATGAATACTGTTCATTTTAATTTTAGAGATTTGATTTTTGCTGGTATTGTTATCTCTGCTTTAGGTGCTTGTATGGATGTCGGAATGTCAATTGCATCTAGTTTAGATGAAATAAAGAATAAAACCAAAGATATTTCTTGGAAGGAATTATTTAAAAGTGGCATGAACATTGGAAAAGACGTCATTGGAACCATGACCAATACTTTAATTTTAGCTTATGTTGGTGGTGCATTAACCTTAATTTTGTTATTTTTAGCATGTGACATGGGTATGACAGAAATTTTGAACAAAGAAACCATTTCAGAAGAGGTCATTTCGGCTCTAGCAGGAAGTATGGGAGTTGTATTTACAGTGCCGATTACAGCGATTTTATATGCGATTTTAAATCGCAGAAAAACAAGCTATAAAATGACATCTGATAATAAAGTAGATGGCAATAGAAGCTTAAAATTGTAGGATTATGTCGAAAACTGAAATACGATTTTGATTAACATAATTCGAAAAAGACTTGAAATATGGTAAAGAGTATGATACAATATCGAAATATTGCAATTAATTTTTAGAATTAAGAGACCCGGAAGGAGGAATTCATCATGCGGGAATTTGGTAACAAAGAAGTAAAAAAAGAAAAGTCAGAAGAAAGAACGATTGAGCAGATTTTAGAAGACTGCTTTTTCGATACTGCTTTGAAGCAAAAAGCAAAGAAGTATGAAACACAGCTTTGCTATAATTAAGCGTTTGTAGCTGTAAGGCTTTAAAAAAGAGGGAATTTGAACTTACAAATTTCCTCTTTACCTATATAATTAAATGCCCAAAATATCCTTTGCTCGCTTTATTTCTTCACTAGAAGGTGGGATTACATTTTCTAATTCATATTTTTTACCAAGTGCCTCCCATTTGAATTTTCCTAAATTATGATAAGGCAAAAGTTCTACTTTTTCCACTGTTTTTAAAGTTGAGATAAACGCCTTTAACTTTTTCAAGTCATCTTCATCGGCCGTAATACCTGGAATTAAAACTTGTCGAATCCATATCGGAATTTCATGATTGCTCAAATATTTTGCAAAATTTAAGGTATTTGTATTTGGTACGCCAGTTAAATCAATGCATTTTTGATTGTCAATGTGTTTAATGTCTAACAAAACTAAATCTGTATAATGTAAAAGTTCTTGAATGTTTTCATTGAGGGGGAGACTGCCAGAAGTGTCTAAAGCAGTATGAATTTTTTTCTCTTTTACTTTTTTGAAAAGTTCGGTAACAAAAGCAGTTTGTAGTAATGGTTCTCCACCAGAAACTGTAATTCCTCCGTTTGATACTTCCATATAAGGTTTTAAACGTAAGGCTTTTTGCACAATGGTATCAACCGGATATTTCGTTCCGCCTGTGGCATCCCAAGTATCGCGATTATGGCAATATTTGCATTGTAAAGGACAGCCTTGCATAAATATAACAAATCGTATCCCAGGCCCATCGACTGTTCCAAAAGACTCAAATGAATGTATTTTTCCAGTGATATTTTCCATTTTTTATTCCTTTCTCTTCATAAATTAGCTAGGTCACGGTAGAACCGTGACCCTAAATAAATGCTTTATAAAGATTCATGAATGGTTCGATTAATAACATCTAATTGTTGCTCACGAGTAAGCTTTGTAAAGTTTACAGCATAACCTGATACACGAATCGTAAGTTGTGGATATTTTTCTGGATGTTCCATGGCATCTTCTAGCAAGCTTCTGTCAAAAACATTGACATTGATATGATGACTATGTTGTACAAAATATCCATCTAATAAAGAAACCAAATTGTGAATACGGGTTGGTTCATCTTTTCCTAATGTTTTTGGTGTTACAGCAAACGTATAGGAAATACCGTCTTCTGCGTGTCTGTAAGGCAATTTTGCAATGGTATTTAATACAGCAACTGAACCATTGGTGTCACGACCGTGAATTGGGTTTGCACCTGGCCCAAATGGGGCACCAGATTTTCTTCCGTCTGGTGTGCTTCCGGTTGCTTTTCCATATACAACATTGGACGTAATGGTCAAAATTGACATCGTAGGTTTTGAATTTCGATACGTTTTTTGGCTACGCAATTTTGCCATAAATTTCTTAACAATTTCAACTGCAATACTGTCCACACGATCGTCATCATTTCCGTATTTTGGAAAGTCTCCTTCAATTTCGTAGTCTACCGCTAAGCCTGTTTCGTCACGAATGACTTTTACTTTTGCATATTTCATCGCAGAAAAAGAATCGGCAACGATGGAAAGACCAGCAATACCACATGCCATCGTACGAAGAATCTCTCGGTCGTGAAGAGCCATGGCTAAACTTTCATAACAATATTTATCATGCATAAAATGAATGATGTTTAATGCTTCTACATAAGTTTTAGCAACCCAATCCATCATGGTATCAAATTTTTTCCAAACTTCATCATAATCTAAATAGTCTGCTGTGATTGGCTCAAATCGAGCGGTTACTTGCTTGCCAGAAACTTCATCACGACCACCATTAATGGCATATAATAGAGTTTTTGCAAGGTTGGCACGAGCACCGAAAAATTGCATTTGTTTTCCAATACGCATGGCAGAAACACAGCAGGCAATACCATAATCGTCACCCCAATATTCGCGCATTAAATCATCGTTTTCATATTGTATGGAACTGGTGTCAATGGATAATTTTGCAGCATAATCTTTGAAACCTTGTGGCAAACTGGTTGACCAAAGAATTGTCAAATTTGGTTCTGGGGCGGGGCCTAAAGTTTCTAATGTGTGCAATACACGGAAAGCGTTTTTGGTTACTAAGGTACGACCGTCCATTCCTTGCCCAGCAATACTTTCGGTAACCCAAACTGGATCTCCACTAAATAATTGGTCATATTCTGGTGTACGCAAGAAGCGAATCATACGTAATTTCATGACAAAATGGTCCATGATTTCTTGTGCTTCTTCTTCGGTAATGATGTTGTTTGCTAAATCTCTTTCAAAATAAATATCTAAGAAAGTAGAAGTACGACCAAGACTCATAGCAGCACCATTTTGTTGTTTGGTTGTTCCTAAATAAGCGAAATATAGCCATTGTACTGCTTCTTTTGCATTGGCGGCTGGTCTGGAAATATCGAAACCATATTTTTGAGCCATAATTTTTAATTCTTCGAGTGCTAGAAGTTGGTCATGAATTTCTTCACGTTCACGAATGATATCAGAAGTGAAGTAATTTGAAACAGCATTGGAAAGTTCTTCTTTTTTCTGATTAATTAGAGCGTCAACACCATAAAGAGCGACACGACGAAAATCTCCAATAATACGACCACGACCATAGCCATCTGGTAAACCTGTGATTAAATGCGAACTACGAGCAGCACGAATATCTGGTGTATAAGCTGTAAAGACACCGTCATTATGACTGCGGCGATAGTTGTGATAAATATCTTCGATTTTGTCGGAAACTTTTACATTGTAAGCTTCACAAGATTTTTCTACAATGCGGATTCCGCCATTTGGCATAATAGCACGTTTTAAAGGTTTTTCTGTTTGAAGACCAACAATTTGCTCTAAGTCTTTATCGATATAGCCAGCTTCGTGGCTTGTAATAGTGGAAGCAATATCATTTGAAATTTCTAAAACGCCTCCATTTTCTTTTTCTTTTTTATATAAATCCAAAACTTCATTCCATAATTTGCGTGTCTTTTCTGTTGCATTTGCAAGGAAAGAGGCATCGCCTTCATAGGGAGTGTAATTCGTTTGGATAAAATTTCTTACATTAATTTCTTGGGTCCAATCACCCTCGTTAAAATTTTTCCATTCATCAAATTTCATAGTTTTTTTCCTCCTAACAATATTTTTTCCTTAAATTGTTTTATTAAACGTGAAAATAATATCATAAAATATAAAATATGACAAGGTAAAATATGCAAAATCTATAAAAATTGTATCAAAAATGAAAAAAATTGTGAGTTTTTTTAGTTGATAAAAGAAAAATAAATTTTTTTTAGATAAAATCTTGTTATTTTTTTAAATATACGTTAAAATAAAATAATAAGTACAAAAAAACGAGGTAGAAATGTTACAAGAACGAAACGAAGAAAGAATGATAGAAACAAAAGAATATACCCATATTTTCAACTATTTTCATGAAGAATATACGGAACTCCTAAAAAAATTTTTGCAAAGACATGAAATTGCTATAAAAGAAGAGGATTGTTTGATTGACTATATCATTAAAACCAGATTTTTTATGCCACGCTATTCGTATTATACCATTCCAATTACCAATGCGATGTATAACGAAGATGTCCCAGAAGACATGAAATATGCGTTATTGATGAATAGCTATGAAACCGTAAAAAATGTTTTTAATCAATAAAATAGAAAGGAAAGAAAAATGAATCGAGTCATAAAAGGTTTAGCGTGTGAAGGAAAAGTTAGTGTAATTGCTGCAGATACAACAGAACTTGTTGAAGAGTTGCGCAAGTTGCAAGATTTAACACCAACCACGACAGCTGTATTAGGTAGAGTAGCAACAATATCGGGAATCATGGGCTTAACCGAAATGAAAGAAAATGAAGATAGTATCACCATTCAAATCAATGGTCGTGGGCCAGTTGGCTCTATTGTTTGTGTTGTAAAAAGAAAGCAAAATAAAGCTATCGTAAAACTATATGCAGAAAATGAAAAAGTGGAATTGCCGCTTACTGAAAAAGGTAAAATTGCAGTCGGAAAAGCAGTTGGCACAAATGGATTTTTAAATATTATTCGTGAGAATGAATTTACAAAAAAATCATATAATGGTTTAGTGCCATTGGTTTCAGGAGAAATTGCGGAAGATTTTACAGAATATTTTGCACAATCGCAGCAAAAACCAACTGTGCTTGCCCTAGGTGTTTTGGTGGACAAAAATGGCGTAAAAAGAAGTGGTGGCTATATGATTCAATTAATGCCAGATGCCACAGAAAAGGAAATCACTCAAATCGAGAATGCCATTGCAAAAGCCCAAAGTGTAAGTGAAATGTTAGAGCAAGAAATGAGTTTAGAAGAGATGATAAGAACAGTTACAGGAGATGAAAATGCGTTATTTCTAATCAATGACTTAGGCATAGAATTTCAATGTGATTGCTCCAAAGACAGATTTGCAGATGGATTAGCCTCTCTTGGAAAAAGAGAATTAGACGATATGATTTTAGAAGATGAACAGGCCAATACCAAATGTCATTTTTGCAATAAAGAATATCATTTTTCAAAAGAAGAATTACAAAAAATACGCAATGATTTAGAAAAATAAAAGAGGAACGAATGAACCAAAATGAAGAAATTTGAAGAAGTAGCAATGGTAAAAAAGAATGAGAAATGGAAAACTGCGATTAAGCGTGAAAAAGATTTATATTTACATGTTTACGGTCTTTCCACCATGCGAACCGATTTTGACCGTGATTACACAAGAATTGTAAATTCCAATGCCTATAAACGTTTAAAACATAAAACGCAAGTTTTTTTCGCACCAGAAAATGATCATATTTGTACTAGAATTGAGCATATTAATTTAGTAGAATCAGTAAGTTATACAATTGCTAATTATTTGGGGTTAAACACAGAGCTAACAAGAGCCATTTCGGTTGCCCATGATTTAGGCCATAGTCCTTTTGGTCATCAAGGGGAAAAAATATTATCAGCCATTTCGGAAAGAGAATATGGTGAGACGTTTTGGCATGAGAAGAATGGTCTACATTTTGTGGATGACCTTGAATTGTTAACTGATTTTGAAAATAAGAAACGAAACTTAAGTTTAACGTATGCAGTACGAGATGGTATTATTTCCCATTGTGGCGAAATTGATGAAGCCTGTTTGAAGCCGAGAAGAGAGGCAATGGATTTAGCAGAGTATACCAAACCAAATGAATTTGCGCCGTATACATGGGAGGCATGTGTTGTTAAAATTGCGGATAAAATATCTTACATAGGCCGTGATATAGAAGATGCCAAAAGCATGAAATTATTGACGGATGAGGATATTCAGCAAATCAATCATGCCATTCAAAAAATTGACTTGAATCATACGAATTTGATTAACTATTTAACTGTGAATTTATGTAAAAATAGTTCTCCAGAAAAAGGTTTATGTTTTTCAAAAGAAGCTTTGGAAATGATGAAAATAGTAAAAGATTTTAATTATCAAAAGATTTATCGCAATGAAAAGATTTCGCCAAGTGTGCGTTATTTTAAAATTGTGATGAATGAAATATTTTATACATTAAGGAATGAATTTAATGGAAAATACACAATCTATCATTTAAAGAAGTTAGCTCGCTATTATCCTAAACTTGCGAGTGAATTTGTTAGTTGGTTAGCCAATTACGCACAGACAGAGGATAGAATAGAAAATGCGTATCAGAATAAAATAATTTATAACTTAGAAGATAGCAAAGATTATTGTAGAGCTATAATTGATTATATTTCTGGAATGACAGATTTATATATCATAGAGATTTACAATGAAATTGTGCGTTTTTAAAAATAAAGGAGGAAGAAAAATGGAATACAGATTTAAACCAGAAGGTGTTTGTTCAAGGGAGATGGCAGTAGAAATTGAAAATGGTGTGATTAAAAAAGCCGAAATTGTTGGAGGTTGTGCAGGAAATACAGTTGGTTTATCAAATTTATTAGTTGGTATGACTTTAGAAGAAGCGATTAAACGATTAAAAGGCATTCCATGTGGTTATCGAGGAACTTCTTGTCCAGATCAGATGGCTAAGGGGTTAGAAGAAATTCAGAAAAAGATTGGGTAAAAGACAAAATTTAATTTAAAATTAATATTAAAATTTTATTACATTTTACAAAATCTATTGCAAAACAAAAAGATATCCAATATAATAAAATTACTCTGTTGGGGGCGATTATCAATTGCCCGCTTAATAGAGAAATGAAACATAATAACAATAAAAGAGGAGAAAAATCAAAATGGCCAAAAGCGTTGCAGGAGTATACACACATGTAGTTTTAAAAGGATAAAAGCAAACTTAATTATTACATACGTAAATAAAGAGGAAAGACAATTTATCATAAAGATGTAAAAAGTTACACCTTTATATGAATTGTCTTTTTGTATTAAAAAAAGGAGAATTAAAATGTTAAAAAGAAATCAAGGTATAACTTTAATCGCATTAGTTGTGACAATTATCGTATTATTAATCTTAGCAGGCGTGACCCTAAGTTTTTAGCAGGAGAAAATGGAATCTTACAATCAACTGGAAAAGTGGATTGGCAGACTGAGAGTTCGGGTGAAAACATAGGAAATACAAGTAATTTGATTACACAAGCAAAACTTATTATAAATGATATTGGTGCTACAACTGTTCAATTAAAAGTAGAGACATTAGCAACGGAAAGTGATAATATAAAAGAATATCAAGTATTTTTAAATAATCAATTAAAAGGAACATTTGAGGAAGCTGAAATTGAAATAAATGATTTAAAAATCAATACAGAATATAGTATTTTTGTAAAAGTAATTGATAAAGAAGAAAAAAGTAGGATTTCTAATACAGAAAAAATAACAACTAAACATGGAACTTATTTATTTCAAGAAGGAGAATGTCAAGATATTACGTCAGGTTGGATACTTAGCAGAGATGTTGTATCAACAGTTTCCATAGTAGATAATATTATTTATGCTCGAAGATTTGGAGGAGCTAATGGTGGTTGGGCAATATCTACTAATCAAGCAATAGATATAACAAATTATACGAAATTATGCTGCAAATATACAGCAGGTTCACTTGAATGGAACGATGGATTACGATTAAGATTAGGAAAAACGAAGTATATTTATATGACGGGAGGGCTTTCTGTGTCATCTGGAACTCATAGTTCAGACAGTTTTGAATACAATAAAACAGAAGCTATATTTAAATGGGATATATCTCAAATACCGCAAGATTCATACTTTATAGGTGTTGGTGGAAGTGGAGCTACAGATACGTATATTTATTCAATTTGGTTAGAATAAAAGATACAAAATTGACAAAATTCAAAAAATATAGTAAAATAAGTAACATAAATCGAGCTTAGAAAGTTCTCTTCCAAATGATAAGCTGATTTAAATAAAACAAAAGGAGAATCCAAATGCAAAAAAATAGGTTTTTTGAGGAATTAAAAAAATTCCCCAATCTTGAGATTTGTCGGATTGCTACGAAAGAACAAATACAAAGAATTATGAAAGAGGCTGATTTCAGTTGGTTAAATGAGGAACAAAATTTAAATTTAACAAAAGCAGAGGTTACAGACGATTTGTTGTGTGAAGTGATGTTGTTTATTATTTCCAGAACAGATTGGTCTGATGAAGATTTTCCGATTTATTATGTGGATGAAAAGTTTTGGAACATGGAAGATGAAGCAACCAAAGAACTGCTTGGTGAAATCAAAAGAGTTTTTCATCATACAGATGAATTAGCGTTATTAAAGTTAGAGGATTTCCTCAATCGAATAAAAGAAGAGGAGTAAACACTTGGAAGAGAACAAAGCAAAGTAACTTTACCAGAAATACTACAGCACATGCAATTTATGAGCTGTAGTATTTTTTCAAATTTACCGAAAAAAATCAACAGTTTCTCTTGACTTGTTATGTCAATTCATAGTATAATTATAAAATATAAATAAACGGTAAGTTCTATTTCATTTTAGCAAAAGCTTAAAAGTAAAAATAGGACTTTTCATTTAAAAATAGAAAGGAGAAGCAAACATGGCAAAAGTATTACCAGACGTATCAAGAACATTTAACGAATATTTATTATTACCAAACTTAACAGACGAAAGATGTATTCCAAACAATGTTTCATTAAAAACACCACTTGTAAAATTCAAAAAAGGAGAAAAATCAAAATATGAAGCGAACGTTCCATTTGTATCGGCTATCATGCAAGCTGTTTCTGGTGAAGAAATGGCAATTGCTTTAGCGCGCGAAGGGGGATGTTCTTTTATTTATGGAGCACAATCCATTGAATCACAAGCCAATATGGTAAGACATGTAAAAAGGCATAAAGCAGGCTTTATCAATAGTGATTCCAACGTAAAAAGTGGAACCCCTATCCGAGAAGTCATTGCACTCGTTGAACAAACCAAACATTCAACCGTTATGATAACCGAAGATGGTTCACCAAATGGAAAATTTCTAGGTTTAGTAACCGATAAAGACTATCGTGTTTCAAGAGTTGACTTAGAAGAACCAGTTGACAATTTTATGGTTCCTAAAGATAAATTAGTTTGGGCTCAAAAAGGCATTAGTCTAGCAGAAGCAAATGACCTAATTTGGGAACACAAAATTAGTTGTTTACCAATTTTAGACGAAAACGACAACCTAGCCCATCTTGTATTTCGCAAAGATTATGAAGACAGAAAAAATAATCCAGACTCTTTCTTAGACGAAAATAAAAGCTATATTGTAGGTGCTGGAATTAACACAAGAGATTACGAACAAAGGATTCCTGCCTTAGTAGAAGCAGGAGTTGACATGGTTTGTATGGATTCTTCAGATGGTTATTCAGTATGGCAAAAAAATACGATTGACTGGGTACGCAAAAATTATGGAGACAGCGTAAAAATTGGAGCAGGAAACGTAGTTGATAAAGAAGGTTTCTATTATTTAGCAGACGCAGGAGCGGATTTTATTAAAGTTGGTGTTGGCGGAGGTTCCATTTGTATCACGCGTGAAACCAAAGGAATTGGCCGTGGTCAAGCAAGTGCTTTAATGGATGTTGTAGAAGCAAGAGACGAATATTTTGCACGAACAGGTGTCTATATTCCAGTATGTTCAGATGGTGGAATTGTACACGATTATCATATCACATTATCCTTAGCCATGGGAGCTGATTTTGTCATGATGGGCCGTTATTTTGCTAGATTTGATGAAAGTCCATCACGCAAAGTAAAAAGAAACGGAAACTTTGTCAAAGAATATTGGGGAGAAGGTTCTAACAGAGCCAGAAACTGGGAAAGATACCTAGAAGATCCAACCAAGAAAAAATTAGCCTTTGAAGAAGGTGTAGATTCCTACATTCCATATGCAGGGCCGCTAAAGGACAACCTAGCTGTCACAATCAGCAAAATCAAATCCACCATGTGCAACTGCGGAGCCATCACCATTCCAGAATTACACGAAAAAGCACGATTAACTCTAGTTTCCAGTGTCAGCATTCGAGAAGGTGGTGCCCATGATGTTATTTTGAAAGACGTAGACAACGGTGAAACCAACTAAGCACTACAATAAAATCTCAAAACAAGGAGGAAACCATGAATAAAGAACAAATTTTAATATTAGATTTTGGCGGTCAATATAACCAATTAATCGCAAGAAGAGTAAGAGAATTAAATGTCTATTCCGAAATTGTACCATTCAACATTTCAATCGACAAAATCAAAGAAAAAGCCCCAAAAGGTATTATTTTCACAGGTGGGCCAGCCAGTGCATACACTGAAAATGCCCCAAAATGTGATGCAAACATATTTGAATTAGGCATTCCAATTCTAGGAATTTGCTACGGAATGCAATTAATGACTCTTACTTTAGGAGGAGAAGTCGCAAGAGCGGAAAAAAGAGAATATGGCGTAATTGACGTAAAAATCAACAACCAATCCAAATTATTCCAAACATTCGAAAATACAAACCCATTTTTAATGAGTCACACTGATTTTGTTGCCCAATTGCCCCACGGTTTTGAAAACATTGCTTCTACAGAACATTGCCCAAATGCAGCCATGCAAAATACAGAAAAAAACTTATATGGAATTCAATTTCATCCAGAAGTTAATCACTCTAAAAATGGGCCCCAAGTTATCAAAAACTTTATTTACAATATTTGTGGTTGTAAAGGCGACTGGAAAATGGATTCTTTTGCACAACAAACCATTCAAAACATTCAAGAAAAAGTTGGAGATGGAAAGGTACTTTGTGCCTTGTCTGGCGGTGTGGATTCTTCAGTTGCAGCAGCATTAATCAATAAAGCAATTGGTAAAAATTTAACTTGTATTTTTGTTGACCATGGCTTGCTTCGCAAAAATGAAGCAGAGGAGGTCGAAGATATTTTCACCAAAGATTTTGATGTGAATTTTGTTAAAGTAGATGCTAAAGAACGATTTTTAAGTAAACTTGCAGGCGTTTCAGAACCAGAAAAGAAACGAAAAATCATTGGTGAAGAGTTTATTCGTGTATTTGAAGAAGAAGCTAAAAAAATCGGAAAAGTAGATTATTTAGTACAAGGCACAATTTATCCAGACGTTATTGAAAGCGGATTTGGGAGCAGTTCTAAAATCAAAAGTCATCACAACGTTGGTGGTCTTCCAGACTGTGTTGATTTTAAAGAAATTATTGAGCCACTTCGTGATTTATTCAAAGATGAAGTACGTGCGGTTGGATTAGAATTAGGGTTGCCAGAATTTTTAGTATATCGCCAACCATTTCCGGGGCCAGGACTTGCGATTCGTGTGATTGGGGATATCACAGAAGACAAATTAACCATTTTAAAAGATGCTGATTTGATTTTCAGAGAAGAAATTGCAAACGCTGGTTTAGACCGAAATATCAATCAATATTTCGCTGTTTTAACCAATTTAAAAAGTGTTGGTGTAATGGGAGATGAAAGAACGTATGACTATACGATTGCACTTCGTGCTGTTTCTACCATTGATTTTATGACAGCAGAATGGAGTAAAATTCCATTTGAAATTTTAGAAAAAGTGTCAAATCGAATTGTTAATGAAGTTGATTACGTCAACCGTGTGGTTTATGATATTACAGGAAAACCACCAGCTACCATTGAGTGGGAGTAAGATGAAAACAATTATTATCGATGAGAGAATGCGTGAAAGAGAGAAACAATTTTTTAAAAATTCAGGTTATACGTTAATCGAAATACCAAAATCGAATAACGTCTATCCTGAAATTTCTTCTCATGTAGACATTTTTGCTTGCAAAATCGATGACACCTTAATACTAGAAAAGTCACAATATCGCTTTTTAAAAGATAAGCTTAAGGATACAAAAATTAAAATTCAAGAACGGAACATCTTTTGTTGGAAAAACATACCCAGCAGATGTTCCCTATAATGTTTGTCAAATTGGTAAATTTGTTGTACACAATTTTAAATTAACAGACAGTAAAATTCTTGCAGCAATACAAGCCCAAAATTTAACTAAGATTCAAATTGCACAAGGCTATAGCAATTGTTCGATTGCTGTGATAGAGCAAAATGCTGTGATTGTCACAGATTTAACAATTGCTAAAGTTTTGTCAAACAATGGAATAGAGGTATTGTATTTAGACGATTTAGACATCAAGTTATTGGATGAAAAAGGGGAATACAGCCAGATGAAAGGATTTATTGGTGGTGCTATGGCACGAGTGGAAGATAAAATAGTGGTGTTTGGAGAGTTGAAAAAACTTGATAAGCAAGGAAAAATCAAAGATTTTGTGCAAAAATATGGCTTAGAATTAGTTGATTTTGAAGGATTAGAGGTTGTGGATTATGGTGGTCTTGTTGTGCTATAAATTTCTTGCAATTTTTAATTGATTTTTTTGTATTTCTAGCATATAATAAAACAGAAAAATGTTAATTAACATTTCGGTACCTTAAATTAGAGGTGAAATTATGAAAAAAATTTTATTTAAAGGCTGTGGGACAGCAATTATTACACCATTTACAAAGGAAGGTGTCAATTTTAAAGAATTTGAAAAATTGCTAGAAGACCAAATTGCTAGGAAAATAGACGCTATTATTGTTTGCGGAACGACAGGTGAATCGTCTACGATGACATTAGAAGAACGTAAAGAGACCATTAAAGTTGCAGTCGATGTTGTGCAAAAACGAGTTCCAGTCATTGCAGGAACGGGAGCAAATTGTACCAAATCTGCGATTGAAATGACCAAATTTGCTGAAAGTGTTGGAGTAGACGGCGTTTTACTTGTCACACCATATTATAACAAAACAACACAAGAAGGCTTAATTGCTCATTATTCAGCGATTGCTAAAGAAACTAGTTTGCCAATTATTTTGTATAATGTACCAAGTAGAACAGGTGTCAATATTTTGCCAAAAACTTGTCAAGAATTAGCTAAAATAGAAAATATTGTGGCAATTAAAGAAGCGAGCGGAAACTTGTCACAAGTGGCTGAAATTGCAAATCTTTGTGGTGATGAACTTGCCATTTATTCTGGAAATGATGACCAAATTTTACCAGTTTTATCACTTGGTGGAATTGGAGTAATTTCTGTACTTTCTAATATTATGCCAGAATTTACGCATACTATGGTAGATGACTTTTTAAATGGAACATTAGAAAAAGCTCAAAAAGCACAAATTAAAGCGATCCCACTGATTCAAAGTCTATTTTGTGAAGTTAACCCAATTCCGGTGAAAGCAGCACTTAATTTATGTGGTTATGAAGCAGGAACACCAAGACTTCCTTTGTTAGAAATGAGTCAGGAAAAGCAAAGAATATTAAAACAAGAAATCGAAAAGTTAAAAAGTTCGTAAGGAGTTAAGGTACAAATGAGTTCAGAAGAACATAAGCCAAATTTAGTTAAAGTTGATATTAACATACAAGAATTTAGAGAAATCATAAAAGATATCACCGAAAATTCCAGTGTGATATCGCTTAAAGAGCATGTTCAGCATATGAAAGGCTCACGCTATAAGCATTGTTATGAAGTAGCTTTTTATACGTATGTACTCTGCAAAAAGTTAGGACTTGACTATATTTCAGCCACGAGAGGAGCCATGCTTCATGATTTTTACTTTTATGATTGGAGAAATAAAGGTGTCGAAGGGCAAAAACGCTTTCATGCCTATAGACACCCCAGGATTGCCCTGCACAATGCCAACGAAAATTTTGAATTAAATGATGTGGAAAAAGATATTATTTTAAAACATATGTGGCCGTTAACATTTCCGTTGCCTAGATTTTCAGAAAGTTATATTGTAACCTTAGTTGACAAATATTGTGCCACAAGAGAGTTTTTTCGATTTTTAAAATATAAAAAAACACTAAAAAAATTGCGTAAATTAAGAAAATTGGAAAAACAAGAAGAAAATAAAGAAAGGAATTAAAAAATGAAAGTTTTAGTCAATGGCTGTAATGGAAGAATGGGACAAGAAGTAGCTAAACAAGTAAAATTAGCACAAGACATGGATGTTGTTTGTGGCTTTGATAGAATCGATACAGGAGATAATCCGTTTCCAGTTTTTACAAAAATAGAGGAAATTGATATTCTTCCTGATGTTATTATTGATTTTTCAGTGCCAGAAGCAACGTTTAAAATCTTAGAATTTGCCAAACAAAAGCAAATTCCAATCGTAATCGCAACAACAGGTTTTTCTGAAACTGAAATCAAAAAAATAAACAACTATGCAGAAAATTTACCAATTTTCAAATCAGCTAATATGTCTTATGAAATCAATTTAATGGCGAAAATGGTAAGTGAACTTGCAGTAAAGTTAGAGAATTCTGATATTGAAATTATAGAAACGCATCACAACCGAAAAATTGATAGTCCAAGCGGAACGGCGCTAATTTTAGCAGATAGTATTAACGAAGCATTTAATCATGAAATGAATTATGAATATAATCGTCATAGCAAACGCGAGAAACGCACCAAACACGAAATCGGCATCCATTCTATTCGTGGAGGAACAGAAGTAGGGAAACATTCTGTGATTTTCTTTGGTGATAACGAAAGCTTTGAAATCACCCATAATTGTACTTCCAGAAGCGTATTTGCAAGAGGTGCCATCAAAGCAGCAACCTTTATTCTACACAAAGAAAACGGTCTATATTCCATGAACGACATGTTGTAGGGGCGATTATCAATCGCCCGCCCAAATTCATGCAAAATAAAAAAACAATACGAAAAAATAATTCAAAATAAAAAATGATTCAAAATAAAATAGAAAGGATAGAAAAACAAAAATGGAAGAAAAAAATAAAACGAAAAAACCAGTCGATAAAATGAAAATTGCAGGCAGAATTATTGCTATAATCATGGTAATTTTAATGCTTTTTTCTGTTTGTGGAACATTAATGTTCTATATCATGCAAGGTTAGGAGTCGATAAAAATGTTAAATAGTATCAAAGAAATTTATCAAAATGTGGTTGTTTCTTACATAGAAGAATTGTGTAATACACCCATGTTATTAATTATGTCTATATTAGACATAGCCATCGTGGTATTTTTGCTATACAAATTATTTCAAATTTTAAAAGGAACTAGAGCGTGGCAATTGCTGAAAGGAATTTTATTCTTAATATTAGCCATGTTTGTAAGTGATTTATTAAAATTAAATATTTTGAATTATATCTTATCATCGGTAATGACCTATGGCGTATTTATGCTGATTGTCATATTTCAACCGGAATTGAGAAGGGCTTTAGAGCAATTAGGAACCAATAAATTTAGTAAATATTTTGGGATGGATGATGATGTCAATAGCAAAATAAAAGAAAATATTTATAAAATTGCGATTGCGGCTATGGAACTGTCAAGAACAGGTACAGGAGCACTAATTGTTATCGAACGAGAAATCAAAATTCAAGATATTACTTCCACAGGAATTCTTATGAATGCGGAGATATCGCCACAAGTATTAGTCAATATTTTTGAACCTAAAACGCCGCTTCACGATGGGGCAGTTGTCATCAGCAATCATAAAATTGCAGCTGCTTCGTGTATGCTTCCACTAGCGGATGACAAAGATATTGCAAGAGAACTTGGAACGCGCCACAGAGCAGCAATTGGAATTTCGAAAGAATCGGATTGTATTGTTGTGGTTGTTTCAGAAGAAACCGGGAAGGTATCCATTGCCAAAGATGGAACTTTAATTGCAGACGTCAGAGAAGATGTTTTGAAAAAGATTTTAATGAAAAATTTAATTATGGAATCAAAGCCAAGACCAAAGAAAAAAATAAAAAAGTTAGTAAAAGAAAAGAAAGAAGAACAATAAAAAAAGAACCTCTTTACAAAAATTTTGAAAAAATACGAACAAATGTATTGACAAAAAATAAAAACCTGATATAATACATTTAACGAACATATTTTTGTATAGGAGGTTTTTCATGATTACATTATTGCATATCAAAAACATAGGAATTATCGATGATTTAAGCATTGATTTACAAAAAGGATTCAATGTTTTAACAGGGGAAACAGGAGCTGGAAAAACGTTGATTATTGGAGCCTTAAAAATTTTATCAGGCGGTCGATTTTCCAAAGAAATGATACGTTCTGGAGAAAAAAATTCCTTTGTTGAAATGTCCATTTCTTTGCCCAATTATGAAGACCATGTCATTGTTTCGCGAGAAATCAATAGCAGTGGAAAAAATGTATGCAAAATCGATGGAAGATTGGTAACAGTGAATGAATTAAAAGATTTTATGAAAAATGTTATCGATATTCACGGTCAAAACGATAACCAAGCCATACTAGATTTAAACAAACATATTGAATTATTAGATGGTTTTTCCGGAAAGGAATTGTTTGACTTAAAAACAGAATATGAAAAACTATATCATCAATTTACCAATTTCAAAAAAGAACTTCAGCTAAATTATGGGGATGACCTTGAAAAACAGCGAAAATTAGATTTATTAAATTATCAATTAAACGAAATTCAAGAAGCAAATTTACAAGCAAATGAAGATGATGAATTAGAAGAAAAACGAAAAAGGATAGCAGCCTCCGAAAAAATTGCCAACCATCTACAAGAAGCACAAAACGAGATTGAAAATCACTCCATTGACAGCTTAAACAATGCGATTCGAGCCTTAGAGAAAATTGAACAATATAATAGTAGTTATTCTGACATTGTAACAAGATTAAAAAACAGTTATTATGAAATCCAAGAAGCCGCACGTGATTTATCCAATGAAGACATTAGTTTTGATACAGAAGAACAAAATCAAATCGAGCAAAGACTAGATTTAATTCATTCTCTCAAACGAAAATATGGCAATACGATTGAACAAATTTTAGCCTATCAACAACAAATTCAAAAAGAAATTTTTGATATCACCAATTTAGAAACCTATGTTGCAGAATTGAAACAAAAATTAGCCCAACTCCAAAATGAAATGGAGATTTTGTGCGATAAAATGAATCAAATTCGTCAAAAACATGCGGTTCAGTTAGCCAAAGAAATCACACAGCAATTACAAGAATTAGAGATGCAGAATGCAGAATTTGAAGTACATGTAGAATTACTAGAAGACAATAAATTTAACCCAAATGGCCGCAACAAAGTAGAATTTTTAATTTCTACCAATACAGGAGATGAGAAGAAATCACTCATTAAAATTGCTTCTGGTGGTGAGATGTCAAGAGTCATGCTTGCCATAAAAACAGTTCTAGCTGATGTAGACAAAACACCAGTTTTAGTATTTGATGAAATTGATACCGGAATCAGTGGAATTGCAGCCAATAGCACAGGTGAAAAAATGAAAAAAATTGCACAAAACCATCAAGTAATTTGTGTCACGCACTTAGCAACAATTGCAGCAAAAGGCGATTTCAACTATTATATTTCCAAAAATAAAGAAGGAAACACCACCAAAACACACATTAAGCAATTAAATGAAGAACAAACAATCCGTGAAATTGCAAGAATTGCCAATGGTGAAATCACAGAAACCTCTCTCCAAAATGCCAAAGAAATGAGGCAATTTTCCAAGAAAATTGCTTAACATATGGGGCGATGCTACATCGCCCCTCAACCTAAATCATTAAAAAACAGGGGTAAAAATACCATAAATTTTAGGAACATAAAAAGGAAACAAAAAAATGAGAAACATTAAATTAACCATAGAATATCAAGGAAAAGATTTTAATGGATGGCAAAAACAGCCCAATAAATTAAATATTCAAGGAGAAATTGAACGAGCCATTGCCTCTATAACCGGTGAAGAAATTGACCTAATTGGCTCTGGAAGAACAGATGCAGGTGTGCATAGTTTAGGGCAAGTGGCTAATTTTAAGACGAATAGTACATTGCCAATCGAAAAATTTGCACTAGCAATCAATTCTAGACTTAAAAAAAGTATTGTGATAAAACATGCTGAAGAAGTAGAAGAACAATTTCATAGTCGATATTCAGTTCATTCCAAAAAATATCGTTATGTAATCAACAATTCTCCAACAGGAACAGCCATTTATCGAGAATTGGAATATCAATTTCCACTTCCATTAAACATAGAAAAAATGCAACAAGCCGCGAAGTATTTGGAAGGAGAACATGATTTTTCAGCCTTTAAAGCAAGTGGAACGAGTAGTAAAAATAGTGTTCGAAAAATTTTTAAGGCAGAAGTAGGAAAGCAAGATGAGAGAGTATATATTGAATTAACTGGAAGTGGTTTTTTGTACAATATGGTCAGAATTATAGCAGGTACGTTGCTTGATGTTGGAACTGGAAAAATTCAGCCAGAAGAAATACCAGAAATCATAAAAAGTAAAGACCGAAAAAAAGCTGGAAAGACCTTGCCGGCAGTTGGATTATACTTAGTAGAAGTAACGTATTAAAAAGAAATTTAACATAAAAAATCACCGAAAAGGAACCATTCGAATATTATATTACAAAAGGATTAATAAATTTAGGAGGTAAATAAAGTATGACTGACTTATTAATTGCTTTTGTAATTCCAATCCTTGTTATTATTATAGCAGCTGTTTTACAAACCTTGATTAATTGCTCATTTAAAGTAGCAGCCATCGTCTTTGTAGTTGCCATAACAGTTGCGATTATACTAGGAGGAACCACATTGTTAATTGTGCTTGCCTGGTTCTATACATTATTAGCGTTTATTGCAGCGATTGTAGTAAGTAGATTTTGTTGCCATCCACGTTGTAGTAATAGAAATTGTGGGTGTGACAACGATTGCAGCACAAACAATTGTAATCGTTGTAACTGCAATAACGATAATGGCAACAATGGCGGAAATAATAATTCCGGAAATAACAACATGGGAAATAATAATAGTGGAAACAACAATGTTGGAAACAATAATACAGGTAACAACAATACAGGAAATAATAATAGTGGAAACAACAATACAGGAAACAATAATGCAGGCAATAACAACAATGGTAACAATAACGGTAATAACAATCATAATGGAAATAATAACACGAATTCTTGTAACAGATGTTGTAGATGTTGCAGGTGTTGGAGAGGATAGAAGAAAAAGAGATATAAAAATTATTGTAAAGCAAAGTTTTTACATCTTTTTGATACAACAAAACTCACTCTTTATAAAACATAGAGTGAGTTTTATTTTTTACCAATCCATCCAATTATGAAGTAGTCGAATAAAAGGCTGCTCTTTTTCGGGATAATAATTGTGGGAATGTTTTAACTTAACCCACACTTCATCCCATTTATCCCAAATAAACAATTCATGCTTTTCAGAACATTCATAAACTAAGCACAAACGCCAATTTGTAATGTATTGTGGAAAGGTTATGAATGCTACATAATTGTCGTGGATTTTTTTTATCCCATAGCTTGGCATCCAACGAACTTGATATTTGCCACAATTTTCAAATTCAGGTAGACCAGTTGGAAAGTTTTCTGAAATCCAAATTTTTGGATTAACTAAAATTTTGAATGGAGAAAATGTTTCCTCAGTTGAACTCCATTTTTCCCATTCCTCTTCAGAGAGCCGAATGCCTTCATAAAACAGAACAGTAACAGCATCTAGACGTTTTGTAGATGGGTTTATTCTTGAGAAATTTCTCATATGAGATACCTCCGTTGTTAGTATGTTGATTATATATAATTATACCTTAATTTACATAAAATGTCAATAAATTTCTCAATTTCCTGCATAAAATTCCCACAAATTGCCACACTACTTACGAGGTGAAGAAAATGGATTTTAGAACAGACATGGCGGTCGAAAGACGTGATTTGTATCGAAAAGCCAATAAGATAGAAAATGAGATTGATGGTATCGAATGTAATGAAGAAGAAATCGAGGATATAAAAATTACGAGAGTGGCTATTACTAACGCACAAGGGGAAGAAGCTTTGAAAAAGCCAATCGGAAATTATATTACCATTGATGTCAAAAAAATTAATAATATTGCCGTGGAAAAAGAGGACAAAATTGTTGAAGTGATTGCAAAAGAACTTGCGAGTATTGTAGATAAACATATTAAAAAAGATGAAGAAGTGATGATTGTTGGGCTTGGAAACTTACATTCCACACCAGACAGTCTTGGTTCACGCGTGGTTAACGAAGTGGAAATCACAAGACATATTAAAATTTATTTACCACAATATATTGACCAAAATACTAGAAGTATTTCTGCCATTTCGCCTGGCGTTTTAGGCACAACAGGAATTGAAAGTGCAGAAATCATACGTGGTATTATTGACAAAATTAAGCCTAAAATGATTCTTGCCATTGACAGTTTATGCTCTAAAAATGTGAGCCGAATCAATAAATCCATCCAGATTTCGGATACTGGCATTGTTCCAGGTGGCGGCGTTGGAAATGCAAGAGATGAACTTTCTGAAAAAAGTTTAGGCATTCCAGTCATCGCCATTGGTGTTCCAACGGTTGTGGAAATGGCTTCGATTACAAATGACTGTTTGGATTTATTTATTGAAGATTTGCAAAAAAAGGCGGAATCAAATGATGTGTTAAACAAGTTAAAAGACGAAGATAATTATGAAAAAATAAAACAAGCTTTAATTCCGAATGATTATAATTTTATAGTCACACCAAAAGAGATTGATGAACTCATCGAATCCATGAAAGATATTATTTCAAGAGGGATTAATGAAGCTTTGTAACGGTCAAGATTCTTAGGAATTTTAAAAGAAATTCTTGGGAAAATTAACACCGATTTTTGTTGGGCTGAATATTATAGTATATATTTTAAATAAAGGAGAATTTACGTGAAATCTGTTTGCATAAAAACCAATCATGAAGACATCATAGAATATTTAATTACTACTTTTGAAAAATTGCCAATCAATGTATGTATTTCCAATTGTAAATTCAAAATGTATGACAATGTCATTCTTCATGATATGGAAAGAAATGAAAGCGAGTTTTATGAGGTCGTGGCAATTGTACTCAAAAGTGCGATTGAAAGGTTTTATGAGAAAGAAATCATTCGCAAATGTATCAAGCAAAATTATTTTTATTTGAATGAAGCCGAACAAGAATATGTTTTGAAAATCAGTAATCAAATCATGAATTTGCCTGACAATAAAATTGGTTATAAAAATAAACTCCTCAAAAATTTAATCAAACGTTATATTATCGAAAACAAATCGATTGTATTAGATGGTTTTATGAACTTTCGTGTCAAAGAATATAAAGAGTTGTTAGATAATATTGTTGAAGTATCTGTAGTGAGTTTTCTCGAATTGACATCTTTTTAAAATACTTTTGCTAAAAACAAAATGATATGTTACAATAAAATGGTTAGGAGTATAAAAAGATGTCAATTTTTGTTGTTAAAATAATCGCGTGTATAACAATGGTGTTAGACCATGTCAAATATGCACTTCCAGAGACGAGAAATTTTGCTACAGTATATTTCGGAAGAATGGCCTTTCCTCTGTTTGCATTTTTGCTAACAGAAGGGTTTTGCCATACAAGCAATTTAAAAAAATATTATCAAAGATTGCTTCTTTTTGCTGTACTTTCCCAAATTCCATTTATGTTATTCCGAACGTTAGTGGGTGAGTGGAGAATGCTCAATATTTTATTTACGTTATTGCTAGGTCTAATCGCAATCACGATTTGGGCCAAGTTTCGAGGGAAATATTATATTTGCGTGCCTTTTGTGGCATTATTTATTTTTCTGGGAAAATGCTTAAATGTTGATTATAGTTGGTATGGTGTATCCTGTGTTATCTTATTTTATTGGTTTAGAAACAAAGGCTTTTTTAGAATATTGGCCTTTGCAATGTTAAATTTTATTTATTATTTCAATCGTTTTGTTCCGCATGCTTCCATGGAAAGCATAATTTCGTATGTTTTTACAACGCTTCCAGCGTTTTTGTTATTATTTTATAATGGAAAATTAGGCCACAAAATGAAATATTTATATTATATCTTTTATCCACTTCACATGTTAATTTTATATGTCATCTGTTTTATTTAAAATTTTAAGCCTTTAACGCGAGTTGCAATTTCGTCATAATTAAAAATATATTTTTGCATGATTTCATAAAAGCTTTTGGTATGATTTTTATATTTTAAATGACAAAATTCGTGAATGACAATAAAGCGAATTATCTCGCGAGAATATTGCATAAGAGACGGATTAATCGTAATAATTTGATTGGAACATTGCGCTAAATGGTCATCGGCTAGTGGCTTGATTTTAAAATCCTCCGGGGCAAATTTAAGCAAATGCCTAGCATCTTCAAAAATCGCTTCTAGTTCTTCTTTAGCAATGGAACCATACATTTTTGCAAGAGTTGCTTGAATGATTTTTGTTTTATCTAAATCAATATATTTGGCGGGTAAAATAATTTCGATATATTTGTTAAGCAAATTCAAAGTCGGGTTTTTTATATTTTCGTATTTTACAAGCACATCATACTGCCTACCAAAGACAAAAACTGGTTCGGTGTTAATTTTTTGCCTACGGATATTTTCTGCTTCAATATATTCAGCTAAATGCTTCAAAATCCAATTTTTCTTTTCTTCAACAACTTCCTGAATCTGCTTAGTTGTATAATACCAAGGTGCTTTTACAATGACTTCGCCATTATGAATGGAGATGTATAAGCTACTATTTGAGGTTTTATCTACGGTATAGACAATGGTATCGTTTTTAGTTTTGAAAAAGCTCATTTTTATCTCCTTTCATTACAAAACCTATGTTTGTCTTATTGTATCGAAAAAAAAGAAGGTTGTCAAGAGATTTTAGAAAAAATGTTCGGTATTTTTAAAATTCATAGAAAAACCTTGACATTATTCTAAAAAAAGTATAAAATATAAAAAACAATACATATTATTCTGTTTTCAGAATAATAAAGAAAGAGGAAAGAATGGATTATTTAACAGCAAAACAGGTTTCTGAAAAATGGGGCATATCCGAAAGAAGAATTATAAAATTATGTCAGGATAAACGTGTTTCTGGTGCTATAAAACAAGGAAGAATTTGGAAAATTCCAGAAGATACGATGAAGCCAAACGATCAACGAAGTACAATAGCCGCCTATATTAAGGCAGAAAAGAGAGTATTCGTAGCAAATTTGAATACAGAAATTGGATATTTAATATTGCCAATTTTGCAAAAACAAGGTTATATTGTAGAGGGAAGTTGTGAAGAAATTACAAAAATGGAACAAAGAAAATTAAAAGGAATCAATCTTTTTCAAGCAAATTTTGAAAATCGTGTACAGTTAGAAAAAATGTTGAAACAAACTGCAAAATATTATGATGGTGTAATTTTTATTGACACCGATAAAAAGAGTGCAGAATTTTTAAAAAATAAAGAATGGTTTATCATAAAAATCGCACAGAAAATGGATTGTGAGGCAAGTGTTATTTTAGTGAATCATGCAAGCAATGCAAAAGCCAAATTAGAAACAAAACTGGCGAAAAAGTCCAAATTAAAGATAGGATTTCGTATCAATTCTTTCAATTTAGACTTTCCAGATGGAGAAAATGTATGGGTAGATTATGACGAAATTGCAGAAGATATCTGTACATTATTGACTCAATTAAAAAACACAACAGGAATGGCAATTTCTACAGATGGAGATTATTTACTATTTTCTGAAAAAGGAAGAACAAAAGACTTGGAAACAGGTCTATTTTATCGAGCTATAAATCGATGTTTTAAGCAATTAGATAAAAATTCGTATGTGTGGTGTGCTTCTATGATGTTGGAAGATGAATGGACAGAAGAACCTTTAGAGATGAATTTTAGAGTGTGTAACCTAGAAACCTCTAATCGAGGTGTAAAAATGGAAAGAATTTTTATATTTCGTAAAAGTGAAATTGAGAAATTTAAAAAGAATAAGACTTTGAAAATTTATATGCAAAGTAATATTCATACTATGTTTGTGGATTATTACGAATTGTTAGAAAAAGAACCGAAATTGCTTGCTCTTATTGGAAATGGCTGGGCCGGAATTAATCTGGATACTTTGCTTGTGGATTTACAGAGTAAGAGTCAGGGAAGGGGTTATGTGAGTCGAAATAAAAGGGAAGTAAAAAGAGCCTATAAAGCTTTTGAAGAGTTGAAAAAGTATGCGAGGGATTTAAAGGAAGTTTTAAAATAGGAGGGAAAAATATGGAATGGACACTTGAATTTATTGTATCACAAATAGTTACAATTTTGATGTATATGTTATTGGCTATTACATATTATGTGAAAAATAGAAAAACGGTGTTGGTGATTAGTTTTTTGTCACTTTTGGCTAATGCAATTGCTTATATTTTGTTACATGCATATACTGGTTTGGCGATGTGTGGTGTGGCTTTGGTTAGAAATATTTATTTTTTGATGGATGAAGGGAAGAATGGAAAACGTGAAGAGATTAGCCGAAAGGATATTGTTGTATTATGTGTGTTATATGGAATTACGATAGTTGCAACGATGTTTACATATGAAGGATTTTTAAGTTTATTGTCTGTTTTTGCTACGATGATTTATACGTATTCTGTGTGGCAAAAGAAAATATTGGTTTATAAATTGTGTGGAATACCAGTGGGAGTGTTGTGGGTATTTTATAATTTGTATGTGAAATCTGTGTTTGGTGTGGCTTTGGAAGGTATTTTGTTAGGGTGTTCGATTGTTGGATATGGATTGGAAAAAAGAAAGTAATAAAAACAATTATTGAAAGAGACTTGATAGGAGTCAAGTACAATCCCAAAATAAGTCTGTCGATTGAGGAGAATGATATAATTCTCTTCGAGATATCCTATAAGGGCAGGGTTAGATATCTAGCCCTTAAAGTAAAATAAAATTTATAGTTTAGGCGTTGTGCACAGTGCATAGCGCCGTTTTTCTATGTTGTTTTATATTACAATTTCATTACAATGTTTGCATTTATGTTACAATTATTGCTTTTCTAAAACTTATTCGATATAATACAAATGGAATTTTTACAAAAGTAAACGGAGGTTTTATGAACGAGTTGGATTTAGAAGTCATCAAAGAAAAATATACCCAATACAAAAATGAGCATTATGAAGATGAGCGTGAAATGAGAAAATTGCTTAAAATGAAACGATTAGTCCCAAGTATAGCAAACGAAGATCAATGGAAAAAAGATTATAAACGTCTTAATGATAATTTAGCCGATGGCTTGTATTATTATAACGAACTAAAGAAAATGCTTCCAGAAGAAGCATTGAAAGATTTTGTTGAAAAAGTAAAATTCAAAGTTTTAAAAGAAAGATATATCAAATTTAAGTTAGATAAATTTGAAGATAGTTTATTAAGCGAATTTGAAGCTACGGAGGGCCTTTTTGAAGAAGCTCTAAATGGGCAAGAAAGAGTCATCCCCAAAGTTAACGAATTTGACAAAACGTTATTTGCCAAAAGCTTGTTAGAAGAAAAAGAATTAATCAAAAAAGTAGAAATTGTCCGAAGATATCAACAATCCACTATAAAAGTCTTTTTTGACACGACCTCTGTTCTAAAAGCTGAATTTGCCAGATTATTTCTAGAGCAAATGAATATTGATTCTGTTAATAACAATAAGATAATAACCGCATGTTTGGTTTATGCTTTCAAAAGAACCAATTCACCAATGGAAAAAGAAAGAATCAAACGTGAAAAAGAAGAAGATAAAAAGTTTTTACAAACACTCGGTTTTGATGAACTTTTCTGCAAAATTTGTGGTGAATACAACCGCTATAACGAACCAGCAGAATATGAACGTGAAAAAGAAGGAGATATTCTAGAATTAATTGATAAATTTGTTGGTTTAATCATGCACCGTGAAGACCGTTTGGCTTTTCCAGTAGAAGAAGCGTTGGATATTTTGGAGGCAAAATTATTAGCAGGAGTTGATAATGGTTACAAAAATAAATTTATAGAGTTTATTCAGAAGCTTGAAAAAATAGAAGTTTCGCGCGATATTGGTATCATAACGTATTTTGCTAATATGGTGAATAAAAATCAAAGACATGATTTAACAAGTATCATAGAAACCATCATAAAAATAAGAGATTTACTGGGTGGTGCAGTTAATGAACATAAAGTAATGCGTTTGGAAAAAATGGAGAAAGTACAAGACAAATTTTCGATTCTTCAAATTTTGCAAAAAATAATTACACGAACCAAAGAAAAAATTACGAGTATGTCCAAAATTTTAAGGGGATACAAAAGACTATCAGAAGGTAGTCAAGAACAAGAAATGGATAGGTAGGAAAAAATGGAAAAAGAAAATAAAATTGAAAATCGTTTAATTATTCCAGAAAAAGAAACCGTATTTGCTAGGCTTTGTAAGTGGGTTAGAAATATGTTTTGGCCGAAAAAGGCAAAAACTTGGAGTGAAGAGCCAGTTGTATCGCAATGTCCCAATATAACGATACCAAAAGCAGTAAAAATGCCAGTTCGTATGGAAGAGCCCGAGGTGTTAAGTGAAAATAGTTTAGAATATTTATATCAATTATCGGATGATGAATTAGATGATTTAGATAATTTGTATGATGAACAAATGGAAGAAGCGAAAAATGAAATCATAAAACTGGAAAATATTTTGCAAACGTATAAACAAAGTATTAAAAAATTACAGGAAAATTTGGCAGAAGATAAAATTTAAGAATAAAAAAGAAATAAATGGAAACTTACTCCAGATATTTCTTTATTTTTTGCAACGCTTTTTTTCGTGCACTGATTTCTAACTTTTCCTCAAAACTCAATTCAGCCAGTGTTTTACCGTTTTCCAATTCAAAAATCTCATCAAAACCAAATCCGTTATTACCACGAGGAGTATCAGCTAGATAGCCAGATAAAATTTCTGTTTCCACAATGACAGTATCATTAATGGCAAGAGCGATAGCTGTAATGAAATTTACTTTTCGGTCAATTTTTTCAAAATCTTTCACTTTTTCAAGAAGAGCCAAATTACGTTCTCGATCTGAACCGTTCAAACCAACGTTTTGTGCGAACACCGGGAAAGTTATTTAAAACGGGAATGCAAATACCTGCATCATCCGCAATACAGATTTCATTCAAATTTTGATGATAAAATTTGGCTTTGATAATCGCATTTTCTTCAAAAGTCTCACCAGTTTCATCGGGTTCTATAAAATATTCTAAATCATTGAGAGATAAAATCCTAAATTCTGGAAAAAGTTCTTTAATCATAGCTAGTTTACCATCGTTATGGGTTGCGATAAGGATTTTTTTCATAAATTTACCTCCATTAATATAGGGATTATACCTAAGATTTTGAAAAAAGGCAAGAACAATACAAGAAAATTTTGAAAAAGAAGGTATTTTATTGGAAAAAAGAAGTTGGGATAGCGAAAAATGTCGAATAAAAAAATATTTTTTTCTTGCAATATATAGGGAAATGTGTTAAAATTTTTATAATGAAAGTAAAGGAGGAGGTGAAAAGATGGAAGAGAAAATATTAGCAAAATTGGATAGAATAGAAGCAAAGTTTGATGAAGTGGATTTTAAATTTCAGCATATGGAAAGAAAAATGATGATAGAAAATGAGAAATTGAAAGCAGAATTAGAACAAAGATTAGAAGAAATGCTAGAAGAGAAGCTAGATAAAATATTAGATGAAAAGTTAGAAGAGAAATTAAATAAAAAACTAGAAGAGATGAAACAAGAACTAAAACAAGAAATTTTAAATCATATGTTTATTTTTGAACAAGAATATGGTAGAAAGCTTACCATTGCATTTGAAGAATTAATGAGTCGATCCAATCGAGAAAGAATCCAAGATGAAAGCATCGAAGATTTGAAAAGAATGTCTGGAATGTACACAGCTTATGCTTATAATCATGAAGATAGAATTCATAAATTAGAAATAGCTAAATAGAGTTTGATTCTAAAAAAATCCAATAGAATCCATAAAATAGAGAGTATATATATGCTTTTTTAATAGAAAGAATATATATGCTCTCTATTTGTATAAAAACATTTTTCGAACTTATTTTTTATCATTTAATAAATTATGCTAATAAAAACTTTAAAAATTTTCAAAAAAAGCTTGCAATCTCCAAATTTTGGGTGTATAATAAAACTACAATTGATTTTAAAACTGAAAGAGTGGGAACGTTTCCCACTCTTTACTTGTGAAAAAGAAAAAAGGAGAAAAAAGTGACCAATCACAACATTGAATCCAAAATTGAAAATTTGCTAACACCTATCATTCACCAATTAGACTATGAACTCTATGATGTACAATATGAAAAACAAGGAAAAGACTATTATTTACGTATTATCATAGATAAAATGGGTGGCATTAGCATTGAAGACTGCGAAAAAGTCAATCATGCAATTGATGCCGTATTAGACGAAGCCGATATCATTAGTACTAGCTATTTTTTAGAAGTTTCATCACCAGGAATTGAGCGAGTTTTACGAAAAGATTGGCATTTTGAAAAGCAAATTGGAAATGAAATTAATATTAAACTTTTTAAACCAATGGAAAAACAAAAAGAATTAAAAGGCATTTTAAAAAGTTATCAAAAAGATGAATTAGAACTTGAAATCGATACCAACATATGGAAGATTGATACGAAAAATATTGCCATAGCCAAAACGGTTGCCGAACTATTTTAGAAAGGAATGAGAAGAAAAATGAAAAATATTGATGTAAAAGAATTTATCAAAGCCATGGATGAATTAGAAAAAGAAAGAGGAATCGACAAAGCTTACTTAATAGAATCCTTAGAAGCTGCACTCGTAACAGCCTACAAAAGAGAATTTGACACAGTCGATAACGTAAAAGTCACAATTGATGATAAAACAGGAGAACTTCATATTTATTCTGTAAGAGATGTTGTAGAAGAACTAGAAGACCCATTACTTGAAATCGACCTAGAAGCAGCTAGAAAAATCGATTCTAATTATAATGTTGGCGATGTTGTCAATTTAGAAATCGAGCCCAAAGATTTTGGCAGAATTGCCGCACAAACAGCCAAACAAGTCGTTGTTCAAAAAATCAGAGAAGTGGAAAGAAACATGGTATTTACAGAATTTAACGATAAAAAGGGTGAAATCGTTTCAGGCTTGATTCAAAAAGCAGATGGCGGCGTTGTTGTCATGGACTTGGGAAAACTAGAAGGTGTGATGCCCCTAAAAGAGCAAATCAATACCGAAACATATGCTGTTAATGACAAAATTAGAGGATATGTTGTGGATGTAGAAAGAGGTGCCAAAGGAAATCCACAAGTAATTGTTTCAAGAAGTCATCCAGATTTTGTTAGAAAATTATTTGAATTTGAAATTCCTGAGATATATGAAGGCTTAATTGAAATTATGAGTGTATCAAGAGATGCAGGTTCTAGAAGTAAAGTTGCTGTCTACTCTAAAAATCAAGATATTGACCCAGTTGGTTCTTGTGTTGGTCAAAAAGGAGTGCGTATTCAAAATATCATCAATGAATTAAATGGTGAAAAAATTGATGTCATTGAATGGAATGAAGATCCTTCTATTTATATTGCAGCTGCTTTACTTCCAGCCCAAGTTATGGCAGTAGATATACAAGAGGAAGAAAAATTTGCTCAAGTTGTCGTACCAGATGACCAATTATCATTAGCGATTGGAAAATCAGGTCAAAATGCTAGATTAGCAGCAAGATTAACTAGCTGGAAAATTGATATCAAATCAGAAACACAAATGCGAGAAATTCTATTACGTCAAGCAGAAGAAACCACAGAAGAAGAGGGTGAAGAGGCACAGGATGAATAAAAAGAAACCAACCAGAACATGTATGGGGTGTAACGAAGCAAAAGAAAAACAAGAACTATTGCGCATCGTAAAATCCAAAGATGGTAGTATTGACGTAGATTTAACAGGCAAAAAAAACGGTAGAGGCGCATATATATGTAAAAGTGAAGAATGTTTAAATAAAGTAATGAAGTCAAAACGCTTGCAACGCGTTTTAGAACAAGAAATAAGTCAAGAGATTTATGAAAATTTGAGAGGTGTCATTGTTGATCAATAAAGTTTATGGGCTGCTCGGCTTAGGGGCAAGAGCAGGAAAAATTGTTTCGGGGATGGATGCGGTTTGTGAAGAAGTCAAAAAAAACAAAGTAAAGCTGCTCCTCATTGCAGAGGACGCATCCGAAAAAACAAGGAGCAATATAAAATATTTAGCACAAAGAAAAAAAGTGCCAGTTTTGGTATTAGGAACAATCGAAAAAAACAGTAAAGCGATTGGAAAAGAAAATCGAGCCATTATTGGAGTCAAAGATAGAAATCTATCAGAAGGTATCAAGAAAATATGTGGGGGTGAAGCTTTTGGGGAAAATTAAAATTTATGAATTAGCCAAAGAAATCGATATGGAAAGTAAGAAACTCATAGAAATAGCTGTCAAAAATGGAATGGATGTAAAAAGTCATTTAAGCAGTATTTCAGAAGAAGAGTGTAAAACTTTGAAAAAAATAGCAAAAGGAGATATTTTGAAAAAACAAGAAAAAACGGCTGAAAATGCCAAGAAAACAAAAAAGACAACAGAAACGCCAGTCATTATCAGAAGAGAAATCATCATAAACGAAGATGAAACCAAGCATAAAGAAATTGAAAAGAAAAAACAAGAAGAGCAAGCCAGAAGAAATGACGTTGGTTTTATTAACCAAAATAGAAACAAAGATTATAATATCGTTTATCGAAATAAGCCAACCAAGCCTATGACTATGAACGAATTATTTGGCATTGGCAAAAAAGAAGAAAAACCAAAAGTAGAGGAGAAAAAGAATTCCCCAATAGAAGAAGAAAAAGAAGAAGTGAAATCACAGGTAGAAGAAGTCAAATCAGAAACTACTCCAGTTCAGCAAACGAAGGAAAACTACCCAACCAATCATACACAAAAAAATACTTACAACAATAACCGAAACAACAACTTTAATCATCGCAATAACGACAACCGAAACAATAGCTACAACCGAAATGGCGACAATCGTGGAGGTTACAACAACCGAAACGGAGAAAACAGAAATAATTTCAATTCCAATCGAAACGGAAATTACAATCGAAATAATAATAACAATAATAATAATTTTAATCATGGAAATACTAATCAAAGACGAGACAACAACCGACCAAATTTCCAGAAAAAACAAGGTATGGATGACAGAAGAATTGACAAAAAGATAAAAAACATCATGGAAATTGATATTCCAGAAAAAGACAACGTCCGAGATTACAACAATAACAACAACAAAAATCGAGACAGAATGAAACAAAATCAAAAAATGAATGACCAAAGACAACCAAGAAAAACTCGTAAAAATGGTGAAAGTGACTTCAACTCAGGAAAATTAAATAATCTAAAAAAACAAAACCAACTTTCCAACATGTTTGACGAAGGTGAAATGCTAGATTATTATGACCTAAGCACGGAAAGAGGCAAACGTGGTAAAAAGAGAAACAAATCGCAAGAAAACAGAATCAAACAAAAAATCTTTAAATTAACAGAAATCACTATTCCAGAAAATATTACCGTTAAAGATTTAGCAGTGGAAATGAAAATTACAAGTAGTGAAGTCATCAAAAAATTGCTAGGGTTAGGGGTTATGGCTACGATTAATGACAATATTGATTTCGATACCGCCTACTTAATTGCCCAAGAATTTGGCATTAATGCAACCAAGAAAAACATTGTAACAGATGAAGACATCCTAATTGACGAAACCGAAGATACCGAAGAAGAATTACAACCACGTCCACCAGTTATTGTTGTAATGGGTCACGTAGACCATGGTAAAACCTCGTTGTTAGATGCCATCCGAAAAACCAATGTTATCGAAGATGAATCAGGTGGAATTACACAACATATTGGGGCGTATCAAGTTGAAATTAATGGTAGACAAATTACATTTTTAGACACACCAGGTCACGAAGCCTTTACCAGCATGCGTGCTAGAGGTGCTATGATTACCGATATTGCGATTTTAGTCGTAGCAGCCAACGATGGTGTTATGCCACAAACCATTGAAGCCATCAATCATGCCAAAGCAGCTGAAATTCCAATCATCGTAGCAGTTAATAAAATGGATTTACCAGATGCCAATATGGATAAAGTAAAACAAGAATTAATGCAATATGAACTTGTTCCCGAAGAATGGGGTGGAGATACCATCTTTGTTCCCATTTCAGCAAAACAAGGTATGGGAATCGACAACTTACTAGAAATGGTACTACTAGAAGCAGATGTTCTAGAACTAAAAGCCAATCCAACCAAACAAGCCAAAGGAACCATCATCGAAGCTAAACTAGACAAAACCAGAGGGCCAGTAGCAACCATGTTGGTACAAAGAGGAAAGCTAGATGTAGGAGACACGATTATTGTAGGTTCTAGTATTGGTAGAATTCGTACCATGAAAAATGCAAAAGGCAAAAACGTAAAATTTGCATTACCTTCCACACCAGTAGAAATTACAGGCTTACACTCTGTTCCAGAGACAGGTGACACCTTCTACGAAGTAAAAGACGAAAAAACGGCAAAACACTTAATTGAAAAAAGAAAATATGAACAAAGACAAAAGTCAATTGCCAAATCAACGGTTGTAACCTTAGACGATTTATTCAGTAAAATCGAAAGCGAGAACCTAAAACAATTAAATTTAATTGTAAAAGCAGACGTTCAAGGTTCCGTAGAAGCCTTAAAACAATCGCTTGAAAAATTGTCAAATGACGAAGTTCGTGTCAAAGTTATCCACTCCAATGTTGGTGGTGTAACCGAAACAGATGTCACACTTGCCAAAGTTTCCAGTGCGATTATTATAGCCTTCAATGTACGACCAGAAGTCATTGCTAAAACGATTGCCGACAAAGAAGAAGTCGAAATCAAAACGTATTCCGTTATTTACGATGCAATTAATGATGTCGAAGCAGCCATGAAAGGCTTACTAGACCCAATCTACAAAGAAGTTGTAATCGGAAATGCAGAAGTAAGACAAATCTTCAAAGTATCCAATGTAGGAACCATTGCTGGTTGCTATGTTCAAACGGGAAAAGTCAGCAGAAATGCGGGTATCCGTGTCATTCGAGACAACATCGTTCTACACGATGGCAAACTAATCTCGTTAAAACGTTTCAAAGACGATGTCAAAGAAGTCGACAAAGGCTACGAATGCGGTCTCCAAATCGAAAATTACAACGATATCCAAGAAGGAGACACCCTAGAAGTTTACATCATGGAAGAAGTCAAACGTTAAAAACGTAAAGGAACAATGTTAACCTGCCCTCACATATCATAAAATTGTGAAAATTACGTGAAAAGAACATGAAAATTATGTAAATTTTACCCAATCTGTAGGGGCGATTATCCATCGTCTGCATCTACAGAGAATTCGCAAAATCTGTATATAAGGAGAAAACAATGCCAAACACCAGAATGCAAAAAGTCAACGAGGAATTAAAACGAGAAATCAGTCATATAATTTCTCAAGAACTAAATAATTCTATCCTAAAAAAAGGCCTCATTTCAGTCACCAAAGTCAATACAAGTCCAGACCTAAAATTTGCTAGAGTCTATGTCAGCATGATTAACGTAGGAAACAAAAAAGAAGCCCTAAAAGCACTAAAAAAAGCCAGTGGTTTCATCCGTACAGAAATAGCCCAAAAAGTCAACCTAAAATACACACCAGAACTTGTTTTTGAATTTGACGAAAGCATTGAATACGGCGATAGAATTGACAATATTTTAAAAGAAATTACCAAAGACTTAAAAAAGGAAGAATAGGAGAAGAAAATGACCTTAGATGATATTTTAAAAGAAATAAAAAAAGCACAAAACATCTGTATTTTAGCCCATGAAGGCCCAGATGGAGATGCCATAGGAAGTAGTTTAGGATTGTATTTTGTTTTAAAAGAAATGGGAAAAAATCCAGAAGTTTTGATGAAAAAAGTACCAGAAACATTTTCCTTTTTGCCAGGATTTGAAACCATTCAAGAAGTGTCAACCATCGAAAAATTCGACATGGCAATTGTGGTAGACTGTCCTGATATCAAACGAGTAAATAGTGATTTAATCAAATATTTTGAAGCGGCACAAGTAAAAGTAGAGTTTGACCATCACATGAATAATTCGATGTTTGCGGATTATAATGTGGTAAATCATGTTTCACCAGCCTGTACACAGATTTTAGTAGCCAGTTTAGATTATTTAGAAATTCCCTTGTCAAAAGATGCCATGACTTGTTTTTTGACAGGAATTATTACCGATACACGGCGGATTTAAAAATTCAGGCATTACGGTAGAAACCTTTGAGATTGCAGGAAGAGCATTAGATGCAGGCATTAATTTGCCTAAAATTTATAAGCAAAGTATGCTAAATATTACGAGAAATAAATTTGAAGCTCAAAAATTGGCGATGGCCAGAATGGAATTTTTTGCCGATGGAAAAATTAGTTTTACTTATATTAACAAACAAGATACCCAAAATCTTGCTTTAAAAGATGGTGACCATGAAGGAATTGTTGAAATCGGAAGAAATATTCAAAAGGTTGAAGTGTCTATTTTCTTACATGAAGAAGAAAAAGGGTATAAAATCTCTTTACGTTCAAATGAATACATAAACGTTGCGGAAATATGTATGATATTTGGCGGGGGAGGGCATATTCGAGCTGCTGGTGCGAGTACAACAATGTCTTTGGAAGAAGCAAAGCATGCTTTAATTCGAGAAATTGAAAAAAGATTGAAATAGAGGCTTGCAATGTTGTGTAAGATATGCTAAAATAAATATTGAATAGAGAGGAACTTACAAGTAATTGAGTGTAAGTTCCTTCTCTTTTTAAGGAGAAAAAAGAATGAAAGCAGGAATTGTGATTATTAATAAAGAAGCAGGTTATACTTCGCAAAATATTGTATCTAGAGTAAAAAAAACATTAGGTGTCAAAAAAGCAGGGCATATTGGAACTTTGGATCCCTTGGCGACAGGGGTTTTGCCAGTTCTGATAGGAGATGCTACAAAATTATCAAAATATTTGATAGAACATGATAAAAGTTATATTGCAACCATTCAATTAGGCCAAAAAAGAGATACAGGAGACGAAGAAGGAAAGGTAATGGAAGAAGTAGAAGTTGGGCTTTTAGATGAAAAAATCGTGAAAGATGTCTTGAAGCAGATGCAAGAGAAGCAAAAACAAATACCACCATTATATTCCGCAGTAAAACTGAATGGCAAAAAGTTATACGAATATGCACGTGCTGGAGAAAAAGTAGAAGTTCCAGAAAGAGAAATTGAAATTTATGCGATTGAATTGCTTGCCTTAGATAATGCAAAAAAACAAATTAGGTTTGAAGTATCTTGTTCAAAAGGGACGTATATTAGGGTGTTGTGTGAAGAGATTGCAGAAAAGCTTGGAACTGTTGGTTATATGAAGTATTTGAAAAGAACAAAAGTAGATAAATTTGCTTTAGAAGATGCGGTAGATTTGGAAAGTTTGAGTGAGAAGGATATTATTTCAGTAGAAACATTATGTGAAAATGAGTATGAAAAAATAGAGTTAAATAATCGAAAATTGGAACTGTTTTTAAATGGTGTGAGGTTGACAACCCATGTAAAAAGTGGTATTTATTGCATTTATAATGAACACAAGTTTGTTGGCTTGGGAACTGTGGAGAAGGAATTATTGAAAAGAGATGTGGTTATAATAGAGGATTAGGGGAATATATAGGGCACCCGCATAAAAAATTTAATAAAAAATCGAATGAAAAACCTAATCAAA
>CAOJGX010000017.1 GCA_948435735.1 uncultured Clostridium sp.
ACTAGATAGGATTTCCACCTACTATATATTAAACACCTAACTGGCGCACATTCATTCTAGTTACCCATTCTAATTGATAACTTGCTTTTAAATCTTCTGTAACATTTTCTTGTTTAGCTAGTTTTGTTATTAGACTTTCTAAAACTGTATTGCATTTCATATCTATTGAATGTAAATAAGTATCTAATTTTCCATTTAATAATAAGTTATTATATAAAACTTTGTTGTATTGTTTAATGTATCTTAATCTTGCTTTTCCATATCTTCCAATCGTAAAATTTCTATCTTTTGTTATAGATAAATTAGGAAAATAATAATTTCCTTTTAATGTATATGCTATTTCTGTTTTTTCATCAATATATTCTTTTTTTAATTCCATTTTCTATTACCTACCTTTTCATTAATAATATAAATTTATAGTCCACTTATTGCAATATAGACAACTAAATACTTCGTATCCACTAGGACAATTCTTATAATAGGTATCATTATCTATTTCATAATTTGTCCATTTATCGCCCCATTTTTTTATTTCTGCATTATATATTGCTATTGCCTCTACTTTTGAATTATACTAGTTACTATTTGAATGACTACATTTTGGTACATTATTGGTATTAGAATTTTGATTTTTACTCTTATTTATTGGTGTTTCTTCTATTGCTACATCTCTTTTTTTCTCTGTAACTTTTGGCTGTGTAATAGTTTTGCTTTCTATTGTTTTTGTTGCTTCTTTGTTTACACTGTTTTTGTTGTTTTCACTTGTATTTGACTTTTTCACAATAGGTGTTGTTATCTTTTCATTTTCTATACCTTGTGTCTTTGTTTCTTGGTTTTGTGTTGTTTCTGCTTGTGCTATTGTATTTTCTATTTGCTCTATAATATTTTCTGGTGTTTCTTCTACATTTTTATTTTCTTCTTGTGTGCTAGTAGTAAAATCTACTACTTTTTCTCTTTTTTCATTTACTGCTCCATAATAACTAAAACTAGAAATCATTGCGACTATAATAATTACAATAATCTTTCTCATAATTCATTCCTCCTTACTTGTTTTTATTTTAGTCGCATTTCCTATATAATGCAAAGGTGCAATTTTTATTTTATTTAATATATATATTCTTTTCAGCTAGTAAAGAGTAAGTAATAAAAGGGGTTTGTAAGGGGGAATTATAAAAAAATACTCCCACAACTTTTGGGCATAATGCTAGTATAAAACCTTTTAAAGCTAAAAAATAAAGCATATTTCTATGCTTTACACTGGTTAAAAATTATTTATTTGATTTCTTTTCCCCACACTCCATATTGCTAATTCTTTTTATAAATTTTTTTGATTTTTTCCCTTTTTGCTAAAATTTTTATTTCAATCATTTTTATAATTATTGATTTTTAGGCTTTTTTTCTTCTTTTAGACCTAGCACTGAGACTACTTCCACGTGACTCGTCCACCCAAACATATCACAAACCGCCACTTTTCCAATCTCATACTTCTCCTCCAAAACTTTCAAATCTCTCCCCAAAGTCGCCGGATTACAACTCACATACACAATCCTCTTGGCCTCTATTTCCAACAAACTCTCAAGCGCACTTCTCACACACCCCTTCCTCGGCGGATCCACAAATACACAATCCACAACCAACTTTCTTTCTTTGAGCAAGCCTGGAAGCGTCTCCTCCACATTTCCCACAAAAAACTCACTATTCTTCACACCATTCAAAACTGCATTCTTTCTTGCATCCGCAATCGCCTCTGGAATTGTCTCAATCCCAAGCAATTTCTTAACTTTATCCGAGCAACAAATCCCAATCGTCCCAATACCACAATACAAATCCAAAACCGTCTCATTCCCCGTCAAATCAGCATATTCAATTGCTTTAGCATACAATTTTTCCGTCTGAATCGGATTCACCTGATAAAACGACAGATTCGAAATCTTAAACTTCTTTCCCAATAAAATATCTGTAATATAGCCATCACCAAAAAGAATTTCATTTTTCCTGCCAAAAATCACATTTGTATTTTTATGATTCAAATTTTTCACAATCGTTTTTATTTCTTTATAGCGTGTCACCAAAAACGCAACCAATTCTTTTTCTTTCGGCAACTCCAAGGTATTTACCACCAACGTCACCATCACCTCGTTTGTCTTTTTGCCAATTCTAATCACAACATGTCTCAAAACACCAGACAATTTCTTCTCATCATAACCAGAAATTCCATTTATTTTGGCAAATTCTAAAATATCCTTCGCAATTTTCTGTGCTAATCTATCCTGTATTTTACAGTCAAGCACTGGAACAATACGATGACTTCTTTCCGCAAAAACGCCCATCACCGTCTCCCCTTTTTCCGATACTCCCACAGGATATAAAAGTTTGTTTCGATAATAAAATGGTTGGGTCATTGAGATAATTTCATTTACTTTTATCTCTCTTCCTAGCGCCTTTTTTAAAGTATTTTCCACGCCATTTTTCTTCAGTTCCATGGTATACGCATAATCCATATGTCTCAAATTACAACCGCCACACTGAGCGTACGTTTCACAATCCTCATTGATTCGATGCTTCGATTTTTCCAAAATCTCCAAAAGCTTAGCATAGCAAACTTTTGCTGTTACTTTCAAAATTTTGATTTTTACTTTTTCTCCTTTTATCGCCTGTGGTACAAAAATAACTTGTCCATCAATTTTGGCAATGCCTTCGCCTTGGAAACCATTGTCAAGGATTTCAACAATATATTCTTCGTTTTTTTTCATTCCAAATCGTCTAAACCTTTCTTAAATTTATCTTAGTCTTTCATCTCTATCCCTATTCCTTGTATTTCCTGTCGGTGTTCTCTCCTCCTTGTTTTGTATTCGTTCCTCGTCTTTTCGTTGTTTTTCCATTGACTTAAAATTTTTTCCAACCGCAATGGTTCGATTAATAATTTCCAAATTACATCGAATTCTCTCTTCAAATAACTCTTTTTCCAATTTTCTCTTTTTTTTGTTTTTACGTTTCTTCATCTTTTCCAATTCGTCTTTATTCACTACACCAATAGCAACCAATTCATCCTCTAAAGCGTCCAAATCCTCTATTGTCTTTATCTTGCGGATTTTCTTTTTTAGTTCTTTTAATTTTTTGACTTCTTCACTTTCTTTATGAAATATATTTTTCAATATAAAACCTTTTTTCTTCTCCATTTTTATCTCCATTGCATCAAAATATCATTTAAATCGCTTTTTAAATCATATTTACTTTTTCCAAAAATAATTTCCTTTCTCATCACAATAGCAATCTAATTTCAAATAGTTTTGAGACTTTTTTAAATAAAATTCTTCAATAAATATCTTATCACTTTCAATCATGTCATTGCAAACCTCAATTTCTTCTTTTGAAATCCATTTATATTCAAACTCTGGATTAGTGATCTTACAATGCTTATCCATAATTAAATGACAAACATAGATCAAAGATGTAGACTTTATATCATGCATAATTTCTGTCACGAATCCCAAAACACTTTGAAACTTCATCTTAATTCCTATTTCTTCTGACATTTCTCTCAAAATAGCTTCATCAATATGTTCACATTCCTCTACTTTTCCCCCTGGAATTCCCCACAATCCGACAAAATCTCCTCTTTCTCTCTTAATTACTAACACTTTATTTGCTCTTTCTACAATTCCTAAAACGACATTTACCATATTTAAAAAATCTCCTTACATAACAAATTCTATTAATACCCCTACCCAGTATAGGTATTTTCACTTTCTTTCAAATATTGACCCAACATCTGATCCATGCTTGAAATATACTCTGAATCCTGTTTTACGCGAAATTTTTCATATTCTTTGTTGGCTTTTTCAAGTGCCTGTTCATGCGATATTTTTCCAGCATTCTTCAAAATATTCTTTTTTCTATACCTTAGTAAATCATCTGCAACCTCTATCCAATTATTCATGGTCATTGTTTTCTGCTCTTTGGCTTCTGTTTCTGCCACATCTAAAAATAAATTGGTTAAGTCATTTAACTTTTCTAATTCCTCTTTTTGCAAATAATTTTTAGCTATTGTAACATCATAAGAATAAATTAATCCATCTGGAGAATTTTTCCAATTGGTTAATCCCATATATTGTTTTTCCGCATCAGCTCTTTCAAAAATTAATTCCGCAGCAGTTTTTCCTGTAATGGCATAATGCAATTTGTTTTGTACAATTTTGAAGAAAGTATACGCCTCTTCAGAGTCTTTTTGATAATCAACTGCAGTCGCAATGAATAAATCCATAATTTTCTGATAAGCCATTCTTTCACTAACGCGAATTGTTTTAATACGTTCTAATAACTCATTAAAATATTGCCTATCAAAATGATTTCCCTTTATGAAGCGATTATCATTTAGCACAAAACCTTTTATCATATATTCTTTCAATACTTTATTCGCCCATGTTCTAAACTGAATGGCTGGTTTTGAATTAACTCTGAAACCAATTGATATAATCATATCTAAATTGTAATAATTGGTAAAATACTGTTGCTTGTTATGATTACCCATATGTGCAATTTTTGCACATGTGCTATTTTGCTCCAATTCCTCGTCTTTATAAATATGATTAATATGCCTCGTAATTCCCGTTCTATCAATATGAAAAAGCTTCGCTAGCGATTCAATGTTTAGCCAAACCTCTTCATTTTGCAAAATAACTTGAATATCAACATGATTTTCTTGATCTGTATAAAAAACAATATTATTTTCATCTCCAATTAATTCTTGCTTGATTTCATTTTTCAATCAGTATTTCCTCCTTTTTTACCTCAAATTACCATATTTCCTACTCACAATCCCATACAACTCCTTCGCCCCATTACTCAATTCCTTCTCATCTACCTCGCCAATTCTATAACGTTCATACCCCAAACATTTATCTGGCTCTGCAATTTTCAGTTTCCCACTTTTCAACGTACCTTTGTAAACAAGATAAATCCAAGTTTGTTCTTTCTGGTATCTTTCATCAAAAGTAATAGCATAAGTTGCTGTAATAAATTCTTCTATTTTTATTTCTACATCTGACCCAACTTCTTCTACAATTTCTCTGTGTAACGCAGTTCTAAAATTAACATCATCTTGTTTTACTCTTCCCCCAATAGTTTCAAGCTTTAATCTCTCATCTCGGCAAGCTAGACCTCTTCTTTGAAAAATAATTTTGTTGTCTTCATCAAATGCATATACAATCACAGCAACTTCATATTTTTCCGCTATTTGCTTATTTTTCTTCAAAACTTCTTTCAATTCTTTCATATCCTCTACTTCTTCTATCAACAATTCCATCTTACTTCTCCATTTCTTACTCTTTTATTTAACTCCACAACCTCTTAATCCAACTTCCTGATTCGATGCAAAATATTTCTTCCCCGCAAACGTTATCAAATTCGCTTTTGCAAAATCAATTTCTCCTTTTTCATTCACCATTTTTTCATCGCAATGCGTGCAAACCACCTCTGCCATAAACATATCATGAGAATCAAACTTTTGAATATCGATGACTTTACATTCTAAATTAATCGGACATTCTTCTATATAAGGAACCGCAATTTTATCCCCTCGTCTTTTGGTCAAATCACAAGCCTCAAATTTATTGACATCTCTTCCTGATTTTGTCCCGCAAAAATCCGCCACTTTGACCAATTTTTCATCTGGCAAATTAATCATAAATTCTTTCGTTCTTGTGATAATTTCATGCGAAAAACGCGATGGTCTAATCGAAACATAGACAATCATTGGCTCAGAATTGATAATTCCTGTCCAACCAATGGTTGCAATATTGCTTTTTTCCATATTTCCACACGAAACCATCGCCACTGGACTTGGTGCTAGACCTAAATTATTTTGTAACTTTATTTTCATTTTTCATCTCTCCTTTTGGTTTTCGTCTTAAATTATTTTATGTCTGTTTTGCGCTTTTATGAAAATTTAAAATCCAAATACGCATATTTTCTAGTCGAAAAGTTCAAAGCCTGCTCAATATCCTTCTTAGCCAGTTCCGAAATCTCACTTATTCTTACTGTCTCTCCTCCCCTTTTCACCAAAGGATTACTATATCTAATTTTAACTTTCTCCAGATTAACAAAATAGACATCCTCTGGAGCTATATCACTTTCCTTAATTTGGTCTGCATTTCTCCACTTTTTAAAACATTCTACGCTATTTTTATCTGGGCAATTCTCAATTTTCTCAATTACTTCTTTTTCAGACAATTCATACAAGTCTTGCACTGTAATCCAATGTTTTTCACACATTTTTTTCATCATATCCGCTAAAAATTGCATGGAAAATTTCGTTTTATTGACATTATACAGTGATGACAATTGACTTGCTACTTGCACAAACTTTTCTGCTTTTTCTTGGTTTACAAAACCAAGTTCCTGTATGCCTTGTTCATTTTGCAAAACTTCTATGGCTTGATAAATTTCTCGGATTTCTTCTAAATTCAAGAACTTTTCTTCCTCACCAAATCCGCCTAAATCCATCCGAAAACGTATATTCCAATCGGTCACTTGCAAGCCTTGGTGCATCATTATCTGCAATCGGATAAATATGATAATTATCGACTTCCTCTACTTGAATGCCATCTCTTTTCAATAAGTCCATGATTTCTTTGGATTGTGTTATAATTTTCGTTGTTAATTCTTCAGTAGACTCTTGTTTTTCATAATCTCCATTCATGAAATCAACTGTATGTTGGAATACAGGCGTACTGATATCATGAAAAAGACCAGCTAACGTTTGTTTCTTATTTTTCGTAAAATGCCAAATAATCAAAGCTACTCCAACACTATGGTCTAGCGTAGAATACCAAACATTATGATGATACATGTTTGAATAAATCGTGCCACAACTTCTACTAATTCCAGCAAGTCTTTGCATTTCTGGAGTATTGATATATTCTAATAAAAAATCTGGAATTTCATCTGATAAAATATGAAAATATTGTTGAATCGTTGGCTCTAAATTTTCAAAATAATGACTCATTTTTTTCCTCGTATAAACATTAAAATAAATTGCCCCATCTCTGCTATGCTATCTAAGATGGGGCTTTCTCACCAAGTGGCAATCTACTTACGTAATTCTCCTTGTTTTATGAATTTCATTATAAACCATTTTCCACTTATTGTCAATCACTTTGCTTTGACATTTTATAATATTGTTGACATATTTTCCTATTGATTTTCTTCCTCCTAATACAAAAGAAGCCACATAAATACTATGTAGCTTCCTTGCAAATTTACTCAAGTTAAGTAATCGGTAAATTCCCCTTATCCATTTCTTTTATGACGTTTGGTACGTTTCGGTCTACTTTTATTTAACACATTCAAAATGCGCCGTTTTTTGTGTTTTGCCATCTCCTCCATAAAACTATGAATCGTATAGAGCGGTTCTGGTCCATAAAAGCACTCTTTTGGAATAAATTGTACATAAAAAATTCCTTTTATTAGCTTAGAACGCACAATATATCCATTTGGTAAGTCTTTTGGCAGATTGTTAAACTCTTTTTTCTTTGAAACCTCCACCACATAACCGTATGGCGCCTTTGAACTCTCATTCCTTTTCTTGAAATTACACCACGTGTCTGTCTCTACAACAGTCCGAAACGTTTCTTGGGAAACTGGCTGCTGCTTCTTTTTTTTCATCATGTTCTTTTTACTTTTAGCCATAATGGTACCTCCTATTTTTTATGATGTAATTATATCACTTTATGTTTTCTATGTCAATAAATTTTATCGCTCTTCCTCCACCAACTCAAAACTAATTCTCCTCAAAGCCTTACTTGCCTCAATCACACGAATCGTCACTTGATCTCCAATCTTAAAAACACGTTTACTATGTTCCCCGATTAGCTGTTTTTTATCTTCATCATAAATGAAATATTCATCTCCCATATTTTCAAATCGAATCAGTCCTTCAACTGTATTTTCAAGTTCTGCAAACATCCCAAATGGCGTTATCGAAGAAATGATTGCTTCATATTCTTCCCCGATTTTATCTTCCATAAATTCTGCTTTTTTAATGCTTTCCGCTTCTCTTTCCGCTTTTGTGGCTTGCATTTCACATTCAGACGAACTTTTCGCGTATTTTTCACTGTCTGCTTCAAATTGTGCTTGCCATTCTGGCTCTGCTAAAAAATATTCAGAAATCATACGATGAATGAACAAGTCAGGATATCTTCGAATCGGCGATGTAAAATGACAATAAAATTTGCTGGCAATGCCAAAATGTCCTTTATTTTCATGTTCATATTTAGCTAATTTTAATGTTCTCAAAATCAAATTAGAAATGACTTTTTCCTCTGGTTTTCCTTTCACTTCCTCTAATACCTTCGCAAATTCAGTCGGATGCACGGTTTCTTGGTTGATATGAATTTTATACCCAAAATTCCACAAAAATTTATTCAATTCCTTCACTTTATCAATATCTGGCTCCTCATGAACACGATAAATAAAAGGAACATTCAGCCAATAAAATTTTTCAGCAATTGTTTCATTGGCTGTTAGCATGAATTGTTCAATGATTTCGTTGGCAAACGTAGTTTCATATTTTCGGATGTCAATAGCTCGGCCATTTTCATCTAAAATAATCTTACTTTCTGGAATATCTAAGTTCAAATATCCCGCTTTCACACGTCTATTTTTCAAAATATGCGCTAACTCCTCCATCAATTTAAAATCATCTTTGTATTTTTCATATTTTTTCATAACAACTTCATCTGAATTGGTGATGATTTTATTGACATCCGTATACGACATCCTTTGCGTTACACGAATAACCGATTTATAAACATCAGAAGCAACCACCTTTCCTTTGCTATCAATTTCCATCAAACAAGAAAGGGCAAATCGGTCTTGGCCAGCATTCAGACTGCAAATTCCATTGGAAAGTTCGATGGGAAGCATCGGAATAACGCGGTCAAACATATATACACTCGTACCACGAAAAATTGCTTCATTATCAAGATTAGAACCTTTTTTGACATAATGACTGACATCTGCAATATGCACATCTAACAAATAATTTCCGTTATCGGCTTTTCCGAACCCAGATTGCGTCATCTAAATCTTTGGCATCTTCGCCATCAATGGTAAAAATGTTCATTTCTTTATCACGCAAATCAACTCTATTTTTAATATCTTTTTCATCAATTGTTTGCGAAATTTTGCGGGCTTCTTTTAAAACTGGTTCTGGAAATTCGTTTGGTAAGTCAAATTCTTTGATGACAGATAACATATCAATTCCTGCTTGATTGACGTTCCCTAGAATTTCTGTAATTTCACCTTCTGCATTTTTGCCTTTTTGCGGATAAGTTAGAATTTTTACGACAACTTTGTCGTTGTTTTTTGCATTTTTACAATGATTTTTAGAAATAAAAATATCAGTATTTATTTTTTTATCGTCTGGTACAACAAAACCAAAATTTCTGCTTTTTTGAAAGGTTCCGACCACACTTTCTTTTTCACGTTTTAAAATCTTCAAAATCTTGCCTTCGGCTCGTTTGTCTGATTTCTTTTCTGAGAGTATTTTGATTTCTACTAAATCACCGTTTAATGCGTTATTGACAAATTGTGTTGGGATAAAAACATCTTCTTTTTCTTCCTCTTCAAATTCAACAAATCCAAATCCTTTTTCATTGGCTCTGAAAATTCCTGTTATTTTTCCTTTTTTCTTTTTTTTGCTCATGGTTTTCCTTTCTATAAAAAAATATGAGGACACGATACCTCGTGTCCTTACGTTTTGTTTTATTTTACAACAAACATAATATCTAAAACAATGGTTAAGATAAAGAAAGTAATCATTAAACCAATGGTGGCTCTTTTCATTTTTCCTTCTATGGTTCTTCCTTTATTTTTTTCATAAAAGTTATTAGCACCAGCCCCCATCACAGTTCCTGAGGCTCCGCTATCTTCTTTCGATTGTTTTAAAATTAGCACGACTAAGACTGCACATATGATAAAATAGATTCCTATTATGATATTTTTTGCTATTTCCATTTGTTATAACCCTCCAATTTTTTCCAACTCGTAATATATTTTGTATTATATCACATGCTTTTTAAAAAAGCAAGCTTTTTTGAAATTATGGCAATAAGGAACATTCTATGTTCGTTTTTCCTGTTAATTCACTGTTTTTATATTTCAAAATACTGACCGATGGTGCTCCTTCATATTTTGGTATTTCGACTAAAATTTCCATCACGCCATCATTATCGACATCTAAAATATTAACATTTTCTAAACTTAAATAATATTCTACATTAGTTGCTTGGTTCCATTTGCTTTTTTCGATATAGGCTAAATTGTCGACTAATTTTCCAGTGCTGTCATATAAAGATATTTTAGAATATCCTTTGTCTTTATTCGTTAAAATCGTAATATATTCATCTGTTCCATTGCTATCTAAATCGGCAAGAATGGTTTTGACTGCCTCAAATTCAGAAAGCTGACTATGATTATCTGAAATGAGTGTTGGTAACGTGTTGATAATTTTTATATCGTTTGGTATGGCATTATAACTTTCTGATATGGCAATTTTTCCTACCCCTTCAATTCCAACTAAATTATCGAATATGGGTTCTGTTAATTTGCCGAGTGTAGAATCGGTAGACGCAAAATTTTCATAATTGTAGTAAGTAATAACGTATTTGTCTTTGTCAGAACTGCTATTATCTATATATTTTAATTCTACTTCTTCCATTTTGGTTGTGTCTAAAATAAGACCATTATACAGAACAATTAAATTTTCATTCATCACTTTTCTGTTATTGGCATCTGTTGCATTGACAGTTGTGTTTTTGGTTGTGTTGTCACCAGAAACAACATTGCTTAAAAGATTAGCAATGGTATCTACTGGAACTTCGTTTTGTGAGGTATTTTCTTCTGTTAATACATTTTGTAGGTCATCGCTATATTCTGATAAATTCATCATATAATAAATCAAAATTGCATTGCCAATTATCAGAATGACAATAATCATCAAACACACATTTCCGAAGTGATTGAAAATTTATTTTTTCCTGTTGTTCTTGCGGTTTATTATCCTTTGTATCTTTCATAGTTTCCTCCGAAAAAAATATATATTTTATTGTATCATAATCTGTTAAAAAATAAAACACTTTTTTGAATTTTTTTATATTCATACCAAAATTGGTTCAATTTGTTCTCCATCTAACGCATATTCTACTGTTTTCTGAAGCAAACGAAAGTCGCACACAATCGAACGTGGCTTAGTGATTGGATTATCTTGCGTAAATGGTACAAAATAATAATTTTTTCGATTAAGTAATCTTCCTATATTTTCAGCTGCTCCACTTAATCCATTGTTAGTACTAATGCCAATAACAACTGGTCGGTCATTTCGTAGATGGGATTTTACAGCCATCGCAACTGGTGTATCAATAATATCATAACTTAGTCTTGCCATGGTATTGCCCGAACAGGGAGCAACGATTAAAATATCAAACATTTTTTTGGGGCCAATTGGTTCTGCTGTTTGAATGGTATGAATAATTTTGTTCCCTGTTAAGTTTTCAATTTCTTCTATAAAATCTTCTGCTTTTCCGAATTTTGTGTCTAAGCTATAACTATTAAATGACATGATGGGAAATACATTAGCACCAATTTTTACCAGATTTTCCATTTCTTTAATAGTGGTTCGAAAGGTACAAAATGAACCAGTGAGTGCATATCCTATATTTTTTCCAACTAATTCCAAAACATAACCTCCTTTACTGTAGATTAAAGATTTTTTTGCTCAGTTTTGCAAAATATTCTTTATTATATTGTATGAGATTATGTTAATTTGGTTGTTTGATATAAGTAAATTTTTTATATTAATAAAACAAGGTCGCTTCAATGACCTTGTTTTCCCCTTTATCCATTTATTATTTTCATTATTTTTTATTATTATTAACTAAATCTTTTAATGCTTTACCAGCTTTGAATTTTGGAGCTTTTGATGCAGGAATTTTGATTTCTTCTTTCGTTTGTGGGTTTCTTCCTTTTCTAGCTGCTCTTTTGATTACTTCGAAAGAACCAAATCCAACTAATTGAACTTTATCTCCTTTTTTTAATGTCTCAGTAACGACATCGATAAATGCGTTTACTGCTTCCTCTGCACTTTTTTTAGTTGCTCCTGTTTTTGCAGCGATTGCTGCGATTAATTCAGCTTTGTTCATTTTAAAATACCTCCTAATAGTTTTTAAATAGTGTAGATTTTTTTGTTCTACTAATACTTTTATTCGCCAACTTTAGCTAAAATCCTTCTTTTTTTGAAATTATTTTTGTTTTTTTGTTTATTTTTCAATGTTTTTCTTTCCATTTTTCTATCAATCCCTGATTTTTCAAGCATTTTACCATCATTTATAAATCTTCATTTTTTGCAAAATTCGATAAATTTTGTCTCCACTTGGCAACATATCGATATCTTCTCGGGTTAGAATCTTAAATAAAATCACAAAGATTCCATACACCACAACCGCAACTACAATTCCCACTATCGTTGCTAACATAGATGACATTCCTAACGCTAAAATTCCTTTATAAGAAGCATACGATATAACCGACATAAGTATCGTCACAAGCAATGGTTTTATCACCATTTGACTAATTCTGAAATCTAATTTTACCGTTCTTTTTAGCACATTGTACACAATCGTAAACGATACAATATGGCAAAGCACAGAACCAATTGCTGCACCATTTTCATAAATTCCTTCGATTGGAATCAACAACAAATTCGCAATCAATTTAACCAGCACACCACACCCCAAAGCAATGGCTGGAACTCTTATTTTTCCTAAGCCTTGCAAGGCTCCATTGATCGTTTGTGCAAGAACAGTAAAAATAATTGTAAATGCAGAAATAGCAAGTAGTGTTCCACCAGAACTTGCATTGGGAAACAATAATTCTAATATTTGTGTAGCATACAAAAACATTCCAAAGGTACATGGCAGGCCAATTAAAATCGTGATTAAAATTGAAAAACGTAATCTTTTATTAATGGTTTCCATGTCATTTTTTACTTTTGCTCCCGAAATAGCCGGAACTAATGCAGTTGCAAAGGCAATGTTAAAGGCAAGTGGCATAGAAGTTAAAATATCTACTTTGGAACTTAAAATTCCATATTTGGCTTTGGCGGTTGCCTCTCCGATTAGTGGTTTTAAAATTCTTACGACTGTGACAGAGTCAATGTTTTTATTAACAGCTGATATCAAAGAACTAAGCGAAATCGGAATCGAAACTGCCAAGATTTTTTTGATAATTGAGTTAGCACTTTCTTTGCTCGTTTTTCCGTTTTTTTCTAGTGTTTTAGCTTCTTCTCTGCGATTCATTTTGTATAACGCATAAATATAGGAAAAACTTAAGAAAGTCGCAAAAGTAGTTGCTAAATTAGCACCTGCTGCCATCAATTCCGTGTTGACTTTCGTACAAATTGCCACAATTTCTACAATAATAATCGTAAGAGCTGTTTTAAATACTTGCTCCACCGTTTGCGATTTGGCTGTTGCAGACATTTTCTGTCTGCCGTTAAAATAACCTCTTACAACCGATGAAATCGATACAAAGAAAATCGCAGGCGACAAAGTCATCAGTGTATATTCCGCCTCTGGAATTTGTAACCATACCGTAGCAATTGTACCTGCCCCTAAGTATAATAACAAGGTTCCCACAAATCCAATAAAGGCAAACGTAACAAACGCAATTTTAAAAATTCTATCTGCTCCTTTTCGATCCCCCAAAGCTAGCTTTTCGGAAACTAACTTTGAAATCGCATTCGGAACACCAATCGAGGACAAAGTCAGTAGCAAAGCATACACTTGATAACCACTCATATAAATTGCATTTCCATTATCGCCAAACCCCTCACGGTTCGTCAAATACATGCTATAGACTAAACCTAATATCTTAATAATCACTTGTGAACACATCAGGGCAAGAACCCCTTGCATAAACCCTTCTTTTTTTGTTTTTGACATTATTTTTACCTCTTTTTATTTTAAGTTATATTATATTGTTTTTCCAAAAATCTTTCAATACTTTTTTATAAATATTCTGAAAAAACTCAATTCAGACTTACTTTTTATAAAAAAATGCCCCCAAAAACAATTTTTTTGCATAAAATCTCATCTTTTTTCGTAAAACCTCTTGTTTTTTTCTCAATTTTGTTAGATAATAGTATTATATATGTATAAAATTTTTGAAATTAGAAAGTGGTGAAAACGCGTGAAATATATTGATAAATTCTTAAAAAAATTAAAAACCGATCGAAACACCTTTGCGACTTACATTTTAACGCTTTTGTCGATTTATATTGTCATTGACCGAGTTGTAGAAATTTTATTGATTGGATTTTCCGGCATCTCTGTTTCTTACTGGGGGCCTATTAAATATACTTTAGCACTAGCCTGCCCTGTATTTGCTTTTTATTTTTCATATGCCTCAAAATTCGTAACTCATCAAACCATAAAATTATCTTTTTTATATTTATATATAACAATATTATACTTAATTGTTATATCCATGCTCATTCAATGGGCAAATAAAATTGGTTGGTTATTGTTGTTCTCAGTTCCTAATTATAGTTATCTTATTAGTAACTTTATGGATTTAATCAAACCAGCCTTTTCGGCTTTGGCTTGGTACATCCCAATTTGTTCATTCTACCCTTTGTTCAAATTTCTATATATGAAAGTTCACGATATTAAAGATGTTAGGGATTCTATTTTTGATTACGGTGGAATTGATTTATCGAACAAAACCGAAGGAACTGGTCCTTACACCTGCGAAATGGTACTTTGTAAAGATAATGCTTCCTCAAAAATTGTTAAAATACCCGAAAATAGACGTTATGAATCGATGTTAGTCGTAGGAAATTCAGGTTCTGGAAAAACTTCTATGATTTTTGAACCAATGATTGCAAGAGATATGGAAAAGAAATATTTTCTAAAAGAAGCCTCTAAAGAAATTGGCTTCACCGCATTACGCACTGGCTTAGCAAACTTAAATTCTCCTTATGCTAACGATTACGTCAACGAAAACTTTTCTTTAAATATGCTAACACCAGTTTCCAGCAAAGAAAAGATTTTCAAAGCTTATGTATCCAAACTTGCTTTTTCGTATGCTGCCGAAAAATCTGTTTACAAAGATTTAGGTCTTACGTATTTAGCACCAGATGCAGAATCATTATCACACATTCAAGAAGTCGCTGATAATTTTGGATTAAAATACCATATCATTGATCCAAATAATCCCGATTCCATTGGATTAAACCCATTTGCCTTTACCGATCCAATGAAAACAGCTATTTCTATTTCCTCTATTTTAAAAAGAATGTATGATGCCAATCTTGAATATAATCAAGCTTATGTATCATCTGCCATTGCTTTTAATCAAAATGTAGTGACACAAGCTGTTGAAAATATAACCCTTTTATTAAAGGAAATGTATCCTATTTTACACGAAAACAATCTGCCTACATTAGACAATTTACTAAAACTATTAAATCATTTTGATTTAATAGAAGAAATGGCAGAAGAAATGAAGCAAATTCCAGACTTAGCCGAAAAATATTCCATTCAATTGGGATACTTTGAAAAAACCTTCTACAAAGGTGCTGTTGGTCGAGAAACCATCGCTAAAAACTTGCAAGCTGCTGCTGCACAATTGGAAAACTTACTTCGTTATCCCGGTGTACGAAGCATTCTATGCAACCAAAATAATAATATCAATTACGATCATGTATTAAAAAATGGAGAAATTGTTTTAGTTTGTACACGTCGTGGCGACTTAGGTGCTAGTGTCCATAAAGCCTTTGGTCTATTCATCTTGTTATTAATGCAACATTCTGTTTTATCAAGACCTGGCACGGAAAAAACGAGAATTCCACACTTTTTGTATATTGATGAATTTCCACCTTTTGTCTGTAAAGCAACAGAAGACATTTTCACTTTATACCGAAAATACAGAGTTGGTGCAATTGTGTCTGCCCAAAACTTATCCCAGCTTGGTACCGATGATTTCAAAAATACTTTACTTGCCAATAGTACGACAAAAATTGTTTTCGGTAATAATACACCAGAAGATAACGATTGGTGGAAACGAGAATTTGGTGATCATCGTGAATGGAAATTTGTTAATGATTATGATACTTCAAAAGTAGAATACAATCCTTCGTACAAATCCATCAAATGGGATTGGAAAGAGAATATCAAATCTGGTGAAGTGCAAGCCTTAGCTTTTAAAATGATTGTCTATAAAACCAAAGATTTAAAAGGTAAAAATGTAGCTGGTAAAGCAAAAGTAGACTTCCTAGAATCAAAATATAAAGAAAAGCAAAAAATCAAGACCTATAATTTCTCGAAATTCACAAATGGAATTAATATTCACGAAGAAACTAGAAAAAGTAATCCGCACAAAAAATCTATTTTAAATGATGATGAGACTGACGAAATAGAACCAGTAAAAGATACTGCACAAAACTCACACTACAAATTTGATGATGAAGATCCTATTGTAAATTATAAAAAGTCAAATCATACATAAAAATTCAGGGTTGGTAAATTGTTTTACCAACCCCTTTTTTATTTTAATCTACTCCTCTTCTTTTTTATATCTACCATAGCTTCCCCATACAATGCCTACAATTCCCAAAACAATCGCTACAATTCCATAAAAGTTAACTTTTGATAATAAATCATACAAAATATATTTAATTAAATCACTAAAACTTTGGGCAAACAATAGAATATTTTGAATATCTATATTTTTATGAACGACAAAATTTAGACATTCCAACACACTTCCTGAAGCTAACAACGCGATTCCTATTGTACTTACAAACAGCCCCATAGTTCTCAAATTTAATAATAAAGCAAATATCAGTAAAGCAACTAAACTACCTATTAAAATCCATTTTACAACACCTATTGCCATTTGTATTTTTTCAAGAACTGGCCTTACCTTTTTCACATAGCTAAAAGCAGAATTTACTTTATCTTCATACACTTTAACAATTAAATTCTGATATTCTTCTATATTCTTTTTCTGTTCACCAATCAAAACAATGTTATTTTCTGTTAAATAGTTATTCACATTTTCTAATATTTTAGTTTTTACACTCTCTGCATGACTCGTAACTTCCGTTCCCTCATAAACATTTTTAATAATCGAATCAATATCCTTTTTTAACTCACTTGACGAATACAAATTTTCAAACACCTCATCTGGCAAACCAGATTGATATTGATATTCTTGAAAACCATTTTTTAAATCTGTTTCTATTTTTTCATAATAACCATTTTCTTCAACTAAACCAAGCATATAATTTGCATCTAATAGCGTATTGGAGAGCAAAATAATTATAAAATTGGCAAGTATTACAATTGTCAAAAAAAATGCTATTATCGTATTACATACTCCTTTTACTATCTTCATATTTTTCTTTCCCCTTTAAATTATTTTGCATATACAACATATCTTTGCGTTGTATAACCAATATTATTAATTGGCCAACAAGTATAAATCATCAATATTTCTTGAGCTGCTTGAATTGGTACCTTGTTTGTCTCTGTTTCTTCTACAACTTGTGACTTATAAATCGTATAATTAAATTCCCCATAATTAGTCACAACTTGAACCGAATCACCAACTTTTACATCTGGCAATTTGCCTAATAAACGATTATAATTATGACCCATCATCACAATACTGCCACCTTCACCCGGAAAATACGATGAATTATCATGCCCTACTCCATTTTTTAACAAATCCATTGTTTTTCCATAATAAATAGGAAGTTCTACACCAATACTTGGGATTTTCAAAGTTGCATAATTTTCCCCATAATCTGGGCCATATCTTAATATCGTAGCCTGCTCTTCCTCAAAAGTTTGCAAAACTGGAGCCTTTTTTTGCACATCATTACTTGTTTGAATGGTTATCATATCGATTAATTTGGTTGCCATTTGAAATTTTTCTTTTCCCAATTTCACCGATATAATACAAATTACCATTACAATCAAAAAAGCAACTATTATTGCTAAAATAGTTGCTTTTAATACTTTTCTACCCTTATTTTGCATATTTTTTTACCGCAATACCAACTATAGCAACGGCAACTATTGCTACAACAATTCTTATCACTAAGGAATAATCATTTCCTGTATAGACTAATTTTTTGGCAGTACTTGTTTTGCTTACGATGTTCGTACCAGTTGTACTGCTACCATTACTATTGCTTCCACTGTTATTGCTACTATTTCCATTATTATCTGGTTTGGTTGGATCCACTGGTTTAGTTGGATCTTGTGGTTCATTTGGTTTACCTGGATTGTCTGGATTGCTTGGATCCACTGGTTTGGTTGGATCGTCTGGATCTACTGGCTTATTTGGATCATCTGGATCCACTGGTTTGTCTGGATTATCTGGGTCTACTGGTTTATTAGGATCATCTATGTTATTTGAACCAAATAAAGCAAAATACGAATCTTGTGTTATGATATTATCTGCTCCATGTTTAATAGCAACTTCAAGTGGTGCTTTTGTTGTATCAACAATTAAAGTTAAACCTGCTGCATCACATGCTGCTTCAATATAATCTGTAACTTTTTCTTGAAGACCTGGAATATTTCTTACCTCTGTTGTCGTTTTAACCCCTGCATCTTCTAAAGCCTCTCTTGCTAATTCCAAATTATCAATAATTGTACGTGCCTGTTCATCCGATACTGGGTGATCTAAAAAATATCCCTTTAAACTTAGCGCATTCGAAGTTGTTAATTGCAAAGTTACTCCATTCATTTCATGTGCACTTATGACATATTTAATAACCCCATCGTTTGTATATTCATAAGCTTGAACTTGTACAAAAATTGATGCTACTATTGCAATTACCATTATTGTTACTATACTAAGTATTTTATAAAGTTTATTCATGATAAAATCTCTCCTTTTTTATTTCATTATTTATATTTTACCATATTTTCACAGCATTTGCAATAGTTTTTTTGAAATTTTTAGTAATTTTTATAACAACTATTGCAATCCACATTTCCTTGGATACCCAAAACTTTACCTGTACTAGTATACTGCCACATCGTATATTTCCCCTGATAGGTACATTTTGTGTTATATTGAGCCACCCAAACGTCATAACGAAGCTGACTGGCATTCATATTGTCATTTAAAAAAGATTTGCAAGCATAAATCATGGGCGTATACCCAAAACTTGCAATTGTTTGACAAAATGTATTGGCAATATTCGTACGCATATTTTTCGTCACATTTCGATCCCTTGTTTGAACCCCAGAAACTAATTCTAAATCCATTGCAATTGGCATAGAAACTTGATTCTGATAGCCATATTTTTTCAAAATACGAACAACGTATTCTGCATCTTTTTGTGCTTCTGTTGTATTAATTGCTGTTGAATAAAAGTAGACACCAACTTTCAAACCATTTTGTACTGCTTTTTGAAAATTCGTTTTAAATTTTGTATCTTCCGCAAAACCGCCTGTTGCATAACCTCTGTAGCCAATTCGTATCATTGCATATTGGATTCCACTACTCGAAACCTTTTTCCAATCAATTGTACCTTGAAATTGCGATACATCGATTCCTTTCGTTCCCGCAGTTGGAATATTCGGTGAAGGATTAAACGTGTTTTGATTGGTATTGCCTGTTGATGGCTTGGTTTGTGTCTGGTTGTTATTAGGTTTTGTTGGTGTTTTGATAGAAATTGAAGTTTCTACACTACTAATCAATTCTCCGTATCTCGACTTTTGATATACTCTAATTTTGTGGACACCTGCTGTCATTCCAGAACTATTTATTAATTTGCCAAATCCGGCATTAATTGTTTTACCTCCATATCGATCTCGATAATAAGTAACATCACTTCGATTAAATCGGTCAGCTTTTGCCTTAAAATTGCCGTCTATGTATATTTCAATGCTTGCATATTCATCTTGTGCAACTGCCCAGCCATCAATTGCGATATTATCGCCTAAGTTATATTGCCTATTGACAGTTGGTGCATCTAGCCACATTTGCCCTAAATATTGGTGATTGATTATTTGGATTTGTATATCGTAAGAAGAAATTAGTTCTCCATATCTTGAAATTTCCTCTACACGTAATTTATGCGTTCCTTTCGTCAAATTGCTACTGTCGATTTGTGCAGAAAATCCCGCTTTGGGTGTGTTGCTAGTTCCTCCATAAGCTGGAGAAATAATGCTGTCAACATCACCTCTTTTGGTTCTGTTCACATTTTGCAAAACAACTTTTCCATCCACTAAAATTCGCATAGTTGCTGCTTGGTCATTCGATACTGCCCAGCCTTCTATTTTTATTTGGGTTTGCTCTGGTTTTGTAAAACTCTGATTGTAGGTTGGATTTTCTAAATTCATCGTTCCTTTATACTTTTGATTCGCAACTTTTATGTTTATTTCATAAGAAGAAATGACTTCTCCATACCTTGAAACTTCCTCTACACGTATTTTATGCGGGCCTGCCACCAAATTACCAATATCAATTTGCCCAGAAAATCCTGCTTTGGGAGTATTTCCCGTTCCTCCATAATGGGGAGAAATCGCTTTGTCTACGTCTCCTCTTTTCGTTCTGTTTGCCTTTTGCAACACAACTTTTCCATCGACTAAAATTCGTACCATTGCCTCTGAATCATTCGATACTGCCCAACCTTCTACTTTTATTTTATTGTGATTTGGTCTGGTAAAACTTTGATTATACGTTGGATTTTCCAAATTCATCGTTCCCTTATATTTTTGATTGGTAACTTTTATGTTTATTTCATAAGAAGAAATGACTTCTCCATACCTCGAAAGTTCCTCTACACGTATTTTATGCGGGCCTGCCACCAAATTACCAATATCAATTTGCCCAGAAAATCCTGCTTTGGGAGTATTTCCCGTTCCTCCATAATGGGGAGAAATCGCTTTGTCTACGTCTCCTCTTTTCGTTCTGTTTGCCTTTTGCAACACAACTTTTCCATCGACTAAAATTCGTACCGTTGCCTCTGAATCATTCGATGCTGCCCAACCTTCTACTTTTATTTTGCTCTGACTTGGTTTGGTAAAAGTTTTATTGTGAGTTGGATTTTCTAAATTCATCGTTCCTTTATATTTCTGATTGGCAATTTTTATAGTTGTTTCATAAGAAGAAATGACTTCTCCATACCTCGAAAGTTCTTCTACACGTAATGTATGGGGGCCTGCCACCAAATTACTAATATCAATTTGCCCAGAAAATCCTGCCTTAGGAGTGTTGCTAGTTCCTCCATAAGCTGGAGAAATCGCACGATCGACATCTCCTCTTTTATTTCGGTTTACTTTTTCTAAAACGACTTTTCCATCTAACAAAATCCTTACCGTTGCTGCTGAATCATTTGATACCGCCCAACCTTCTACTTTTATTTTATTCTGACTTGGTCTGGTAAAACTTTGATTATACGTTGGATTTTCCAAATTCATCGTTGCTTTGTATTCACTTTTTTCAAGTTTAATGCAGGTGTCATACGAAGTAATACATTCTCCTTTTCTGGATACTTCTTCTACTCTTATGTAATGAGTTCCTTCTGACAGCTTTTCTAGCTCTATTTCTGTATAAAATCCCGCCTTGGGTGTGTTACTAATCCCTCCATATTGTGGCGATATTACTGTATCTACATCGCCTCTTTGGGTTCTATGGATAGAATTGTTAAGGATATTTCCATCTAGTAATACTCTTATCGTTGCTTGGGAATCATTGGCCACTGCCCAGCCTTCTATTTTCACTTTGAAATCTTTTGGCTTGGCATAGCTTTGATGATAGACAGGACTGTCTAAATACATGGTTCCACTATATTGTATTTCTTCATAAATTTCTTCTTTGGTTGATTCTTCGCTTAGTTGTGTTGTTATTATAGTGTCATTTATGGGTATATTTTCTTCTTGTTTTTCTAGGTTTAACTTCTCTTCTTTTTCTTGTGTTACTTCATTGGCTTGTATATCCTCTAGTATTTCGCTTTCTTGTATGACTTCATTCGTCATCGCATAAAGTGGATTTGATATTACAACAGCGAAAAAAATAAAAGATATAATGCATCTTAAAACTTTGTTTTTCATTGTACCTCCGTTCTTCCAATAAAAAACCTTTCGTAAAATTTTAAAAATTATATCTTTTATTAAATTACCTTATATTTTGTTTATATCATAATTATTTCTTTTTGTAAATATAAAATTGATTTTTTTACGGATTAAAATAGATAAATATTTTATCGCATTGTTCTACCATTATTTTGGTATAGTTTTCAAATATATTTTCTCGAATGACAGATTTGGAATTGTTTTCCAAAATAATTCTTAAAAGTTCCAATACTCTTATCACATAATGCCTAAATTCATAGCTATCTTGAATTTCTGTAAATTCGACTGTCGCAATTAAGGCAAAAGATTTGTCAAAAAAGTTTAAAATATCATCTAATAATGCTTCTTCTATGGTTGAATTATTGGTTTTATAATAACCTTTCAACATTTCTTTGTAGGCAGCATACAACTTGTCAAAATCTAATATTAAATTTTGACTTTGTAAATATAATTTCGCTGTATGCAAATAAAATGCTTTGATAAAACAGTAAACAAGTGATTTGTCAACTGCATTTTTATCTTCTATATTAGTAAGCATGTTATAAATATTTTCCTCACCTAAATCAAAGATATCTTTTGAAATTTCGTTTTCGGTCAATGAATTCATAAATTCTTAATCTCCCAAACACATACCAAGTTCCCTTGCCACGTTTACCAAATCATGATCTAACGGAATCGTACGATTCTTACTTGATGCATCACCAATTTTAGCGTCTCTTCCGACCACTTCATCTAAATCCACATATCCCATTTCTCCGCCTTTATAAGTTACTAAAACTTTGAATATTCCCTGCATTGCAAGTTCCATTGCTTTTACGCCATATTTTGTTGACAATACTCGATCAAATGACGTTGGTGTTCCTCCTCTTTGCACATAACCTAAAACAGTGTTTCTAGTTGTCATTCCTGTTAATTTTTCGATTTGCTCTGCCACCAATTCTCCTGCACCGCCTAAACGAATATTATCCAAACCTGCTCCATCGTCTAACATTCTTTTAATACTAATTTGGCCACCTTTTGGTTTTGCACCTTCTGATACAACAACAATACTAAATTCTTTTCCTGCTGCTTTTCTTCGATTGATTTTTTCTACTACTTTATCAATATCATATGGAATTTCTGGAATCAAAGCAACATCTGCTCCACCTGCTATGGCAGATTCTAAAGCAATCCAACCAGCATATCTTCCCATTACTTCTAACGTTAAAACTCTGTGATGTGAATCAGCTGTTGTATGCAATCTATCTAATGCTTCCATGGCAACTGATACCGCTGTATTATAGCCAAATGTTGTTTCTGTATGCGCAACATCATTATCAATCGTTTTAGGGACACCTATGCAATTAACACCTTTTAAACAAAAATCTCGACTTGACTTTTGTGTTCCATCTCCCCCTAATGTAAAAATGCACTCAAATCCAGCATTTCTAATGTTTTCAACACATTTATCTGATAAATCTTGATATTCAACGCTTCCATCTTCTTTTACGACTTTATAGTGAAAAACATTGGTATTATTCGAAGTACCAATAATCGTTCCACCCTTGGCCAAAATTCCAGAAGCATTTCCATGAGGATCTAATCTCACATAATCATTGTTTAATAAACCTTTATAACCTTCTATATAGCCATACGCTTCTATTCCATGCGATTCAGCTGTTTTTACAATGGCTCGAATCACCGCATTAAGACCTGGGGCATCTCCACCATTCGTAAGAATTGCAATTTTTTTCATATCGATTCCTCCTCCGTTTATTTTTTTTAATTATATACCTATTTGTATTTCTTTGCAAGTAGTTTATAAAATATTCCCAGAAGTCATATTTTAATGAATAACAGCTTACTTATTAATCCTTCTCAACAATTCTTTCCCACTTGCTTGTTCACCTCTTATTCTACCCAAGGCTGTTAACTCCAACTTTCTACTTTTATTGACAGTCCCATATTTCGTTAAAACCTGAACCTCAAACCCTTCTTCTTTTAACCACTTTTTTGTATTTTCTGTGCATTTTCCGGATGGATATGCCATTATTTTCTGCACTTTTTCGCCAACAACTTCCTCTATTTTGTTATGGGTCTTGTTATAATCAGCTATCAATTTTGCTTTACTAACCGTGGTATAATCAATATGGGATTTGCCATGACAATGAATTTTCACAAGTCCACTTTCATACATTTCTTTGGCTTGTTCCCATGTAAAATACCCCTGTTTTCCAACCAAATCATAGACAATAAAAATCGTAGCTGGTATATGATATTTTTGAAGTACTGGAAACGCTTCTGTGTAATTGCCAAGCCAGCCATCGTCCATGGTTATCGCAATTACTTTTTCGGGAAACCCAATTTGTCCGTTTTTATATTGATACAAATCTTCTAACGTAATAAAAGTATAACCTTCGTTTAATAACGTTGTTATATTTTCTTCAAACCTTTCCGCTGTGCTAAATAATTGATACATATCATTTTCAAGAATTGGTGTTTGAAAGGCGTGATATATCAGGATTGGAATATTGATATTTTTTTCTCCGATTTTGTAAACTGGTGTGTTACTGACTGAAAGTACCTCTTGGGGAGCAATATTTTCTAACGTTTCCTCTTGCATTTTATTTTCCTGTTGGGATACTATAGATGCTTGTGGCTGCTTCGTTTGTGTTGTTTGTATTTGGGAAATTATAAAAAAGAATAGTACTATAAGAAATATCAAAATACTGAAAATTTCTAAGATTTTTGACCTCATTTCTTTCTCCTTAAAAATATTACAATATGTTGAATTTGTTCAAAACATTGTAATTTTATTGTTTCCCATATTTTTTATAATATAATCAATAATGGTAAAATAGAAAAACAAAAGCATCTGAAACACCGTTCAGACGCTTTTGATAAATCAACTCCTTTTCTTTGAATTAACAAGACAAAAACTTATCAGCTTCTTCAAAACATTTCACAAGAGAGCCTGCTTTAAACGTTTTCTCAAGTGCTGTTCCCCAATAAATTGTCAATTGGAATTCGCTCTCTTCTTTTGTCCAAGCAATAGTCGTTTCACTACAGTCCAAAAAAGAATGAGCAATACGATGGAATATCTCACCATTTCTAATATTATAGTCAATCCCAATTACATCACACAATAAGGCTGTTAGAGTATTAAACCCGAAAAAACCGTTTTTTTCAGATAATTCTATAGCTTCAATTTCTTCTAACCTTGAAAATACTTCTCTCAGGCTTATCCGCTTTTTCTTATCTGAATTCTCAACAACTTCCCAACCATAATAGTAGTCAATTGCGTACTCATAGTTATTTTCCATCGGCATATCACATAAATAATCCAAATAACAATTTTCTGAGTTTACTATTTGTGATAAATTTTCAACCCGTAATTTTGAAACCTCATTACTGATTCTTAAGTGCTGAGGTTCAGATAAATAAGAAGTCTTTTTTACCATCTTAGTTCCTCCTTCTATAAATTTTGTGTTTTTATTTTAACACTTTATGCTTAACTTGTCCATCATTTTTTCACCAATTTCACACATTTTGAATTCTATTTTTAAAGGGGGTCTTATTTTTTATTTTTCTCATACCCCCTCTAAAAACGCCTAGAAGCATTTTAAGCAACTTTACCTCTTTGTTGGTATGTTATGTATACCCATAAAATAAAACCGCCTTATTTGGCTTTCTAACGCTTCGTCAAAAAATTGATTTTTCTGATACCTATCCTTTTTATGTCTCTAAAAAATCAAGAAAAATACTTTTTTGACGTTTTTAGGAATTTTTAGTCATTTTAGTCTAAAAAATTTTTAAAATCGCTTAAATCGAATTTTTCGAAATCTCAGAAATCCAAACTCAATCGTTTTTTCACGATTTTTCCTCTTTTTCATATTCTATTTTAAAGGAGGTTTTTATGAAAAAATTTTTATGTTTTAGCTTAATTGTTTTAAGCATTTTACTTTTACCACTTTCTTGTTTTGCTAATACATATGCAGGCATTGACGTTAGTAATTGGCAAGGCTATATCGATTATGCACAAGTGAAAAATTCCGGTATTGACATTGTTTATATTAAAGCAAGTCAAGGAAGTTCGATTGTGGATTCTCATTTTCGAACCAATTACGAAAATAGTAAGGCAAATGGATTAAAAGTAGGTTTATACCATTTTTTAACAGCCAGAAGCGTTGCTGAGGCAGAACAGCAAGCAGAATATTTTGCTTCCGTCATTTCTGGAACTTCTCCAGATTGCAAATTGGCCATGGATTTTGAAGTATTTGGGGATTTGACAGTGGCACAAATCAATGAAATTTCACTCGCTTTTTTGCAAAAAGTCCAGCAATTAACTGGTAAAGAAGTGATTATTTATAGTAATGCTTCTAATGCAAGAAACACATTTAACGAGCAACTAGCAAGTACCTATCCGCTTTGGGTAGCAGAATATGGTGTAACAACACCAAAAACTGGTAATTGGTCTTCGTATGAAGGATTCCAATATAGTGATTCTGGAAGGGTACCCGGAATTAGTGGTTTTACCGATTTAGATACGTTTACAGACCAAATCTTTTTAGGTTCTACCGATAACAACATTTCAACACCAGAAAATACAGCAAATCAAATCCAAACTTATACCGTTCAGCCGCGGTGATACTTTGAGTCAAATTGCTTCAAAGTATGATACCACAGTTAATGAAATTGCTGGTTTGAATGGCATTTCCAATCCAAATTTAATTTATGTGGGGCAAGTTTTAAAAATTGATACAACTCACGATATTTCTGTTGTAACAAGTGATAAATATGAAACAAACCACATTGTTTATACCATCCAATATGGTGATACCTTAACTTCTATTGCACAAAAGTATGATGTTACGGTTGCAAATCTTGTACAATTGAACCATATTCAAAACCCGAACTTGATTTACGCAGGAGAAACTTTAAGAATTAATTTGTATTAAAATTATGAACGCATGCAAAAACAGACTTGTTTGGCATGCGTTTTGTGTTTGACAAAATAAAGTTATTATCGTATAATTTTAGTATAATTTTTATCTTTAGTAACTCATCATTAATAATTATAATTTTGGAGGAAATCGTATGAAAAAAAGACCGATTGTGATTATGGCAGCAATGAAAATTGAGGCATCTTGGCTAATTGAAAAATTGGCGAATGTCAAATGCGAAACTGTAAATCAATATACGTTTTATGAAGGTTTCATACATGACTATCCTGTTGTCGTTTGTCACTGCTTAGTTGGAACTATCCACGCTGCTGTGGCAACTTATATGGCAATTGAAAAATATCAGCCAATTGCTATTATTAGTGAAGGAACTGCTGGTGCACATGGAAAAGATATTCATAAAGGGGATATCGTTGTTGGTGAGAAATGTGCCAATATTATGTCTGCTAAAACGCCACTAAAAAAAGAAGGCGACGGCAGTGATAGTTTAAGTTGGGAATTACTTAATTTTATCGATGGCGAAATCGATAGATTTCAATATCAATCTGGCGATGCTCATTGGGTAGAACTTGCCAAAAAAGTAACTTATACTGACGGAAAAATTCATATTGGCACCATTGGAAGTGGCGATGGCTGGAATCGAGAAGCAGACAAAATTTTGTGGCTACATGAAAACTTTGGTACTCTTTGCGAAGAAATGGAAGGAATTGCTGTCTATACTGTTGCTAACAATTTTGCTATTCCTGTGTTGGGAATTAGAATTATTTCTAATAATGAAATATTAGACGAACCTTATGATCGAACGATCGGTTTAAAATCACAGGAATTTACCTATCAACTTATGTTGCAATTTATCGCAGAACATTCTTAATGGGTAAAAAGGCTTTTGAAAATGTAACTTTCAAAAGCCTTTTTTTATTTCTTTTTCCAATTCAAAATCTGATGATTCACAAATTCATCTTCTTCTATTTCGATAATATCTTCTAGCATTTTCTTCTTTTTGGGAAAAAGATGCTTTTTCTTCTCTTTCGGAGTTTCCTCCTCTGACCTTGCAATTGCTTCTTCAACAGACAAGGTTTTTTCAAAATCAACAATGTTTTTGACTGGTTGCTTATAAATGCCTTCTGTATAGATGTCTTTTTTAGGTAATTTTGCAGTGTCTATAAAATCAATATAGGTATGGATAATTTGTTTATCTTTTCGTGCAAACAATTGCAAATCTGGCTTCAAATAGAGATATCGCCAAATGACATGTCTTTCATAAGAGTTGAATTTTGAATTTTTTAAATCTTGGTAATCATATTCTATCTTAAATTGACAATTCTCAATCGAGATGGTTAAATTCGTCCAATTTTTCCCGTGTTTTTTGAAACCAAACTGTTCGTAAGTGTTTGATGATATTGTACAACTCTGTAATCAGCTTGGAATATTCATCTTCATCAATATTAAACACATTCGGAATCTCATAACCGGTTGACTGCTTTTTTCTTGATAATTCCTTTGGGAAAATAATAAAAATACATTTCTCCGGTTTTCCCTTTTATTGGGCATATGAATACTAGAGGCATATAAATAAATACTTTCCCATTTTTCTGGTATAATGTAAAATAATCTTCTTTGTATCTCCGCGTAAATCTGTTTTTCTTCTGATAAGCGAATCATAACTTTCTCCTATGTTAATTTTGGCTTAGTAAACTTTCACCAGTCATTTCTTCTGGCTTTTCTAGTCCCATAATTTGTAACATGGTTGGTGCTAAATCTGCTAATCTTCCTTCTTTTAGTTTGGCGTTTCCAATTCCAACAATAGCAAGTGGCACAGGATTTGTGGTATGTGCAGTTAGTGGCTCACCTGTTTTGTAGTCAATCATTTGCTCAGCATTTCCGTGATCTGCTGTGATAAGTAAAGTTCCTCCTACACTTTCAATCGCTTCGACTACTTTACTGACACATTCATCAATGGTTTCTAATGCTTTTATTCCTGCTTCCATATTTCCTGTATGACCTACCATATCTGGATTGGCATAATTTAGAATAATACAATCATATTTTTGAGATTGGATAGCTTCAATGACTTTTTCTGTGACTTCACACGCACTCATTTCTGGCTTCAAATCATAAGTTTCGACTTTTGGAGATGGCACCAAAATTCTATCTTCTCCTTCATATTGTTTTTCTTCACCGCCATTGAAGAAAAAGGTAACATGTGCATATTTTTCAGTTTCTGCAATACGTAATTGTGTTTTTCCTTTTTGGCTAATATATTCTCCAAAAGTATTTTTGATTTCATCTTTTTTGAATGCGATTTCAACATTTGGCATGGTTTCGTCATAGGGTGTCATGCAGACAAAAAATGTGTTTAATTTTTCTGTTTCAAATCCTTTAAATTCTTTATCAACAATGCTTCTGGTTATTTCTCTTGCTCTGTCTGGTCTGAAATTAAAGAAAATAATGGAATCGTTTTGTTCTATTTTGGCAACTGGTTCTCCATTTTTATTGGTGATAACGGTTGGAACAACAAATTCATCAAAGACTTCTTTTTGATAGGATTCTTCAATTGCATTGGTTGCTGTCAATGCCTTTTCACCTTCCCCATGAACCATGGCGTTATAGGCCTTTTCTACTCTTTCCCATCTTTGGTCTCGGTCCATGCTGTAAAATCGACCAGAAATTGTTGCAATTTCGCCAATTCCTTTTTCTTTCATTTTGCTTTCTAAATCAGAAATATAGCTTTCCCCTGAGGCTGGTGGTGTATCTCTACCATCTAAAAAGCAGTGTACATATACATTTTCAAAGTCTTTTCTTTTTGCCATTTCAAGCAAAGCAAATAAATGTCTGATGTGGCTGTGAACACCCCCATCGGATAATAAGCCCATGATATGTAGTTTAGAATTATGTTTTTTACAGTTTTCAATGGCTGCTACCAATTCAGGTTTGCTAAAAAATTCTCCTTCTTCAATTGATTTTGTGATTTTGGCTAAATCTTGATAAATAATTCGGCCGGCACCTATATTGGTATGCCCTACTTCTGAATTTCCCATTTGACCTTCTGGTAAACCAACATCTGCTCCACTTGTGTGGATGACTGTATTGGGATTTTCTGTGAGAATTTTATTTAAGTTTGGAATATTGGCCATTTTGACTGTATTTCCTTCTTGTTTTTCATTCATTCCAAAACCATCTAATATCATTAGCATTGTTAATTTTTTGTCCATTTCTTTTACTCCTTTTCAAAATAATAGATTTTCTATTATTAGTTCTTACTATATCTTATTCAAAATTTACGATTTTTGCGAATTCTTCTGGTTTTAAACTTGCTCCACCAACTAAGCCACCATCGATGTCTGACATGGAAAATAATTCTTTGCTATTTTCTGATTTGACACTTCCGCCATATTGAATGATGACTTCATCTGCTATATCTTTTCCATAAATTTTTTCAATTTCAGCACGAATTTGTTTGATACTGTTGTTAGCATCATCTGAAGTGGCTGTTTTTCCTGTTCCAATTGCCCAGATTGGCTCATAGGCAATGATAGTGTTTTTCACTTGTTCGTCTGTTAAACCTTCTAAGGCAAGACGTGTTTGCGTTGTTATGATGGTTGAAGTTTCTCCTGCTTCTCTTTGTTCTAGGGTTTCACCAACACATACGATTGGCTTTAAGTGATTGGCAAAAGCTGCTTTTATTTTTTTGTTGACTGTGTCATCGGTTTCTGCAAAATATTGTCTTCTTTCTGAGTGACCTATTATGACATATTCTACTCCAATTGATTTTAGCATTTTACCTGATACTTCGCCTGTATACGCACCATTTTCTTCCCAGTGCATATTTTGTGCTCCTATTTTTATATTGGTTCCTTGGGCACAATTTAAGCAGTAAAATAAATCTGTGTAGGGAACACATAAAATGACTTCATTTTTTGTATTTTTTACCAAAGCTTCAAAAGCCTCAATGTATTCAATTGCTTCATTAGGAAGCATATTCATTTTCCAATTTCCTGCGATTACTTTTTTGCGCATATTTTTTCCTCCTCCTTTTTATTTTTCTAGGTTGTCTAAAATTTCCGATACACTTGAAATACTGCAAAGATGAGCATTTTTAAATCTTAAATCAAAGGTTACATCTTTTCCAAACCAGTCTGGTGGCGTAAATTTACTAGCTATTTCTTCGGTCGGGAATTCCACTTCCACCACTTCTAAGCCTTTCAAAAAGCCATCAAACAAATCAATTTCCGCTGTTAATTCGTCCTTTAATGGAACTAAATAACGTCTTTTTTCAATCATTCTTCCATCAATTTTGGTTTTTAAATGATGATACGCTTCTTGCGTCAAAGGAAGTTCTACTTCTTTGGCAACACTGGCAACTTGACGTTCTGTTTTTTGCCTAAATTTATAACATAATAGATATTGTTCATTATATTTTCTTATGCGTAGTGTTGGGGTAGCGATTGTGTTTAAGTAACCTTGTTCAATTTGTATTTTGGGATAGGTTTCTAAATTTTGTGGTAATGTTTTAATGAGAAACTTTTTTTCTATTTCTTTCATTTTTTACACCTTTTTAAATAGATTAATTTTTTGCTTGATTAACGTAAGTAATTTCTGTTTTGAAGCTTCTGTATAATCATTGACAAATACAAAATCAAATTGATTTTGCAATTCTTGATTATGGGAATATTCTTCTACCTGTTCTTGCATTTCTGTTAACCTTTTCTGATAGACTTCTTTAGGAAGATTTCGCTTTTTCAATTCTAATCTTGCCCTTTCTATATCATGCGGAACCATATAGATAGTAAGTAAATCTTTGGCACATTTTTTGAGTTCATAAATGGTTGTATAATGTACTTCTGTTACTCTGTTTTCAAGTGATTGCAAATATTCTTTTCGATAAGCATATTGGGCTCCTAAAAATTCAAAATTAACCTGTGTAATACCTAATTGCTTCATCTCCTCAAATTGCACATCCGAAACAAATTCCTTATCAATTCCATTGATTTCACCAACTCTTTTTTCTCTTGTTGTCACAATCGGCAAATTTTTAAATCCTAATTCCTCCGCTATCACCTTTTTAAAAAACGATTTTCCTACTCCTGTTACGCCAGTTAATCCAATTAACATGTTAAATAATCTCCATTACTACTTTATTCTTTCTGCCACCATTCTGTTATTTTTTCTATAAAACATAAATTCTTTTAAATTTTGAAATATTTCATCATATTGAGATTTTAATTTAATGGTGTATGGAAAACGTGTGACATTCATTTCAAAAAAACCTTTAGTTTCATCAAAAGTCGCTGCTCCTAGTTTTTTAACTTCTCTACCATCAATTTCTACTATACTATCATCCTGTAGCATTAAAGCAAATATACTTACCTCAGCTTTTAACCTTTTCCTTAATTTTTTATCTTCTAAATCAGTATAATCTATTCTGATTGTGCCTAAATAATAAGCATTTGCCATATAATATTCAGGTATTTTTAATTCTTCGCCTCCTTCACGAACAACACATTGGATTGGAAGTTCTCCTGATTGTACATGACCAGAAAGCACATCTATTTTCCCTGGATCTAAAAATTGCTCTCCTCTTTTCTCAAGTAAAATTTTTTTATTTTTGCCATCTATTACAAAACAAGAAGCACATTTTATCCAAGGAATATCTTTGTCACTACATGTTAAACTATAATATTCTCTTTTGGAAATTGTTCCTATTTTTTCTTTCTGTTCTGTAAATATATCAATCATTTCTACCATTTTTATTTCTCCATTTTTTATATTTTACTCCATCTTCTTTCGTCTACTTTCTATACTTTTGTAAAATATTACATTAAGAAAAAATAAATAGTATTTAATCAGCATCCTCCAAAGCCTCAATCCCCGGCAACTTCTTCCCCTCTAAAAACTCTAGCGAAGCTCCTCCACCTGTTGAGATATGCGTAAATTTCTCTGCTAAGCCTGCTTTTTCAACAGCAGCTGCCGAATCTCCTCCGCCTATGATTTTTACAGCATCACAATCAGCTAATGTTTGTGCAATCGAATTGGTTCCAATCGCAAATTGCTCAAACTCAAATAATCCCAAAGGTCCATTCCACACGACTGTTTTTGCATTTCTTAATTCTTCTGCATATAGTTTTATGGTCTCTTCACCAATATCAAATCCTTCCCAGCCATCTGGAATTTCAGTATATTTTACGGTTTTACTTTCGGTATCAGCTGCAAATTCTCTGCCAATTTTTGTGTCAACTGGTAACATAAATTTTACACCTTTTGCTTTGGCTTTTTCCATCAATTCTTTGGCTAATTCTAATTTATCATCTTCACAAATGGAATTTCCAACCTTGTATCCCATGGATTTGAAGAAAGTATACGCCATGGCTCCACCAATTAATAAGGTATCTACTTTTTCTAATAAACTGTTGATTACACCTATTTTATCAGAAACCTTTTTTCCTCCAAGAATCGCCACAAATGGTCTTCCGTGGATTTTCTAAAGCCGTTCCTAAAAAGTTTAATTCTTTTTCAATTAGAAAACCTGATACGGCTAGCAAGAAAGTTGCCACACCTGTTGTTGAACTATGTGCTCTATGGGCTGTTCCGAAAGCATCATTGACGAAAATGTCTGCTAAAGAAGCAAATTTTTGGGATAAGGCTTCGTCATTTTTCTCTTCTCCTGATTCAAATCGAACATTTTCAAGAAGCATCACTTCACCTTCTTTTAATTCAGAAGCAAGTTTCTGAGCATCTTCTCCAACAACGTCTTTGCTAAGTTTTACTTCTTTTCCTAGCAATTTAGAAAGTTCATCTGCTACGATATTTAAAGAAAATTCTGGTTTTACTTCTCCTTTTGGACGCCCTAAATGGGAACATAAAATGATTTTACAATTGTTTTCAATGAGATATTGAATCGTTGGCAATGCAGCAACGATTCTTCGATTGTCTGTGATCTTTCTGTTTTCGTCATAAGGTACGTTGAAATCGCATCTGACTAGAACTTTTTTGCCTTTTAAATCAATATCTTTTATTGTTTTTTTGTTCATTTGAGGTTTCTCCTTTATCTTTTTAAATATACAAATGGGCGGGTCAAGACCACGCCCCTACCTGATGTTTTAATTTAATTCTGCAAAATATTTGATGGTTCTTACCATTTGACTGGTGTATGAATTTTCGTTGTCGTACCATGCTACTACTTGTACTTGGTATAATCCATCTTGTATTTTCGTTACCATGGTTTGGGTTGCATCAAATAAAGATCCGTTTGTGATTCCGATGATGTCAGAAGAAACTAATGGCTCTTCCGTATAGCCAAAAGATGCACTTTGTTGTGCTTTCATGGCTGCGTTGATAGATTCAACTGTGATATCGTTTCCTTTTACAACAGCGATTAATATGGTTGAAGAACCTGTTGGAACAGGTACTCTTTGTGCTGATCCGATTAATTTTCCATTTAATTCTGGAATGACTAATCCAATTGCTTTGGCTGCTCCTGTTGAGTTTGGAACAATATTAACTGCTGCCGCTCTAGCTCTTCTTAAATCTGCTTTTCTGTGTGGACCATCTAATAGCATTTGATCTCCTGTATAAGCGTGAACAGTTGTCATAATTCCTGATTGAATTGGTGCATAATCATTTAATGCTTTGGTCATTGGTGCTAAACAGTTTGTGGTACAAGATGCTGCTGAGATGATGGTGTCTTGTGGTGTTAAAATATTTTCATTTACACCAAATACAACCGTTGGTAAATCATTTCCTGCTGGTGCAGAAATAACAACTTTTTTGGCTCCTGCTGCTATGTGTGCTGATGCTTTTTCTTTGGTTGTATAAAAACCAGTACATTCTAACACAACATCAACTCCAATTTGACCCCAAGGTAAATCCTTAGCATCTTTTTCGGCATATATTTTTATGGTTTTTCCATCTACAGTGATAGAATCTTCTCCTGCACTAACGGTATCTGCTTTTTCATATCTTTTTTGAGCAGAATCATATTTTAATAAGTGGGCAAGCATGCTTGGGCTTGTTAAATCGTTGATTGCAACAATTTCATACCCTTCTGCCCCAAACATTTGTCGAAAGGCAAGACGACCAATACGGCCAAAACCATTAATGGCTACTTTTACTGACATAATTTCCTCCTATTCTGATGTTTTTCTAACATCAATCAGATTTTAGTTTTTACAACTATTGTCATTTTATACCAATTTGTATTTTTTTTCAATAGCTTTTTTAAAATTTATTGCACTTTTATATCATATATGGTTTCATTTCCTGCTATATCACTTACAAAAATTTGATAATTTCCTGCTGCTGTCAGCTTATATACGTTAATTTGCTCTGTTTTTTCAACGTAATTACTATTAAAATCAATGGAAAAAGCAAGCACATCAAGTGCATTTCCTTTGGCATCAAATAAATAGGCATTGACAACATACGAACCATCTGCAATTCCTTCAAATGGGCCAAAATTAATGGTTGCTTCTTTATTGGTGATTAGCGCATCATACCAGCGATAATTGTTGCTGTCATAATAATTCCACACAGCATATCGAATGGAAGATACCTGGTTTGATAAATCACTTATTTTTCCCAAAAAATTGCTACGACTTTTGGTTGAGGTTACTTTGCCATAATAGCTTGTTAATGCCTCCTGCTTAATTTCATCTAAAACATTTCCTTTAGCATCGATTGCTTGTACCTTTAATTGATATTTGGTTCCTTCTTTTAAACCTGTAAATGTATAATTCGTATTGGTTGTGGTGGCATATAATTGATTATTGGCATAATATTTATATTTTACGGTATTTCGTGGATATTCCAACACTTTTAGGGATACAGTGGATTTGGTTCGATCAATTCCGTAGAAATAATAACTATCATGATAGACACTTTTATATTCTATGTTTAATTTTTGTGCATATTTGTCTACTCTAATCTCTTTTACTTCTACATTATCTTTATAGTCTAAAACTAATGGCTTTTTATAAATTCCTCCATTTTCACAACCAATAATTTGAGGTGGCTCTTTGTCAATATTGCTGACTTCATACTCAACTTCTGTTTCATTTCCTGAGAAATCTCTTACTGTGATAAAATTTGTTTCATTTTCACTGACTTCTTTTGTTAAAACTTTTTTATCTTCTGATAATACAAATCCACTGACTTGTTCGATTTCCTTATTTGCTGTAATCGTAATCATAACATTTTGATTGGTCCACTCTTCTATTGAATACGTCACATGACAAATTGGCGGATTGGCATCTCTAGTTAATTGAATGATCGTTTCATCAAAATCATATCTGTATTTAGCATAGGTATTGTGTGTTAGAATTACTGAAAAAATCATGATTAAAATTGCTATTTTTTGTATTTTCATCTATTTTTCCTCCTTGTTTTGAATGGCATTTAGTTTTAATTTTATTTCTATATTTTCTGCTAATGGTTGATCGATTTCCCTCCATTGTAAATATAATTTAAAATGTCTACTTTGTTGTTCTAATTTTTTTAAATTGATTGGATTTGTTTTTCCTTCAACTAACTGCATTTCTGTATTATTTTCACAGTCAAACAGGAAATAGCTGACGGGAAAATCCTCGGTAGAAACATCAATTTGTATGACATAACTCAAATCTACTTCGTTTATTTTATCTTTATCGAAATTGTGAATAGTAAAATTATATTCGATAGGAAAAGAATTTTGGTCAATTTGCTTTTGAATTATCTCATCTTTTTCTAATCGAATGATCGCTTTTGCAATACCAACTTGAGCCTTACCTGCTGCACTATAATCATATTTGGATATGGCTACATTATTTATGAAAAGAACCACGATACTAATGATGATAATCACAAAATCCTTCTTGCTTTTCTTCATGCTTTTCCTCCTTTCTTAGTATTTTTGCTACATACAGTATGAACCATAAAATGATATATCCAGCAATAACTAACCTTAAATAATACAAAATGAAGATCCCTAACGGTTTGGAATGATAGATTACTTTCCCCTGAATATTATTCACATTTGTACTTTCATCCGCAATTTGATTGCCGTCTCCTTTGGTGATAAAATCTCGCTCGTCAAGATATTCTATTCGGTGTGTAATTAAATTGCCATATACATCTACATAGGTAGCAATGTCACCTACTTGATAAACCTTCTTTTCTTTTATTATGATTAATTCATCTTTTTCAATCGTTGGCTCCATACTTCCAGTCATCACAAGTAAAAATCCATAGCCACCTAGTTTTACGACATGGTCTTTTCGAATGTATTTGGCATAACACACATACAGCAAAATCATGATTAAAATAATCAAAATTGTGCGTTTTAAAATGATTATACTTTTTCTTATTTTTCGTTCCTCCTTGTATAATATAGTTAGGTTTTTAAATAAAGGATTTACCTATAAACCT
>CAOJGX010000018.1 GCA_948435735.1 uncultured Clostridium sp.
GTGGAATTATAGCATATGCTTGGACGGACACAGCAACAGCACCAAGTAGTTGGACCACGATTGCAGCAACTACCAATCCAATAACGCCAACAGCAACTCAAACAGCCAATGGAACGAAATATTTCTGGGTAAAAGACGTAGCAGGGAATATCAATAATACAGCAATAACAATTAGTAAAATCGATAAAATAGCACCGACTGCTTTTGTCTTATCAAAATCAGCAGTAGGAGTAAATTCGTTTACCTTATCGGCAAATTTTAGTGATGCAACTTCAGGTTTATCAAGAATAACTTGGTATTATATGAGACCACAAGACACTGGATGGCAAAGTGTAACAGATACATACACAGCGATAAATGGAGCAAATGCAGGAACAGTAGGAAGTGTTACAAAAACAAAAGCAATAACAGGGCTAACAAAAGGAGGAACGATAAAAGCTTTTGCAGAAGCATGGGATGTAGCAGGAAATAAAGTAACAAGTTATGCAGCAGGTAATCCGTTAAGCTTTACAACAACAGTGTATACGATAAGTTATAATGCAAATTTGGGAAGTGGAGCACCAGGAGCACAAACAAAGTATTATGGAGTAAATATAAGTTTAAGTAGTGGAGTACCAACAAGAACAGGGTATACTTTCCAAGGATGGTCAGCAAGCAGTAGTGCAACAAGTGCAACGTGGGGAAAAGGGGGAACTTATGCAAATAATGAAAGTAAGACCTTGTATGCGGTGTGGAAAGCTAATACGTATACAATAGTGTACAATGGAAATGGAGCAACAAGGGGAACTACAGCAAGTACAACACATACATATAATGTAGCAGCAAACTTAAGGACCAATGGATTTACGAAGACAGGCTATACCTTTGCAGGTTGGGCAACAAGTGCAAGTGGAGGAGTGGCGTATGGAAATGGAGCAAGTGTGAAAAATTTAAGTACAGGCGGAACGGTGACATTATATGCAAAATGGACAGCACATGTAATAACGACAAGGCAAACTACAGAGACGTATTTTACTTGTTCTCATCCATCACATGTAGCTGGTGGAGGAGGTGCAGTAGGTAATTATTATAGAACATCAGGAGGATGTTATATGGCAAGTGTAAAATGTTCTGGTGGAGTTATTTATCCGAGAAGTCCAACGGATTGTAAGTATATTCCATCTTCTACAAAAAAGCGGCACTTGTGCTGAGTGTGGTGATAACAAAGGAAATGTGTCTAATTACAATGTCACAAGATATTGTTTTACATGTGGGTATAGTGAGGTAAAGACAATTGGCCAGTATTATTGTTCGAATACTTGTATGTATAATCATGTATTGGCAACTAGTATGGCAACGTGTAAAGCTACGTTATATGCATTGTCTTGTGGAAAAAATATAGGTACAAGAACATTTACGAGAACAGTTACAACTTATACGTGTTCTACCTGTGGAACATCTGCTACCTATAGGTCTGTTGGATCTGCTAGGTGTGCAATATGTGGAGGAACACATAGTATTGGTGCGAGTGGAGGTACTACAGTAACACATACTAGGTAATGATTGAAATTAGGATGGTCTTCTAAAGACTATCCTAATTTTTGTCTGATGGATATGCTTTTTATGCCTCTGAAAATCACCAGAAGATATTTTTTTGATGCGTTTGTAAGTTTTTAATCATTTTTCTCTAAATGACTACAAAAATCACGTAAATTGAATTTTTACAAAAAAATTTCTTAAATTTTTTACAATTCTTAAGATATCTCTTGAAAAAAATGAATAAATATATTACAATAATAAATATTTTATAAATAAAGGGGAATTTTTTTATTATGCAAATTTTAATACTAATCATTTTAATTTTAATCAACGCTTTTTTTGCCGCAAGTGAGATTGCGTTTATCTCTTTGAATGATGCTAAAATAGATATTATGGTCAAAGAGGGAAATAAAAAAGCTAAAACGATTGCTAAAATGTTGAAAACGCCGAGTCGTTTTTTAGCAACCATTCAAATTGGAATTACCCTAGCTGGCTTTTTGTCAAGTGCGTTTGCTTCGGATTCGTTTGCAGATGATTTGGCTCCTGTTTTATATCATGCGATACCAAGTATTAGTTTAGAAACTTGGAAGGGTGTTTCTATTATTATTATCACGATTATTTTATCGTATTTTACTTTAATATTTGGCGAATTGGTTCCGAAAAGAATTGCGATGAAAAAGTCTGAAATGATTGCATTTGCAAGTATTGGAGTAATCAACTTTATTTCGCTTGTGACTTCTCCGTTTGTTCGTTTTTTAGAGTTTTCTACGAATATTGTATCTAAAATTTTTGGTGTAACAGGAAATGAAGAAGAAGTTGTCACAGAAGAAGAAATTAGAATGATGGTGGATGTTGGAGAAGAAAAGGGAACGATTGCGTTTAATGAAAAGGAAATGATTAATAATATCTTTGAATTTAACGATAGAACTGTTTCCGAAATTATGACACCACGTAATGAAATTTTTGCCTTAGATAGCAATTTGGTGATGTCAGAGGCAATTTTGCAGATTGCGGAGGATTATAAATATAGCAGAATTCCAGTGTATCAAGATAATATGGACCAAGTGATAGGGATTTTGTATATTAAAGATATGTTGTTAGAGCAAAAAAGTAAAAGTACGAAAATAAAGAATTTGGTAAAGGATGCGTATTTTGTACCAGAAACGAAAAAGGTGAATGAATTATTTTCGGAAATGAGAAAAAATAAAAAACAAATTGCGATTATCATTGATGAATATGGTGGAACGGCTGGTCTTATCACAATGGAAGATATTTTAGAGGAAATTGTGGGAGATATCTTTGATGAGTTTGATGAATTTGAAAATGAGTGTGAGAAAATTGATGAGAATACGTATATTTTAGATGGTGGAATTCCGATTTATGAATGTCGCAAATTATTGAATATTGATATACCAGAAGGGGATTATGAGACGTTGTCTGGTTATTTAATTGAAGTATTAGGAAGGATTCCGGGGGAAAAAGAAAAGCCTGTATTGGAAATTGAAGATGTTGTGTATAAAATTGAGAAGATTAAAAATAAAAGGATTTTAAAGGTAAAAGTATGTATTACAGATGCTAAAAAAGAAGAAGAGGAAGAAGAATAGAGTTGCTATAAATGTAGAAGAATCAATACTATAGACAAATCTCAAAATTAGATGTACAATAAAGACAGAAACTTACAAAGGAGTAATAATAAAATCATGGGAAAATATAATCTAAAAAAACAAACGGGAGCCATTTCTGTTTTTGTCATGATGGCAATGCTGTTTTTCTTACTTACAATTTTAGGGATTTATTTAATTAGTACAAGAAGAGCACAAGCACAGACAGAAGCATTTAAAATGGCACAAGAAAGATATTATTCAGAAGATGCTGTAGAGTTATATCATAAGAAAATAGCTGGGCCAAATGAAACAATTCCAATTTATACAAAAGAGCAATTGTGGTCAATTGGGAAAGATAGACAAATAGAAATTGAAGGAAAAGTGTATGATTTTTCTGGGCAAGACTTTTCTAAATATGAATTAAAAAATGATATTATTATTAATATCTCAGAATCTTTAGAAATTGTTGATGGAGATATAAAAAAGAATGACTATGAAATTTATTATTATTACGAAGAAAATTATTATGTACCAGCTACTGGTACTACAGTAGATTTAACAATTGGTGAAAATCGTTTTGTTTTGAAAAATAACTCAAGTCAAACGCTGGGATATGTCAAAGATGGACTTTTATTGCATTATGATGGTATCAAAAATACAGGAACAGGGCATGATTCTACTGCTACAACCTGGAAAGACTTAAGTGGGAATGGCAATGATGGAACATTAATTGGATTTAATAATACAGGGGCAAGTTGTTGGAAGGAAAATAGTTTAACATTTGATGGCATAGATGATTATTTATCAGATATAGCTATCTCAGATTCAGAGGAACTTACTTTTCAAGTTGTTATGAAAAGTGATACTACTTCGGAATATAGAAATATATATGATAAATATACTGGTAAAGTTCCAATGCTGTGGTTAAATCCAAATTCTAAATTTGAATTTAGTATTAATTACACATTAAAACAAGATTATAGCAACCAACTAATATCTGTTACGAACGCGATGAGTAAAACGGTTTCTAATATGTTTGTAAATAATCAGAAGGTAATGGATGATTTTAATCATAATAAAGAATTAAGTGGAACATATCAGTTATTTAATAGAGTAGGAAAACAAACATATAAGGGAGAGATTTATAGTGTACGAATCTATAGAAGACGCCTAACCAATGAAGAAATACAACAAAATTATGAAATCGATAAAAAAAGATTTAATATACAAGAAACAAATTATGTCACAGATGGGTTGGTACTACATTATGATGGTATCAACAATACAGGAAATGGCCATGCTTCCGATGTAGCAACGTGGAAAGACTTAAGTGGGAATGGCAACGATGGAATCTTAAATGGAGCTACGTGGGAAGAAAATAGTTTGAATTTTGATGGAATTAATGATTTTGTAAATGTTAATAAAAGTGATACAATTAGCCCGCAAAATCAAACAATTGAAGTTGTACTAAAATGTAATGGCCCATCAAAAGAAACATCAGCCGATAAAAGACAAATATTTTTTGTAAAATGGATTGGTTATACTATGGAACTCAATACTGATAATACAATTTCGTATGGTCGATCTGATAAGACTACTTATTTACGTAGTGTAAATAAGTTAAATCATGGAACAATAGCAAATATCACAGCTACGAATGGAAATAATATATCAACTCTGTATTTTAATAATATACAAGAAAATCAGACCCAAACGGTTCCAGCAATGTATTCTGGTATGAATAATATCAGTATAGGAAATTACAGTAATGGTAGACATTTCAATGGGAATATATATGCGATTAGAATGTATAATAGGGTTTTAACAGAGGCTGAACTGGCCAAGAATTATGAAATCGATAAGAAAAGATTTAATATACAAGAAACAAATTATGTCACAGATGGGTTGGTACTACATTATGATGGTATCAACAATACAGGAAATGGCCATGCTTCGGGTGCAACAACCTGGAAAGACTTAAGTGGAAATGGCAATGATGGAATTTTAAATGGATTTAATGATGATGAGAACAATGGTTGGAATGCAAATTACCTAAAATTTGATGGTGTTAATGATTCCATCGTTACAAGCAAAGAAATTGATTATAAAGGTAGTAAGGCAATAACTGTGCAATTTGTGGATGTGAATGGAATTTTTGATAATTTGAATCTTGCCATGTTATTTGAAAGTTCTTATAATTTCAATGATGTAGAAGGAGGATATCTTATTGATACTCGTGAACACGGAGAAAAAGGTGATTTAGCATTTGCAACGAGTAAAAAGGGATATGGATACAATGCAAAAAACGGTAAAAATATATTAAAAAGTGGAAATCAAATGTATACAGTCATATGCAATAATATGAATACTCACGATAATTATATAAGCTTTTTTACAAACTTAGACCAAGCTAATGTCGAAGAAATAGTACCTCACAATACCAATATTACGAATTTATCATTTGCAAATCATAAGTTTTATATTGGTGCAAGAAATAATGCACAATATTTTGCAAAAATGAATCTGGGTAGTATTAGAGTATACAACAAGGCACTTTCACAAGAAGAGATACAGAAAAATTATCAAATAGATAAAGCTAGATTTAACATACAATAAACTAAAATGAGTGGTCTATCAAAAACCACTCATTTTAAATTTGTTTCACGCACAATATAAATCGGTCTTTTTTTCACCTCCAAGTACGTTTTTGACAAATACTGCCCAATAATCCCAAGCGAAAACAACTGAATTCCACTCACCATAAAAATAATACACACAAGCGAAGGCCAACCACTTGTTGGGTCACCAAGAAGTAGGGTTTTCACAATAATAATCATAATAAAAATAAACGAAACGAAGCAAAAAAGCAAGCCAAGCAAAGAGGAAAAGATAAGAGGGGTTGTCGAAAAAGCTGTAATTCCTTCTAACGCATAGGAAAGCAATTTCCAAAAAGACCATTTTGTCTCACCAGCAACTCTTTTCACATTTTGATATTCAATCCATTTTACACGAAAGCCAACAAAGCTAAAAAGTCCTTTTGAGTAACGATTATATTCTTTTAGGGATAAAATGCTGTCTACTACAATTCTTTTCATCAAAATGTAGTCACGTGCACCATCCACCATTTCGATTTTCGACATATGGTTAATAATCTTATAAAAAAGTCTTGCAAAAAAACTACGAATAATCGGCTCACCTTTACGATTTACACGGCGTGTTCCAACTGCATCAAAATCTTCTTCTGTAACAGACTTGTACATTTCCAAAAGAAGGGAAGGTGGATCTTGCAAATCAGCATCCATTAATGTCACATAATCACCACTTGCATGTTCAAGACCAGCATAAATGGCAGATTCTTTTCCAAAATTGCGAGAAAATGATATATATTTCACGCGTGTATCAGTTTTGGTTAAATTTTTCAAAAAGGCAAGTGTATCATCAGCTGATCCATCATTGACAAAAATGAATTCAAAGTCGGTGTTTTCAAATTCATTGATTGATTTCATTAATTCTTCATAAAAGAGTGGTAAAGATTTTTCTTCGTTATAACAGGGTATAATAATTGAAATTTTGGCCATATTTTTCTCCTAGATTCATAATTTTCTAATTAAATTATAACATAATGAAAAAAAAATTACAATATATGGATTAAAATTAAAAAAACACTTGAAATTTTTGTAAAAATGTAATATAATTGTAATATAACTGTAACAAAATAAAACAAGATAGTAAAAAGATAGATAATGAATTGTAAAGAAGGGAAGATAAATTTAATGTTTGGACAAGATATTGGAATTGATTTAGGGACAGCTACTGTAATTGCATATGTAAAAGGAAAAGGTATCGTGTTACGAGAGCCGTCAGTTGTTGCGGTTAATAATGTAACAGGCGAAGTATTAGCTGTTGGCCATGAAGCAAGACGAATGCTTGGAAGAACACCAGGAAATATCATTGCCACAAGACCTTTACGCGATGGCGTTATTTCGGACTATACCGTTACCGAAAAAATGCTAAAATATTTTATTGGCAAAATTGGTGGAAGATTTTTATTTGCGCCTAGAATTATGATATGCATTCCATCACAAGTTACTGAAGTAGAGAAAAAAGCAGTTATTGATGCTGCTTCAAATGCAGGAGCTAGACGTGTTTATCTAATCGAAGAGCCAATTGCAGCAGCCATTGGTGCAGGTTTAGATATTTCAAAACCATCTGGCAATATGATTGTTGATATTGGAGGAGGAACAACAGATATTGCTGTTATTTCTTTGGGTGGTTCTGTTGTTAGCACTTCCATTAAAATTGCAGGAGACAAGTTTGATGAAGCAATTGTCAGATATATTAAGAAAAAACACAATGTCATGATTGGAGAAAGAACAGCAGAAGAGTTAAAACTTAATATTGGGTGTGTGTATCCCAAATTCCAAGATATGGAAATGGACGTACGAGGCCGAGATTTACTAACTGGTCTACCACGCACTATAACAGTCTATTCAAGTGAAATGCTAGAAGCTCTAGAAGAACCATCCATGTTAATTGTAGATGCTGTCCACAATGTTCTAGAAAAAACACCACCAGAACTTGCATCCGATATTAGCGATAAAGGAATTTACATGACAGGTGGAGGTTGTCTAATTGATGGGTTAGACAAATTAATCCAAGAAAAAACAGGAATTAATGTCATGATTGCAGAAGATTCGATTTCCTGTGTAGCCATTGGAACTGGGAAAGCCTTGGACAATCTAGACAACCTAGACCGCTCACGAAGAGGCTAAAAACCAAATAAAAATAAATGTGTATGGGTTGGTCTTGACCAACCCTTCAAAATTTTTCCAGAAAGGATTTTCAAATGAAAAAAATAGCATTCTACACCCTTGGTTGCAAAGTCAACCAATACGAAACCAACGGAATGATTCAGCGATTCATCCAGCATGGCTACCAAATTGTAGAATTTCACGAAAAAGCAGATATTTACGTTGTCAACACCTGTACTGTAACCAATATCTCAGACCGCAAATCAAGACAGATTTTAAGACGAGCCAAAGAAAGTAATCCCAAAGCAATAATTGTTGCAGTTGGTTGTTATGTGCAAGTTGCCAAAGAGCAAATCGACCAAATGGAAGAAATTGATTTATGTTTGGGAACCAATGAGAAAAAAGATATTGTAGAACATCTAGAAAACTATATACAAAATAGTGCCATCGATAAAATTGACGATGTTTTTCAAAATACAGAATATGGCGACTTTGGAAATGTTACCTATACCGAAAAAATACGAGCAGTCATAAAGGTTCAAGATGGCTGTGACCGTTTTTGTTCGTATTGTTTGATTCCGTATGCTCGTGGGAGAGTACGTAGTCGAAGACCAGAAAGTGTAATCAGTGAGATTAAAAGCATTGCCCAAGAGGGCATCAAAGAAGTGGTTGTGACAGGGATTCATGTTGCTTCTTATGGAAAAGATTTTAAGGAAAATTATCAGCTGATTGATTTATTAGAAGAAATTAATCAAATAGATGGTATTGAGCGAATTCGTTTGGGTTCTGTTGAACCGCTTTTGATTGATGATGTGTTTTTAGTAAGACTTCAGAAACTAGAAAAAATCTGTCATCATTTTCATTTATCCTTACAAAGTGGCTGTGATGAAACATTGCGAAGAATGAACCGAAGATATACAACAAAGCAGTTTTCAGAAATTGTTACAAAATTAAGAGAAGTCTACCCGGATGTGATTTTGACAACGGATATGATTGTTGGTTTTCCGGGAGAAACGGAAAAAGAGTTTGAAAATACATATTATTTTTTAAAAAAAGTAAAGTTTTATAAAATGCATGTTTTTAAATATTCTATGCGAAATGGAACTAAAGCTGCTGAAATGGAAAATCAAGTGCTAGATTTGAAAAAGGAAGAAAGAAGTAAAAAATTAATTGCGTTATCAGAGGAAAATCAGAAATTTTATCATAAAAAGTGGGTTGGAGAAATGGAGCAGGTTTTAGTAGAAGAAAAAGATGGTGATTTTTATAAAGGTCATACAGGCAATTATTTACTTGTAAAGTTTAAATCAAACGAGGATGTAATAAATCAGCTTGTAAAAGTACGAATAAAGGAGTTTACAGAACATGAATTAATAGGAGAGGATGTAACATAAATGTAATATTGATGTAATCAAAACTTAATATGAAAAAACAGCAAAAGACTTGATTTATCCAAAATTATAGGATATAGTAAACCTAGATAATGATTTGTAATTTACCAAGGAGGAATATCATGAAAGAATATAATTTAAAGGATAATACAGTAGGAACGAATTTGCCAGCACAATATGGAACATTGAGAAAAATAAAAAACTTTTTTCGTTTGGAACTAACTCCAAAAGAAGAAAAAGTATTAACAGAAGTGCATAATTTCCTATTTCAAGAAATTGAGTTTCCAGAATTAAGAGACTTTCTATATCAAGAAATTGATTTATCTGGTGTGAAAGATTTTTGGTGTCAAGACGTTAACTTTAAAGAAGTCAAAGACTTTTGGTGCCAAGATGTTGATTTTAAAGCAGTAAAAGATTTCTGGTTTCAAGAAATAAAATTTTAAGAATACCAAAAAAACATCAGAAACTGATGTTTTTTTGCTGTAGGGGCGATTATTAATCGCCCGTTTTTATGGCGTAATATTAATTGTTTTGGAATATTTCATCATTTTAATTATTTATGGAATATCGGGATAAAATTAATTTTTTTCAATATTTAGAAATATTAATGTATTTAGAAATTTATATTGTTTTTCAGAATTTATCTGGGGAACGGGCGATTGATAATCGCCCCTACAATTTTGTGGGGGGATTTTTTTGTTGCAAAATTAAAAATTATCTGATACAATCAAACAAACCAATTTTATACGAGGTGACAATGGAAATAGAAGGTCAAATAGAAGAATTTATCTATCAAAACGAAAATAATGATTATTCCATCGCAGTTTTTATGACAAAAGAAAACGAATTAGTGACAGTTGTTGGCTATTTGCCATTTATTGCCGTTGGAGATTATTTAAAATTATATGGAAAAATGGTGGTTCACCAAGAATATGGTGAACAATTCAAAATCGAAACTTTTGAAAAAATTTTACCCCAAACAGCCGAAGCATTGGGAAAATATTTAGCAAGTGGCACAATCAAAGGAATTGGCCCTGCCACTGCCAAAAAAATGATTGCTAAGTTTGGCGATGAAACCTTAAATATTCTTAAATTAGAACCATCAAAATTGGCTGAAATTAAAGGAATTACGAAAGAAAAAGCAATTGAGATTGGAGAAGAATTTAACCAAAAATGGGAAGTTTGGCAGATTGTTAGCTTTCTTGAAAACTTCGGAATTGGTGCTAACAATGCTAAAAAGGTGTACGATGCTTTAGGAAGAGAGGCTATTTCCAAAATTGAAGAAAATCCTTATATTTTAGTCGATATTGCCTATGGCGTGGATTTTAACAAAATCGACAAAATAGCGTTGCAAATTGGAATTGCAGGAGATAGTGATGAACGTGTCAAAAGTGGCATTAAATATGCACTTTTGGTTGCTAGCTATAATGGAAATACGTGTGTTATCGAGGAGAATTTGGTTCAATATGTGGAGCAAATTTTAGAAGTGAATCGAGAAAATATCCAGAATAATTTGATTGCTTTAAATATGACCCAAGAAATTGTTATAGAAAAAAGAGGCGAAGAAGACTGGATTTATTTGTATCCTTTTTACAAAGCCGAAAAAAATATTAGTGACAGATTAGAGTTACTTAAAAATTGTGAAAATGTTAAATATATCAAAAATTTTGAGAAAGAAATCAAAAATCAAGAAAAAAATATTGGTATTGAATTATCAGAAAAGCAATTTGAAGCAATCAAACAAGTCAACGAACATAATATTTCCATTATCACCCGGTGGACCGGGAACAGGGAAAACAACAATTATCAAATGTTTGATAGAAATTTATAAAAGTCATAAAAAGAAAATTGTTTTGTGTGCACCAACTGGTCGAGCGGCGAAGCGAATGTCAGAAACAACAGGCGAAGACGCAAAAACCATTCACAGATTGCTCGAAATTGGCAAAATTGAAGACGACAAACTAGGCAGCATTGACAACGACATTTCCCCAATTGACAGCGATATTTTAGTCATTGATGAAATGTCAATGGTGGATATCTTTTTAATGAATTATCTGGTAAAAGCTGTGTATTTAGGAACGAAACTGGTATTTGTTGGTGATGTCAATCAGCTTCCATCGGTTGGCCCAGGAAGTATTTTGAAAGATTTAATTGAGAGTGAGAAATTTGCCACAGTGGCTTTAAATAAGATTTTTAGGCAGGCTGCTAAAAGTAAGATTATTGTCAATTCGCACGAAGTCAATAAAGGCAATAGTTTTATTGGAAAAAAGGCCTATTGTGAGGATGCAGAAGAGGATTTTTTCTATGTCAATGAGGCTGTGCAAGACAGGATGTTAGAGCAAGTTATCAGCCTTAGTAATGGGCGTTTGAAAAATTATGGGGACTATGATTTTATTGAAAATATTCAAATTTTAACACCAACGAAAAAAGGAAAGTTGGGAACCAAAGAATTAAATAAAAATCTGCAAAATATATTAAATCCCAAAACTGATAACATGCAAAATAAAACCTATGGAGATATTGAATTTCGCGAAGGGGACCGTGTGATGCAAATTAAAAATAATTATGATATTTATTGGGAAAAGCGAAAAGTCAAAACAGATTTTGGTTCTGACCATGGAAGTGGTGTTTTTAATGGAGAATTAGGTATTATTACGAAAATTGACCAGACCAATAAAAACATAGCGGTCGAATTTGATGATGGAAAGCTTGCTTGGTATACCTTTTCGGAATTGGACCAATTGGAACATGCGTATGCCATCACAATTCATAAGGCACAACGGAAGCGAGTTTGATGTTGTGATTTTGGTTGTACCACAGGCGTCAAGTATGCTTTTGACACGAAATTTATTGTATACGGGAATGACGAGAGCTAAAAAGCTTCTTATTATAATAGGAAATAAAAATTTGATTGAGTGTATGATTGATAATTATGAAATGAAAAAAAGGAATACGGGGTTGAAATATAAGATGTTGGATAGTAAGGAAGAATAGAATTTTGTCGAAATTTGACGATTGAAAAGAGTAGACAAACGTAAATTATGGCTGTAAAATATCTTTTAAACAAGAATTTGATAATTAAGCAGATGTGGTTGCCACTTTTAATTCACAACTTACTGAGTTGTAGAAAGTGAGGTGGTGTTTATGGAATTTATCTTAATATTATTATACATAGCAGGGATTTCCCTGACCATAAATTTAGCCTTAATGACAATAATACTAATACATATTATGAATAAGGAATAAAAAAACAATACACATCTTTCGCTTTGCCCCGACTGATGTGTATTACATTTTTAAGTGGCAACCACGTTTGTGGAATTGTCATTTCTTGTTTTTATTATACAACAGTTGTAGTGCAAAGTCAAGTTTTTTATTTAAAATATAAATTTTTGTCGAAATTTGACGATTGAAAAGAGTAGACAAATGTAAATTATGGTTGTAAAATATCTTTTAAACAAGAATTTGATAATTAAGCAGATGTGGTTGCCACTTTTAATTCACAACTTACTGAGTTGTAGAAAGTGAGGTGGTGTTTATGGAATTTATCTTAATATTATTATACATAGCAGGGATTTCCCTGACCATAAATTTAGCCTTAATGACAATAATACTAATACATATTATGAATAAGGAATAAAAAAACAATACACATCTTTCGCTTTGCCCCGACTGATGTGTATTACATTTTTAAGTGGCAACCACGTTTGTGGAATTGTCATTTCTTGTTTTTATTATACAACAGTTGTAGTGTAAAGTCAAGTTTTTTATTTAAAATATAAATTTTTGTCATAAAACTGGCCCTCACGAATACGATGGAGTAAAGATGTACTTAGGAGGGAGTATTTTTATGGAAAACTTTGAAATATATGAAGATATCAAAAACAGAACGGATGGGGATATTTATATTGGTGTGGTGGGGCCTGTCCGAACAGGAAAGTCAACGTTTATTAAGAAATTTATGGAGTTATTAGTATTACCTAATATTGATAACGATTACAAAAGAGAAAGAGCCATTGACGAGCTTCCACAAAGCGCTGGTGGCAGAACCATTATGACGACAGAACCCAAATTTATTCCAAATGAAGCAATTGAAATTAACTTAAATGATAATGTCAAAATGCGAACTAGATTAGTGGATTGCGTTGGTTATTTGGTCAATAATGCATTAGGTTATTTAGAAGATGACACCCCACGTATGGTAAAAACGCCATGGTCTGATACCGAAATGCCATTTGAAACAGCTGCTGAACTTGGCACGAAAAAAGTCATTGTGGAACATTCTACAGTGGGTATTGTTATCACAACGGATGGAAGCATTACAGATATTCCACGTGAAGATTATGAGGGCCCAGAAGAACGCGTAATTAGCGAATTAAAAGAATTAAACAAACCATTCATTATTTTAATGAATTGTCAAAATCCATATGATGAATATAGCTTGAATTTAGCAGGTCAAATGGCTGAAAAGTATCAAACACCAGTTATGCCAATTAACTGTGAAAACCTAAATTTGGAAGATATCAACAGCATTTTCTCTAAATTATTGTATGAATTTATGATTGACAAAATCAATATTCGTTTCCCAAGATGGATTAATGGTTTAGAAAGCGGAAACGATTTGAAAAGTATGTTGTTTGATAAAGTCAAAGAGACTTTTGAAGGCACCAAACGTTTAAAAGATGTGAATGATAATTATGCGAAATTAGAAGAATGCGAAGAAATCAAAAAAGTCAATGTGGAAGAAATCAATCTAGGAAATGGTGTTGTAACCATTGGCATTGAGTTACAAGATAGCTTATTCTACAATACATTGACAGAATTAACAGGAGTCGATATCAAAAATGAAGGTGAGTTATTTTCGTGCATTACTTCACTTGCCAGTGCGAAAAAAGAATATGATAAAATGGCGTATGCGTTGCATGAGGTCAACGAAAAAGGCTATGGTATTGTATCTCCGGGAATTGATGATTTGATTTTAGAAGAACCAGAAATTGTGAAACAAGGGCAAAAATATGGTGTCAAATTAAAGGCAAAAGCGCCATCAATTCATATGATTAAAATTGACACAGAAACTGAAGTTTCACCAATTGTAGGAAGTGAAAAACAGTCAGAGGATTTAGTCAAATATTTACTTTCTGAATTTGAAAGTGATCCAAAGAAAATTTGGGAATCCAATATTTTTGGAAAAAGTTTGCATGAACTTGTCAATGAAGGCTTGCAAAATAAATTATCTAGAATGCCAGAAGATGCACAAGGAAAATTGCAAGAAACCTTGCAAAGAATTGTTAATGAAGGTAGCGGCGGATTGATTTGTATTATTTTATAGAAGTGAAAGGACCTTATTTTAAGGTCTTTTTTGCGTATTAAATAAAATTTTGTAAAAAAGTAGATTTTTTTTTCATTGTGTGATATAACATAGAAAATAAAGGAGAAAACCAATGGACAAAAAAGTAGCGGTACTGATTTCAACCTATAATGGAAAAAAATATTTAAAAGAACAGTTGGATTCGATTCTTAACCAAACCTATCCAAACATAGAAATTGTTATTCGTGACGATGGTTCGACTGATTCAACGCTTGAGTTGGTGAAAGAATACCAAGAAAAATATTCCAATATTTGCCTAAAAGAAGGAACGAATATTGGTTTTATCAAGAGTTTTTTCAAATTATTAGAAATGGCTGATGCAGATTATTATGCGTATTGCGACCAAGATGATATCTGGCTTGAAAATAAAATAGAATTAGCAGTCAATGCCTTGAATCAAGCCGATAATACAAAGCCAAATATGGTATTTGGTAATGCAGATTATTATGATGAAGATATGAATTTTATGAGCAAAGGTGAAGAACATAAGACGTATTCTTTTAAAAATTCTTTGTATGAATGTGTTGCCCAAGGGATGACAATGACCATTAATCATGTCGCCAAAGAAATGATTATCGAAAATATTCCCGAAAAATGCTTATTTCATGATTGGTGGACCTATATGATTTGTAGTGGTTTAGGCACGGTTTTATACAACGATGAAACCGTTGTTAAATATCGCCGATTTCAGAAAAATGCAACGGCAGAAGGCCAAAGTATTTTAAAGATATTTTTATGGAGAATTGAAAAATTAGTGACAGATAATGGCATGAAAGACATCAAAATACAACAACAAGAATATAAAAAAATGTTTTATGAAAAGTTATCCGAGGAAAATCAGAAAATTTTAGATATGTTTGTGCAAGACAACTACAGTTTTTTTAAAGCTGTGAAAAAAGCATGTTATCCACAAAAATTAAGAAGAAAAGTGATTGACGATTTAATGATTCGAGTTTTATTTATATTAGGAGTATTGTAAATGACAAACGAGAGAAAAATATTTTTGAAAAATTTTATATGGAATATTATGGGAACTGGGCTGAATTCTTTTAATTCGCTGTTTTTCTTAATTATTGTGACAAGAATCAATGGCATCAACGATGCTGGCATTTTCTCGATTGCCTATTCAACAGCACTTATTTTGTACACAATTGGTTTATATTCAGGTAGACTTTGCCAAGTAACGGATATTGAAAATAAAGTAAAAGACAAGGATTACATTGTAAACAGAATAATAACCTGTATTCTGATGATAATAATAGCAATTATATTTGTTGTCATAAAACAATATTCTCCATATAAAATGGGAGTTTTTGTGTTACTATGTGTTTATAAAGCAACCGAGGCATTTAGCGAAATTTTATATGGAATTATGCAGAAAAGTGACTTGTTATATCGATCAGGTCAATCACTTACCATAAAATCTTTGGGTGGTTTGCTGATATTTTTTATCATCGATTATGTGACACACAATTTGATTTTTGCATGTAGTGCAATTATTGTGCTCAATATTATTACAATTTTAATTTTTGATTGTATCATGGTTTGTAAAAAATTAATTGATTTTAATACAAACGTTAATATGACAAATGTTTGGCACATTTTCAAAACGGAATTCTTTGTGTTTGCCAATTCGTTTGCAGGAATTTATGTATTAAATGCCCCTAAATATGCCATAGATAGCTATTTGACAGAAGATATCCAAGCTATTTTTGGCTATATTATGATGCCAGCAACTGTGATTACGTTATTTACGCAGTTTGTTTTTATGCCTTACTTAAATCAAATGAGACAAATGTATGAACAAAAGCAAATAAAGGCCTTGGAAGGAATTGCTTTTAAAATAAAAATGGCAGTATTAGCCTTTGGTATTTTTGCAACTGTGGCCGCCTTTGTGATAGGCCCAGAAGTGCTAAGCCTTATTTATGGAGAAGAATTGAGACCATATCGCATGAATTTAACTATTATTCTTGCTTCGTATATTATGTACGGAATTTCGTACGTAAACTTAGTATTATTGACAACCACGCGAGATACGTTTGTACAATTTGTTGTATATGCTATCACAATGGTAGTGGCGTTTATTGGTTCCAATCTACTCGTGCAAAATTTACAGATTAATGGTGCTACCATTTCGTGTGCTGTTACGTTGGGGGTGCAATTTGTGTTGTATACGATTGTGACGAAAGTGATTTTTAGAAGAATAGAAAGGAGTTTATCATGAAAATTTTAGTAACCGGAGGTTTGGGATTTTTGGGGTCCCATATTTGTGTAGAATTGTTGAGAAATAGTGATGAAGTTGTAGTAGTGGACAACTTATTTAATAGCAAAATTGAGGTAAAAGATAGAATTCAGCAAATTGCTGGGAAAGAAATCAAAGTCTATATTGGTGATTGTGCAGAAGAAGAATTAATGACCAAGGTATTTTCTGAAAATGCGATTGACAGTGTCATTCATTGTGCAGGTTTGAAAGCAGTTGGCGAATCAGTTGAAAAACCAATTTGGTATTATCAAACCAATTTGGGAACTACGCTAAATTTGTTAAAAATGATGCAAAAATACCAAGTCAAAAAAATCATTTTTAGTTCAACTGCAACTGTATATGGCGTTCCAGCCAAAGCACAAGTGGACGAAACGTTTGAAACAGGAAAAACAACCAATCCGTATGCCACTTCAAAATATATGATAGAAAGAATTTTAGAAGATGTTTATGCATCAGATAACACTTGGAGTATGGGAATTTTAAGATATTTCAATCCAATTGGTGCTCATGAAAGTGGCTTAATTGGGGAAGAACCAAACGGCATTCCGAATAATCTAATGCCCTATATTTTGAAAGTTGCAAAAGGAGAATTGCCAATTTTAAGCGTTTTTGGAAACGATTACGATACACCAGACGGAACGGGTGTCAGAGATTATATTCATGTGGTGGATTTGGCAAAAGCGCATTTAAAAGCTGTCGAGAAATTAAACGAAGGTGCTGGCATTTATCAATATAACATTGGCACAGGAACAGGATACAGCGTTTTAGACATTATCCAGAATTTTGAAAAAGTAAATGGCATAAAAATCAATTACCAAATCGTGCCAAGAAGAGCAGGAGATGTAGCAGCTTGTTTTTCAAGGCCAGTCAAAGCAGAACGTGAATTGGGTTGGAAAGCAGAGAAAACGATTGAAGATATGTGCAAAGATGCTTGGAATTTTGCTAAGAAAAAATAATGAGAAATGGAAAAATTATGAAAGTTGCAATGATTGTTGTTGAATTTAATGATGCAGAGGAAACCATCCAATATGTAAATCAAATAGCCAGCTATGACAAGATACAACGAATTGTAGTAGTAGATAACCATTCTACGAATTTGGACACTATGAATTCTTTGAAAAAAATTCAAAATGAGAAAGTTGTCGTTGTGCAAGCAGAGAAAAATGGTGGTTATAATTATGGCAATAATTTTGGGATTCAATATTTGGAGAAAATGGGCGAAACATATGATTATTTGATTATTTCTAATCCAGATATTAGAATTGAAGAAGAGGCGATAGAAACGTGTTTGAATGTGCTAGAGGCAAGAAAAAATGTTGCCGTAGTGGCACCACGAATGTATCATCAAAACCAGAAACCAGTGCGTAGGAGCAGTTGGAAAATGAGGACTTTTTGGTTAGATGTGATTCATTCAACTAGGTTTTTGGAACTAATATTTTACAGAAAATTGCGTCAAGGCGAATATGCAGAAAAGGATTATGCCCAAGAGTTATTACAAGTAGAAGCGATTTCGGGCGCGTTTTTTATCATAAAATATGAGATTTATAAGCAAATTGGTGGGTTTGACGAAAATGTATTTTTGTTTTATGAAGAGGATATTCTGGCGAAACAATTGCAAGAAAAAGGGTATCAGACAATGAGTGTGAATACAGCAAAGTTTATTCATTTTGAAAGTAGAACGATTGGAAAAACGTTGAGTTATTATCGTAAAATCAAGCAATTATATGAAAGTAAAATCTATTATCAAAAAAGGTATAATGGTGTTACTTTTTTGCAAATAAAAATATTTGCAATATTAAATTTATTGCACAAAATTGAATTGTTATTTGAAATTCCAATTCGTAAAATGTTTAAACATATTGAAAATAATAAATAAAGATGATATAATACAAATCGTAAAAATAGGTAAATATGAAATAAAGGGAAATATCATGAAAAAAATAGAATTATTAGCACCTGCAGGTTCTTTTGAAAAAGCAAAAGTTGCCTTTACATATGGTGCAGATGCCGTATATTTGCGGTACTTCAAAATTATCGCTTCGTTCACGTTCTCAGATGAACGATGATGATTTAGTAAAAACAGTAAAATACGCTAAGAAATTGGGAAAAAAAGTATATGTAGCCATTAATATCTTTGCTTGGGATGAAAATTATGAAGAAATTAAGGCACAAGCAAGAATTTTGAACGATTTGATGGTGGATGGTATGATTATTTCAGATGGTGGTGTGGTTGAGGCTGTCAAAGAAGCAGCACCAAATGTTGAGATACATATTAGTACGCAGGCCAATACGGTAAGTTATCATACCTGTAATTTTTGGTATAAAAATGGTGCGAAACGAATTGTTTTGGGCCGAGAGTTAAATAAAGAGCAAATTCGCGAGATTATGGAACATAAGCCAGATGATTTAGAGATTGAAATGTTTGGGCATGGCGCTTTGTGTTTTGGATATTCGGGAAGATGTTTTTTAAGCGAATTTTTGGCAAATCGTTCAGGCAATCTTGGCGATTGTGCACAACCGTGCAGATGGGCATTTAATTTATATGCAGAGGAGAGGAATCATCCAGGTGAATTCATGCCTTTGGATACAGATGAAAATGGAACCTATATTTTTTCTTCTAAAGATTTATGCTTAATTCGTGAATTACCAGAAATTATTGAAATGGGCGTAGATAGCTTGAAAATTGAAGGAAGATTGAAAACAGAATATTATTTAGCCAGTGTAATCAATAGTTACAGAAATGCGATAGATAGCATTTATGCAAATCCAAGCGAGTATGATGATACGAAATATTTAAAGGAATTGGAGAAAACCAAAACACGTGGTTTGACAACGTTTTTCTTCAATAGTCGAGATAATAAGGATTTTCAAGATTATTCAGGTCGTCAATATAATAGTGAATATGAATTTGGTGGAAAAATCATTCAGCAAATCGAAGATAAAGTTTTGATAGAAATTCGTAATAAGTTGTCTGTAGGAGATACGTTGGAATTATTGGTTCCAGGTCAAATTGAGCCAGTTACATTTCAGATAAAGAATTTGTGGCATGATGAAACAGGTGAAGAGATCGCAACAGTCAATCCAGGAAAAGCTGAGCAGAAGGTTATTTTGCAGATTCCTTGTGAAGTCAAGGAAGGTTGGATTTTGAGGAGGAAGAAATAAAGTAAAGAGAGAAGGGATAATTTAGTTTGCAAAATGATTTATTGAATATAGAAAAAATAAGAGAATTAGTAAAAAACAGAAAAATAGATTGGACGAAACATTGTTTAAATCGATTAAACCAAAGAAATATCACAATAAAAGATGTGAAAAATGCAATTAATAGTGGATTTGTGATAGAATGCTATAGGAACGATTATCCATATCCAAGTTGTTTGATTTTAGGATATAGTATAAAAAATAAAATTTTACATGTAGTATGTGGAGTAAGTCATGAATATGTACATATGATTACAGCATATTATCCTAATCAAAATAAATGGGAAGATGATATGAAAATAAGGAGGAAACAATAATGGATTGTTTTATGTGTAAAGGTGATTTAGAAGAGAAGAAAGTGAATTATATTGTGGATTTAGAAAAAACAATTATTATTATTAAAGGAGTTCCAGCAAAAGTATGCAAGCAGTGTGGAGAACAATATTTTGATGACAAAACTTCAGAGAATATAGAGAACATTGTAAATCAATTAAAAAAATTACCAATGGAAGTAAGTATTGTGAATTATACAGAAAAAGTGGCATAAAAGGAGGAAGAAATGAGAATTTTATATCTACTATCCATCATTCTGTTAGGAGCAGGATTTTTGGGATTTAAAAAATCAGATGAAAAGTTAAATATCATCAAATGGGTGACAATTTTTATAATTAGTTTGATGGGATACAATATCACAATTTGTATGCTTTTGGGGTTGCTTAAAATAACGTGTCATTTGTGGTTGTTATCGCTTATCAATGTTGTGTTTGCGGTAGTTTTGGGATACAAAGCTGTGAAAAATAAAGAGTTTCAAAAGTATACAGCCTCCAAACAAGATTGGATTGGTCTGGCTGTGTTGTGTGCCATTTTTGCAGTTATTGTCGTTAAGGAAATTCAGCCACAAGATGGCGGTTTAAAATATGCCGCTTTGGATTCTGCGATTCATTATCGCGCAGCTAAACATTTTTCAGATCATTTAATTATTTTTGTCAACAATCCAGATAAAACTATTTTTAACTTTAATGTCATGCAAACAGGAGCATATATTAATGATGGGTTACTCATGAATGTCATAAATGGTTTGTTTGGTGTGCCAGAATATTATGTATATGAAGCATTTGATATTGGCATATTATTCATAAGCAGTTTAGCTTTTTTCGCCTTGATTATGGCCAAAATCAAAGGCAAATTAGGGTTTGTACTTACGATGTTTTTGCTATGGTTATTTATGTTTGCGTATCCGTATAATTCGTATCTATATGGATTTTCGTATTTATCGCTAGGGGTTGTGTTTGTAACAGGTTTAATTATGGTGGTTCCATTGCTGTTTGAAACATTAAAAACGCCTTTTGTCATAACATTAATTGCTTTATTAGCAATGGGAATGATTTTCTCTTATTGTTTATTTGTACCAGGCGTGTTTGCAGCGATTTGTATTTACATTTTTATCAAAGATTTTGGCGAAGAAGGAAAAACCTATTTCAAACTATTTAAGAAGAAAACTTTGATTGTTACAGGAATTTTATTATTAATAACTATTTTAGGGATTGGCTATTTATTTGTACCAACTTTTTTTATTGCTGACCAAAGTAATTTGGTAGATGCGTTAAAAAATCCAGGTGGTATGTATTCGGAATTATTTGTAAACTTTGAATTTTATGCATTTTTTGGTGTATTATATATAGTAGATATTGTGATAAAGGTACGAAAAAAAGAGTTTAAGATATCGTTTTTAGATAGTTTCAGTTTGGTATTTGGTGCATATTTTGTAGTCGTTTGGCTAGGTATGCGAATGGGGATTGTATCGGATTACTATTTCTTCAAATTATATTATATTTTGTGGGTTTGTATTTTGGCAATTACCATAAAATTGGTCAATGAATATGTGCAGAAAAAATATTTCAAAATTATTTTACCAATTTACGAAGGTGCTTGGGTTTTACTTGTCGTTTTAACGATTGTTTTCAAAGCAGGAACGATTTTGCCACAAGAAAAAAAGCAAACTTTGCCCAATTATGTAGGTGTTTATTTTGAACAAAATTATTTTTTCAAAGGCTCGATATTTGCCTTTAACAATTTTGCCAAAGACCAAATAGAAACTGCGAAAATTTTGAAAACAATCGAAGATGTCAAAGCAGAAAATATTTTGCTGATAACAGGAAGTAATTATGAAAGAGCTTGGACGTTAGCCATTAGCGATTTACAAACCGATGGCATGAAATATGACAAGATTATTGGTGATGCTACGAAATATTATTTACAAGATGGTTTGGCTAAAGAACATGTCAAATACATTGTAAAGATAGGAATGACAGATGAGACAGAAGATTTGGATGAATATTTGAAGGAAAATCCAAATCAAAATCAGATCGATGTATTACATCAATCAAAAAGATGTTATATTGTAAAGAAAAATTAAAATAGCTATTGAACGAAAATCAAGTTTATGATATAAAATAAGGGAGGAATTTTTGAAAAAAAATATACGAAATTATCCGTTAGACGAATTAAAAGAAGAATTAAAAAAACTTGACGAAAAGCCCTTTCGAGCCGAGCAAATTTTTCGTTGGCTGAATGTGGAAAAAGTCACCAATTTTGATGAAATGACGAATTTATCTCTTGACTTAAGAAAGAAATTAGAAGATAATTATACTATCGGAAATTTTAAAATAGAACATAAATTAGTTTCCAAAGATGGAACCAAAAAATACTTATTCAATTTATGTGATGACGAAAATAATTTAATTGAAACAGTTTTAATGCAATATCATCACGGTTATACAGTGTGTGTTTCTTCTCAAATTGGATGTAAAATGGGGTGTAAATTTTGTGCTTCAACTGGAATTCCTTTTGTCAGAAATTTGGAAGCTAGTGAAATAGTAGAACAAATCATTGCCATTGAGCAAGAGGAAAAAATCCGTATTTCCAATATTGTTTTTATGGGAATTGGCGAGCCATTGGATAATTTTGAGAATGTGATGAAAGCGATTGAAATCATCAATCATCCGAAAGGTTTAAATATAGGAGCACGTCATATTTCAATTTCCACAAGTGGAGTGGTTCCGAAGATTTACGAATTGGCTGATAGGCAGATGCAGTGTACGTTATCGATTTCTTTACATAGTAGCAATAATGCAATAAGAAGTTCCATGATGCCAATCAATCGTACATATCCAATTGAAGAATTAATGAAGGCTTGTCAGTATTATATTGAAAAAACGAATAAACGAATTTCTTTTGAATATGCTTTGGCAAAGGAAAATAATGATAATATAAACGATGCCAAAGAATTAGTAAAATTATTGAAAGGAAAATTAGCCCATGTCAATTTAATTCCCATTAATGAAATTGAAGATGGAACATATCGCAAAAGTACAAATGAAAATATCCTAACATTTAGAGATTATCTAAATGAACATGGAGTAGTAGCAACCATTAGAAGAGAATTAGGTTCAGACATTAAGGCAGCTTGTGGTCAATTACGTAGACAAAGTTTGAATCAGAATAAGAGGTGAGACAAGTTTGAGGATTTTAGCGAAATCAGACATCGGCAAAGCGCGAGACATGAACCAAGATAGTTTTTATGCTGCGCAAGAAGATGATGAAATTAAATTATTTATATTAGCTGACGGAATGGGAGGCTACAAAGGTGGCGAAATTGCCAGTTCTGTAGCGGTGTATAGTACCCAAAATTATATTTGTAATAATTTTGAAAATACCCCAAAAGAAAAAGAAGCGATTTTGAAATTAATCGTAGATAGCATGGAATATGCGAATTTGATGGTATATGAACGTTCCAAAGAGGAAGAAGAATTGAAAGATATGGGTACTACTTTGGACGTGTGTTTAATATATAATAATAAGGCATATATTGGTCATGTTGGTGATAGCAGAATTTATCGTATCCGCAAGAATTTTATGAGAAGACTGACGAAAGACCACAGTTATGTTGAGCAATTAGTGCAAGATGGAAAAATCACGAAGGAAGAAGCTGACATACATCCAAAGAAAAATATGCTAGTAAAAGCAATTGGCTGTAATTCTTTGGTAGAACCGGATGTAATTTATAAAGCATTTTTGAAGGACGATATTATCCTCATGTGTTCAGATGGCCTAACCAATATGCTAAAAGATGACGAAATTTATAAAGTTTTATTGGAAAATTCTGAAAATCCAGTTGCTGCTTTAATCAACAGTGCCAATCGAGAAGGCGGAGTTGATAATATTACAGCAATTATCATCGATAATATAGAAAAAGAACCAGAGAAAGAACCACAAAACGAAGAAATAGAAAAATAAGAAGATTTTAAGGAGAGATTAAAATGAATCTTGTAGGAAAAATGTTAGATAATCGATATGAAATTTTAGAGAAAATCGGAAATGGTGGAATGGCAACGGTTTACAAAGCAAAGTGTCATGTACTAAATCGTTATGTTGCTGTAAAAGTTCTAAAAGATGAATTTACCACAGACAGTGATTTTATCAAAAAATTCAATTCAGAAGCCCAAGCTGCTGCCAGTTTGGCACATCCAAACATTGTATCTATTTATGATGTAGGGAATGAAGACAATTTGTATTATATTGTTATGGAGCTAATTCAAGGGAAAACGCTAAAAGAAATCATTGTGGAAGATGGAATTTTATCTTGGAAATGGTCAGTCAATATTGCCATTCAGATTGCATCAGCGCTAGAAGTGGCTCATAAAAACAATATCATACATAGAGATATTAAGCCACACAACATTATCATAACGGAAGATGGGATTGCAAAAGTAACCGATTTTGGTATTGCTAAAGCAGTTTCTAATTCAACCATTACAGCGTTTGGGACAACGATTGGTTCGGTGCATTATTTTTCACCAGAACATGCGAAAGGTGGTTTTACAGATGCTAAATCAGATTTATATTCCTTAGGAATTGTTTTATATGAAATGTTAACAGCACGTGTTCCATTTGATGCGGATACACCTGTTTCAGTTGCTTTAAAACAAGTGCAAGAAGAACCAGTTGAGCCAATCGAATACAATGACCAAATTCCCAATAGTGTGAATATGATTATTTTAAAAGCGATGCAGAAAAACCCAAATTATCGTTATCAAAATGCAACCGAAATGTTAGAAGATTTGAGTAGATCCTTGAAAAATCCAGAAGAGGATTTTGTTGTGATTCACAAAACAGCAGGCAATTCTCCTACCCAAAAAATACCAACCATTTACGATATTGATAAAAACACAGATAGAAAAGCAAAAAAGTCAGACAAACAAGAAAGTACTAAGAAGAAAAGCAAATTTGGTCAATTTTTAGAACAACATAAAGCGGTAAAAATCATGTTGATTATCGCAGTTTGTATTGGTTTATTTTTAGCAGCTATGTTTGGAACTTTAGCTATTTTCTCAAGACCATCGCAAATCCAAATTCCAAATCTAGTACGAGATGAAAATGGAAATGCAAGAACAGAAGAGGCCGCTATTGCTTTGCTAGAAGAATTAGGCTTGAAAAATTATACAGTGGAATATGAAAATAGTGATGAGGTAGAAAAAGACCATGTGATTAGTCAAAAACCAGATTATCAAGAAAACTATACAATTAATGTAACAGAAGAGATTAAATTAATGGTTAGCCAAGGAAGTTTAGATGAAGCATTGGCTGAGAAATTAAAAAATACAAAAGTGAAATTGCCAAAGAAGATGGTTGGTAAGAAAAAAGAAGATTTAATCAAAGAATTAGAAGCTTTAACAGAAGATTTAGACGATGAAGATTTAGTTTTGCAATACGAAATCAAAGAAGAATTTAACGAAGAAGTAGAAGCAGGCATTGTAACAGAAGTTGACCATGAAGCAGGCGAGGAAATTTCGTTAGACACGAGCCTAACAATTACGGTAAGCAAAGGAAGCCAATATAAAGACGTAACTGTTCCAAGTGTTGTCAACAAATCAGAAGCAGATGCAAAAACAGCGTTAGGTGCGTTAGGTTTGAAAGTTGACGTAGTTTATGATGAAAATACGAATAAGAGTGATGGAATTGTCATTTCACAAAGTATTAATGCAAGTAAAACTGTCAAAGAAGGCACAAGCATATCGATAACGGTCAATAAATTGCCAACCAAATCAAAAGTAACCGTCAATGTAAACCTAAAATCTTTGATGAATTATACAGAGCCAGAACCAGTTACCAATACTGCTTCTAACGAAACCAATACAACATCAACAACGACTACACCAGAAATCAAATCATCCAAAGTTGTCATAAAAGTAGGAGATGACACGATTTATTCAGAAACCAAAAAATTGACAACTACCGATATTACAGCAAGTTATACAGCCTCTGGTGTCAAAGACGTAAAGGTGTATGTAGACGATGTTGTAAAATACAACAAATCCGTAGATTTTTCAGCTGGTGATCAAACTGTAACCGTAGAATAAAAAACTGTAGGGGCGATTATCAATCGCCCGCAAAATACCCTAGAAACAAGGGAAAATGAGAAACAAGAAATGAGGAAACCACTATGCCAGAAATCTCCGTATCAATTTTAACTGTAAACAAAGAAAACGCTGTTTCAACCTTTTACAATCTTGAAACAGCAAAAGTTGATTATTTTCACATTGACGTCATGGACGGCAGATTTGTAGAAAAAAATAATTTAGAACTTATGAAAGAATATGCTTTAACGATTTCACATATTAGCAATGTCGGTTTAGACGTACATTTAATGGTCGAAAACGTAGAAGAAATCATGGCCGAATATCTTTCATTAGAACCTAAAGTTCTCACGTTTCATTATGAAGCAGTTAAAGAAAAAGCAAGAATGATGGAAATCATAAATGACCTAAAAAGTAATGGAATTCAAGTGGGAATTGCCATCAATCCAGAGACACCAGTGGAGAAAATAAGAGAATTTTTGCCGTATATTCATCAAATTCTTATTATGACAGTTGTTCCGGGAAAAGGCGGTCAAAAGCTAATGCCAGAAACTGTGGCCAAAATAAAAGAATTAAAACAATATATTACCGATAATGACCTAGAAATTGATATTGAAGCAGACGGCGGTATCAACAATCAAACAGTGCAAAGTGTAAAAGACGCTGGATGCGATAGAATAGTTTCAGGAAGTTATATAACCGATTCGGAAAATTTTGCTGAAGCGGTAAAAAAATTAAAGGGGGAATAATGTAAAAATGAAAAAAGTAGTAGGAATTTTATTGTTATGTTTCATCATGATTGCCAACATTTCATTTGCTACAACGGAAGATGTACTTCCAATTAGTGAAATGGGTGAATATGACATCATGCCTATTTCAAAAGAGCCTGTAGACATGACAGGAGAAGGCTATGAAATGATAAATGATGATGTTTACAAAATGGAAAAACAAGTAACGATTCATGAGATTATTGACGGAAATGTTTATGTCATGGCAAGAGAAGTAAGAGTAGATAATGCTGTTATTTATGGAAATTTATTTGTTATGGCAGAGGAAATTGAAATTGTAAACTCTGAAATTTCTGGTTCTGTTTTTGCAATGGGCGAGAAAATTAGCTTTTCTGGTATAACAAATGATTTATATGCCTGTGGTTCAAAAGTGGATATGGTAGCTGATTCGTATGTATGGAGAAGTGCTAAAGTAGCAGGAGAAACTATCAATATGAATGGAAATGTAGGAAGAAATCTATATGCTGGTGTGAACCAACTAAATGTTGGAGACACAGCTAAAATAGAAGGCACTTTACAATATTTTTCAGCAAGAGAAGGAAATATTTCTGACCAAGCACAAATCCAAAATGTACAATTTACCCAAGATGAGCAAGAAGAAAATACACAAACCACAACAACAAACTATGTATATGAGATTGCTAATATCGCTTTTCAAACCTTGCTGATTGCTCTTGTTATAGTCTTTTTAGTGGGCAAATTTAAAACCTTAAAAAGAACCGATAATCTTGGGATGGATTTCTTAAAATCAACAGGAAAAGGTGCTTTAATGTTAATTTTTGTACCAATTCTTTCTGTTGTGTTAATGCTTTCTATCTTAGGGCTTGGTTTTGGTATGATTATATTGGCGTTATATATTATTTTGCTATGTGTTGCCATTCCAATTACGTCAGTAGAAATTGCGTATAGAATTTTAGGCAAAAAAGAAGATGTCAAAAAAGCTGTATGGATTGGAATTTCAATTTTAGTTTCCTTGGTGATTTGGGGGATTAAATTTATCCCAGTAGTTGGTGGAATTGTAAGATTGATCGTTATTTTAATTGGTTTTGGCATCGTTAGTTCATTAATATTTCAAAGAAATAAAAAGGAAAAAGTAAATGAAAACTAAAAAAGAAGCAACAAAAATCATAGAAATTTTAAAAGAATATTATCCAGACTGCACCTGCAGTCTGGATTTCACAACTCCATTTGAAATGCTGATTGCGGTTATGTTATCTGCTCAATGCACGGATGAGCGTGTGAATAAAACAACGCCAGATTTATTTTCAAAATATAATACGCCAGAGACTTTGGCAAAAGCTGAGCTAGAAGAATTAGAGCAAATCATTCATCCATGTGGATTTTATAAAAATAAAGCGAAAAATATGAAAGCATGTAGTCAGAAATTATTAGATGATTTTGATCGGGATTGTGCCAAATGATATGGAGTTATTGCAAAGTTTGCCAGGTGTGGGGCGAAAAAGTGCGAATGTGATTATGTTAGAGGCATTTCAAAATCCTGTTGGAATTGCGGTGGATACGCATGCGAAGAGGATTTCCAATAAAGTGGGTTTTTCTAAGGAGGAAGACCCTGTTAAGATTGAGCAGGATTTGCTCAAAGTTGTGCCGAAAAAGTATTATTTTGATGTGAATCATTTGTTGGTGTGGCATGGAAGGCATATTTGTGTGGCAAGAAGACCAGATTGTCAGAAATGTCCGATTCGTTCCTATTGTGATTTTTGTCTGCAAAATAAATTGTAGGGGCGATTATCAATCGCCCGCACATAAAAATGATGGACAATTCATAAAATTATTTATTATAAAAATGATGGAAGATTGACAAAAATTGTCTGCAATAAAGAAAGAACGGGCGATTGATAATTGCCCCTACAGATTTGCAAAAATTGGTATTGTAAAATTCCTAAAAATGATGTATAATCATAAATAGTTCTTATAAAATAGGGGGGTGTATTTGGTTTCGACAGTAATATAGAAGCATAGATAGCGAGTAGTGGAGATGCCTGGCCACTATAAAAGGCATAACAAAATATAAACGCTGATAATAATGAATTAGCATACGCTGCCTAAGTGCAGTGTCATCTATCTTTGGAAACCTACGGCTAGAGAATAGGTGTCAAATTAGTAGGAAACGAAGCAAGTCACAGCCTTTGTGAGTTGTGGGATTTGTAAAAGGCTACTGCGAGCAAATTTTGTTTGTTTTGGTTTGCTTGTGGGAAATGTTAAGAACAAACTGCACTCGGAGAAGTTTATGTGGAAGTGTTATTGGACGCGAGTTCGACTCTCGCCACCTCCACCAATGACGTTTCTGTTCGAACGAATAGAACAGAGTATACAAATATCATTCTGAAAAGGATGGTATTTTTTGTTTTCAGAAAGTAATTGCTTTGCAGAGCCCTCATGTTATGTGCCGTTGGTCATAACATATAGAGGAGAACGCTTTAGTTAAGTACACTAAAATGTTCTCCCCATAGATACAGCTTAAATTCTAATCATTAAGCTGATATTCTTTTATTCATCATTTTTTCAATTACCATTGTCATATCTTCAAGACTAACTGGAAAAGAAATGATACCAACACCTCTATAATATATATCTATTTCTTGAACTTTTTTACCATTTATCTTTTCTATAAGTTCGTTTAGTATTTCTGGTGTTAGTTCAGTTATTTCAGTATATTTCTTAACATTAGATACAAACTGTGTTAAATCAGTTGTTTTCTTTTCAGTATTGTTGATTTCCTTTGATAATTGTTCAATCTTTGTTTTTAGCTCTTTTTGTTCTTTATCATAATTAAAAGATAAGTTTCTAAATCTTTCATCTGTTAGCTTTCCTGAAATATTATCTTCGTAAATGTGCATAAATAAGTTATCAATTTCAACAATTCTTTTCTTTGCTTGTTCAAGTTCTTTCTTGTTTTTAGAGATTTGTTTTAGCTCATCTTGTGTAGATTTTGCTAGTTGTTCTTTTATAAATAAATCTTCAAAATTTTTCATATAAGCAACTACTCTTTGAATATTCTCTAAAACAATAACTTGTAATACTTTATCTGAAATATAATGAGATGTGCATACAGAAGTGTCATTCTTATAACTTGAACATCTATAATGGTCTTTGGCTTTTAAATCTATAACAGGAGATTGAAAATACATTTTTTTGCCACAATCATTGCAGAATAACAATCCTGAAAATATACTTTTCTTGCCTGATCTTGTGGGCTTTTTTCTGTTATTTCTTAATTGCTTTGCAATATTCCAAGTATATTCATCAATAATTGGCTCATGAGTATTTTTAAATATTTTTCTATCTTCTTTTGGAAGAGTAACTTTAGTTTTGTCTTTATAAGAACGAGTAGTACATTTAAAATTTACTGTATCTCCAATATATTCTTGTCTATCTAAAATCCCAGCTACAGTAGTTCCACACCATTTATATTGATATTCTTGAGTATTAGTAATTGAGTTTGTGCTAACACTTGCATTATATTCTGATGGAGTCAATATTTTTCTTTCTCTTAAAATTCTAGCTATTTCAAAAGTTCCATGTCCTTGAATAAATAAGTTATATATTTCTTTTACAACTTCTGCTGATTGCTCATCTACAATCCATTTTGTTCTATCGTTTTCATCTTTTTTATAACCATAAGGCACATTATTAGCAAGTGAAATTCCAGATTCGCCTTTACTCTTTAGAACTGCTCTAACTTTTTGACTTGTATTTTTAGCATGCATTTCATTAAACCAATCTTGAATAGGCAAGAAGTCATTTAAACCTTTACTGCTATCAATATTATCCATTATTGCAATATATCTGATATTAAGCCTTACAAAATCTTCTTCAAGAAGTTGTCCTACAACAAGTCTGTTTCTTCCAAGTCTTGAATGGTCTTTCACTATAATGGTTCCAATATTTCCTTGCTCTGCAAGTTCCATAATTTCCATAAAAGCAGGTCTTGTAAAAGTAGTTCCAGAATACCCATCATCAACAAAGAACTTAATATTTTGAAATTTGTTATCTTCTGCATATTTACTTAAAATTATTTTTTGATTTTTAATACTATTGCTTTCTCCAGCCATTTCATCATCTCTTGATAAACGACAGTATAAAGCTGTTATTTTATCGCTTTCTAGCTGTTTCATAATTTACTCCTTTCTTTAGACAGCTTGAAATACGATATAAAATTATAGCTACTTCATTCCAAGTAGTGTTTATAATATACCATATTTCAAACTGAAAATTCAATACAAAAAATATTACTTTTGGAAGATTTCAAAAAATCTAGTTAGTATTGTGTGTTCCGAATCTTTGTTAAAATGGGTATTTACCTTATAAACAGTACGTTTTATTTCTTTTTCAAAGTTCAAGTTTTTCTCTGGATAAAAACTTTTTAAATATTCTGTAATTTCTTCATTGCTCATTTTAGAGAGCTTATTACAAAATTCATTTTTTAAATTCTCTAAAAATTCATATTCTTCATTAGTTAATTCAATTCTATATACTTTTTCACTATCTTGCATCTCTATCAGCCCTCCTTTTCTTGTGTTCAGGAGAGTTCTTTAATTTCTGCTTTTCAAGTCTTGCTTGTTCACGAGCTTTTCTTTCAGCTTGTATTTTTTCTTGTTCAAGTCGTTGTCTTTCTAATTCATCTTGTTTTTCTTTATCAAAAAGACCTTTGAAGAAATCTGTAACTTTTTGAGGAGCAAGTTTTATAGCATGAAAGTAATCTTTTGTTTTTTCTACTATATCATCATATAGAGATTTCCACTTATCTACTGCATTTCTTAAATTATCAATTTTAGTATTAAGCTCATAAATTTCTTTATCTGCAACAATTCCTTTTTTAGCATATTCAGTTAAATTCTCATAATCTTCTTGCTCTAATTCAATCTTTTTAGAAAACCTTTTTTGCTTTCCTAAATTTGAAATGTCTTCAATCTGCTTATCATATTTCATATAAGAATTATAAGAAGATTCTTTTTCTTCAACTTTATTTGCTATTCTTTCTAGTCTTTCAGTATCTTTCTTGATTTTAAACTGCAAGTCGCTTAAATGTTCTTGTTGACTTCCTTTTACGCCACGAATAAAATCTTTATAGCCACTATCAGACATATACTTAAAAAATCTATCTTGTAACAAACTATATGATTTTATTAAAACTGCATTACCTTTTTTATCATATACTGGTTTTCCTTGATTATCTAATACTGGTTCAGATTTCCATTTGTTACTATGGCTTACTTGATTGATTACTTCTTTTGTTGTTCCAACCAAAGATTTATCTTTACATTTTTTAGTCCATTTTACTTCTTTTCTTACAACTGGAAGTGCTACAACATGTAGGTGATAATGATAGATAGGCTTTCCATATTCTTCTGTTAAAGCTGTATTTAATTCATCTGCATGCATTACTGCTGATATAATGTTATCAGTTCCCATCTCTTGTTCAGCAAAGTGAAAAGCTCTTTCGTAAAATTCTTGTGCAAATTCATAACCACCATGTTTTTCAAAATAGTCGGAGTTAATATCAAATATAAGTTCATCAAATAGTTTAGCATTTTCTTTTAATCCTCTTAATGATACTTGTCCATTATCAATTAGTTCTTTTAATTTTTCATTATAGGTTGTTTCAAATCTTTTGTAATGTATATTATTAGGTGTTTGAGATAAATCAACATTCATATTAGAATAAGATTTATTTTTTCTTTCGTTGTGTCGTTCAGCTTTAGTTATACTTGTTTTAGTATAAGTTTCTACTCTAGCTACTGAATAGTTTGTTTTGTCCATATAAAATATCCTTTCTTGCAGGTAGCAAGAGGCGACCAAAGGAAGCTGTTACATAACTTTCTAACGAAAGTATGTAACCCACTATGACACTTTCAAAACTTCGTTTTGGAAAGGTGCCAGCGGGCTCCTTGCGGAGGGCTCATAAATTATCTAATCTTGCGATAGATAATTTATGTTTGGTTTCGCCAAATCAAAATAATATTTTATCACTTCCGTTCAAATATTATTTTGACTACTGAAAAATTTTTCTGCTACCTAGCATAAAATTTTTTCAGTATCCTTTTGATATGCATTGTAAGAATATAGAGCAAATACCTATATAGTCTTTTTTAGCATAACAAAAAGACCCATTAGGCACAACAAATAAAACTACCAATATTGCAATTTTTTTGCAAAGTAGTGAGTTTTACTTGAAACATGCTAATCGGTCTTAACCACTGCTGGACATTTTACATACTATTCATTCTAAACCAGCCAAATATATTTCACCGCATTGGGTTAATAAGCTTATTACAAATCTTAATTCTCTATGTCTCGGAAGTGGGAGAATAACTTATTGTACCACTTTATTAACCAGTGTTTCGTGTCTATTAATTTTTCAGTGTACTATTAAATACATATATTATATATCATCTCTTTATGTAAATGTCAATAAAATTTGGATTTTTAGTTGTAAAAATACAGATTTATTGATATAATTCAGTAGTATAAATGATTATTAGAGGTGGTAATTGTGATAAATAAAAATGATATATTTGAATTAGGAATAGGAACTTGGAAAATAGATTATGAAAATATTGAGAATGATATGCAATCATTAATTCATTCATATAATCTAGGACAAAACTATTTGTCTTTATCTATGCTTTATAATAATGGAGAAGTTGTTAGACAAATAAAGAGATTTATAGATAAAGTAGATAGAGATAAATTGTTTATTGCTACAAATTTAGAGCCAACTATTGAGTATAAAGAAGATATAGAAAAGCAATTAAATGAGTATTTACAAATTCTAGATATAGAATATGTTGATATGCTTCAATTACATAAACCTTCATTTTCAAAAATTCCTTTAATAGATGTTTATAAAGAGATACAGAGATTAGTAAGTTTAGGAAAAGTAAAATATATTGGGATTAGTAATGCGAGCCTAGAACAATTATCTTTAATAAATAAAGAAATTAAAATCGACTTTTTTGAGGGAATATATAATTTAGAGTGTAAAATATATGAAGGTATAAAAGTTTTAGACTATTGTAATAAAAATGATATAAAGTTTTTGTGCTATCAACCATTAAGAAGAAATAGAACAGCTAAAAGAAATTACCCTTTATTAGTTGAATTAGCAAATAAATATGATAAAACACAAAACCAAATTATACTTAACTGGATAATAAATGAAAAGAAAATGATAGCATTAGTAAAATCGACCAATATTAATAGGATTAATGAAAATAAACAAGCATTAGATTTCAAAATGGATATAAAAGATTATGAAAGATTAAATAATTTTAGAAGTGAAGAATTTGATAATGTAAAAGTAGATTGGGATGACAATGGTGGCATTTCAATAGACCAATTAGCAAATCAATTTGAGTAAAAGAAAGTAGGTAAATAATGGATTTAGAAAAGAAAGATAATAATTCCATGATTATTAAATATCAAAATACAAATAATGTATTAAAAGATGTATGTTCTATTATTGAATCAGCAAGAGATTATGCTTATCAATCAGTAAATATCGCATTAGTAGAAAGAAACTGGTTTATTGGTTATAGAATAGCAGAAGAAGAGTTAAAAGGTGATAACAGAGCTGATTATGGTACAGAAATAATAAAGAAGTTGTCTAAAGAATTAAAAGAAAAATATGGAAAAGGCTTTGAAATAAGAAACTTATACTATTTTTTACAATTTTACAAAACTTTTCCAAACATTTTGCATGCAGTGAATGCAAAATCTAATATATTGCTTTCTTGGACACATTACAAAATTTTATTACAGGTATTTGATGAAAAGGCAAGAGATTGGTATGCAAAAGAAACACTTGAACAAACTTGGAGCACGAGAACATTACAACGAAATATAAGTACACAATATTATTATAGACTATTAAAGTCGCAAGTCAAAGAGCCTGTAATTGAAGAAATGAAAGAAAAAAATAAAGAACACTATTTAATGGATAAATTAGAATTTATAAAAAATCCGTTAATAGCCGAATTTTTGGGCTATTCATTAGAAGATAAATATACAGAAACTGAACTAGAAACAAGTATTATAAATAACTTACAAAAATTTTTGATGGAACTTCGGAAAAGGCTATGCTTTTGTAGAAAGACAACAACATATTCGTACCGAAAAAGATGATTACTATATAGATTTAGTGTTCTATAACTATATTTTAAAATGTTTTGTTTTAATTGATTTGAAAACAAATAAAGTAACTCATCAAGATATAGGTCAAATGGATATGTACGTTAGGATGTATGATGAACTAAAAAAAGCAAAAGACGATAATCCAACAATAGGGATTTTACTTTGTACAGAAACAGATGCAGATGTAGCAAGATATTCTGTATTAAATGGAAATGAGCAATTATTTGCAACAAAGTATAAAACATATTTGCCAACAGAAGAACAGCTGAAAGCAGAAATTGAAAGTCAAAAAGCGATATTTGAGATACAACAATTAGAGAAAAAGGAAAAGTTAGATTAATATAATAAAAATTATTAGATTGGAGGAAATATAATGCCTAGATATTCAAGAAAAATGCATGGAGGAGAATTATGGGCTAAAATAGAAGTGCTTGAAAATGTTTAATCTCCTTTATTAACAATTAAATCTAATTAATAAAGGAGTAAGAAAATATGAAATATGAAGATAAAAAAATAGTAGGAATTATTGCATCAAATGTAGAACCATCAGTTGCACTTAATATTATAGGACATCTTGCTATATCTATTGGTAAATACTCTAATGGAGAAATTATGGGAAAACCAGTTATTACTGATAAATCAGGAATAGAGCATTTAGGAATAAGTCAATTCCCATTTATAATAACAAAAGTAAAACAAGGAAAATTAAAAAATGCTATAGATTTAGCAAAACAAAATCCTAATTTATTAGTAGCTGACTATCCAAAAGATATGTTAGACACAAGAACAGATGACGAATTAGTTACATCTATAAATTCAAAAGAAAATGATAAATTAGAATATCTAGGTGCTATTATTTACGGTAATACAGAAGATGTTAATGAAATAACAGGAAAATATCAATTATGGAGATTAGATTAAGATAATTTTTAAAGACATATTGAGAAGATAAGATGATTGCTCAATATGTCTTTACTTTATATTTTAACAATATATAAGTTCTTTGAAAATAATTTCTTCAACCGAATTTTTATAATTATTCATAAGTCCAGTCCATTTCAAAGGAGCAGTATTTTTCAAATTTTCATCAATAGGATTTGTTCTTCTAGGATCTGCTTGTAGGCAGTAAGTTTTCCTATTTGAGTGTTTGCCTCTTCTTCGGATAATTCGGAATTTGTCAAGATTTTTTCAATTTCTATATCTACTTCGCTAATTTGGATTTCTAATTGAGAAATACTATCTCGATAATAGTTTATTGTTGCTACAGTAGAATCATAGTTATTAATACAACTAATCATAGAAACATAAGTTACGAAAATGAAATATATACCTACACCACAAATAAAAACTAAAATCAACCGAGGTGGTTCATCAGCTGAAAAAGGTTTTCTACTCAAAGAATCTTTTAAAAAGTCAATGCACAGTACATGTTTTTTTCTTCTAAGCCGATAAACTATCCAAACTACAAGTACTACTACTAAAATTAAACTTAACATTTTATTTTCCTCCTAATTTTGTTTGATTTATATATGTAAAAAGAGGAATACATCCTCTTCCTAATAAGGAAATTTGGAAAATGCTACAAAACTGCATTAACACTTTTATAATTATAACTCAAATTAATATAAAAATCAAGTTTTTACAAAATTTTGCAGCAATTTTCCCTGAACTTTCATAATTCTTTATTTTCAACCACTTAAAGCTAA
>CAOJGX010000019.1 GCA_948435735.1 uncultured Clostridium sp.
TTTATTGGTTGTGCAAAAAGGATAAAAATATGGATAGAAAAATTAAAATTTATACTTTTTCTATCCTTATTAAAGAATTTTTTGTCGGTTTTGAAAAAATACCGAAACTTAAAAAAGTTTTAGATTGTTGAAAATTTTGTAAAAAACCTTCACAATGTTTTTCTAACATTGTGAAGGTTCCACATTTATTGGTCCATGATTTCAGCTTTCACTTCCTTGAAAGTAAGTTGTCTATCTTGTTCTATTTCTAAGAACATTGCTTCTGCTTTTTCCAAACGAGTAGGTTCGCCAAACACTAATTCGACATCATCAACTCCACATTCTTCCTCTAATGCCTAATTAGGATTTGCCATCTCTTTTCCTCCTTATATTTATAAATCATTATTAATAAAGGTACAACTAAACACTTCATTTATATCTTGCTTATATCACATTTTACATAAAAAGTCAATAAGCTGTAACTGTTTTTCAACGTTTGTATTATGTCAATTTTCATTTTTTCTCTTTGACACAACAATATCTCCAAAAAGTTCCTCCTGCATCGTATTAATTTTATTTCTTCTACTCAATTCCAACACACCAGAAAATGCGGTGACTACTTCTGCTTTTGGCTTTTCTTTTAAAGAAAACAATTTGTTGAACACAAATTTGGGTTTTCGGATCAGTTCTCTAAAAATATCTTTTACTTTGTCAGATACAGAGTACACATCATGAACTGCGATCTTTTCAATATTTTGAGCATTTTCGTTCTTTTTGGCTTCTTCTTTTTCAAGCAATTTCGAGTATGCTTTTACAATATGTTCAAGCGTATATTTTTTCTCAATCGTCTGTTTCGGAAGTTCGATATTTTCAGAAAATTTATGAATTCTTCCTCCATAAATCTCCATTCGTTCCTTAAAGACTTTACTGATTTCCTTAAATTTCTTATATTCTATGATTCGATTCAACAATTCTTCTTCCGAAAGTTCGGCTTCATCATCGTTTTCTTTAGGAAGCAAGCCTTTGGATTTAATCAATATTAAGGTTGACGCCATGACTAAAAATTTGCTCGCCACTTCTAAGTTTAATTTTTCTTGCTCTTGCAGATATTCGATATATTGGTCTGCTACTTTGGAAATTTCGATTTGGTATATATCCATTTTATTTTTGTCAATTAGATAACATAGTAAGTCTAGTGGCCCTTCGAAATTATCTAATCTTAGTTCATATTTTTTTATTTCTAATGATAGGATTTTGTTCATGTTTTCTCCTTGTATAAATTAGTCATTTAAATATTATAGATAGCGGGCGAAAAGATAATCGCCCCTAGGGAATTTGTTGTATTGTTTCTTGTTGATAGCCTTTTTTATATAAAAAATCTTTGACTGAATTTTCATCCCCATTTTGAATTTTTTTGTTCCAAATTTTCTTTGCCGAATTTTTTTCGAATTCTAAAAGTTCTTCCTCATGCTGCATAATATATTGTTCTACAAGGCTTTTGCTAACTCCTTTTTGGCACAATTTATAAGAAATTTCTTTCATCGATAAACTCTTCAAACTGATAAATTCCTGCACACTTCTTTCAATATAATTCCAATCATCAATATAGCCCAGTTCCTTAAAATATTCAATCGCATCTTCTACCGCATTTTCATCTTCTTCTGCAAATTTCTGTCTCACTTCCATTTCTGTTCTTTTTTTATATAAAATATATTTGAGCATTTTTCCTCTCAGTCTATCTTGCTTTTGGGCTTCTTCAAAGTTTTCCATGTATTTCATAAATTTTCTGTTTATTCCTCCACTTCTGTTTCATCTTCTGGAGTTTGATTTTCTTCCTCTAATAAATTCTCAAAAGCCTTTGCAAAATTATCCCTTACTTTCCTTTCAACTTCTTCCATCACACTTGGATTTTCCACCAAATATTTTTTGACATTTTCTCGACCTTGCCCAATTTTATCTCCATTGTAACTAAACCACGAACCAGCTTTCTCAATAATATCAAGATTGACAGCCATATCTAAAATATTACCTGCTTTTGAAATTCCTTGGCCATATACAATGTCAAATTCCGCTTCTCTAAATGGTGGCGCTACTTTGTTTTTGACCACTTTTACACGTGCTCTATTTCCCACTACTTCACCATCTTGTTTGATATTTTCAATTTTACGAATATCCATTCGAACCGATGCATAAAACTTCAATGCTCTACCACCTGTGGTTGTTTCTGGATTTCCAAACATGACACCAATTTTCTCTCTTAATTGATTGATAAAGATAATCACTGTTTTTGTTTTATTAACTGCTCCTGCTAATTTTCTTAAAGCTTGTGACATTAATCTTGCTTGTAAACCCATATGAGAATCTCCCATATCACCATCAATTTCAGCTTTCGGAACAAGAGCTGCTACAGAATCAACAACAATGACATCTAATGCCCCACTTCTCACTAAAGCTTCTGTAATTTCTAGGGCTTGCTCGCCTGTATCTGGTTGGGATACGATTAAATTATCAATATCTACTCCTATTTTTTTTGCATAAACTGGATCTAATGCATGCTCTGCATCAATAAAAGCTGCGTCTCCTCCCATTTTTTGTGCTTCTGAAACAATGTGCAACGCAAGTGTTGTTTTTCCAGACGATTCTGGTCCATATACTTCTATAATTCTGCCACGTGGCACACCACCAATTCCAAGTGCAATGTCTAACCCTAATGCACCTGTTGGTATTGCCTCGATTTCCATGGCTTTATATTCTCCTAATTTCATAACGGAACCTTTTCCGAATTGTTTTTCTATTTGGCTCATTGCCATATCTAGAGCCTTTCTTTTTTCTGAATTGTCTCCCATTTTTCGTTTCCTCCTTCAAATATTTGTTCTATAAAACTTGTGTTTGTTTTATTATATCTTAAAAAATTTTTTTGTCAATAGTTTTTTGAAATTTTTTCAAAAATTTGTTCTCTATTGTCTGTACCACTTTTCAATGTTTCCATATAAATTAAAGGCATTTGCTTTGATGTTTCCTACTAAACTTTGATTGTATATGACAACATCTGTGTTTCGATATAAACCGATATAAGGTACTTCTTCTAAATAAATATCGTATAATTTATGATAATTTTCATATAGTGCATTTTCGTCCGATGTGTTGGCAATCACATTCATAATTTCTGAAACTTGCTGATTCGAGTAATTGGCTAAATTTCCTTGCCCAAAAAATGTTTTTAAACTTGGTGAATACCCACAAGTAATGCCTGTTAAAATCATATCAAAATTCCTGTTTTCTAAGCTTGCAGAATAGGATTCATGATTTAATTCTCGAACCGAAACATCGATTCCCACATTGGCAAGCTGTGTTTTTATATTTTCTGCTACTTTGAGGCGTGTTGCATGATTACCATTGACACCAATGGTAAACGTTAATTCTAGCGTTTTTCCTTCCACTTTTTTGCGCCATTTGTTATTTTTATATTCCCAGCCTGCATTTGCTAAAATTTGTGTTGCTTCTTCTGGATTTGGCTGTACATTCAAATCTTTTGTATAGAGCCAATTCCCCATATCCAAGCTGAAATTAGAGGCAATATAGCCTGAACCTAAACAACTTGCTACAATATTATTTTTGTCAATGATTTTGCTAAGTGCTTTTCGAACTGCTCCATCAGAAAGTACTTCGCTGGCTGTGTTGAGTACAAGAAAATCGTAATCTCGCGATTTGTATTCAATTCTTTTATAACCTATGGAACCAATGTAATCTTGAACATTGGCAATTTTTACGTCTACTAAATCAATTTCACCATTTTTAAACGCGTTATATAATTCACCTGCTGAACCATATAAATTGATATTAATTTCTTTTGCCATTGGCCTTTTCTCTGTATTCCAGTAGATTTCATTTTGCCCTAGTTTGATGATATTGGAATCGACACTTTCAATTTTGAAAATGCCTGTGCCAATTGGTGCTAAGTTCTTTTCAGTTGTTGCAAAGTCTTGTCCTTCATAATATTTCTGACTTAAAATAGGAAAAGTTAACTGATATTCAAAAAAGTCTACTGGCTCAGATAGCGTCATTTTGACGGTGTATTCATCAATATATTCTAAAGAAGCTACAGCTCTGACGTTGTTCGCATATACCGTGTTAATCCCACTTTCTTTGATGATGCTCATCGTAAATTTGACGTCATTTGCTGTAAATTCACTTCCATCTTGCCATAAAACACCTTTACGCAATTTGATGACATAGTTTAACTCATCTGTTTTCGCAATTTCTTCTGCGAGGCAATATTCCAATTTGTACGCTTCATTTAATGTAACTAAAGGTTCATAAATGATTCTGCTGATTTCTTGGACGTTGCGATTGTTGCTAAGATATGGATTGATGGAATCAAAATTGCAGATAGCTAATCTTAAATCCGTTTGAATTGTGTTTACTGTAGAGGTTTGGTCAATTACTGGATGGTTTTCTTGTTTGTCGTTTTGAAGCATTTTGTAAGTACCAAAACCAATTAGACCAATTACAATTATAATAAATAGATATTTTAAAATATTATTACCCAATTTAATCACCTATTTTACACTATATATCATTTTGATAGAAGTTTCAAGAATTTTTGGATAAATTTTCATATTTTTTTTGGATTAGCATAAAATTTAGAAAATAAGAAATTAAAGGGTGGTAGATATGTTTGTTTGTAACATTAAAGTAAGTAGAACAAAATTTTTTAAAGGAATTTTGGCAGTTATGGCGATTGTTTGTATTGCTTTGGCTGGTATGGGCATTTTTAAGATGTACAGTTCGAATCATGAAGTGGAAATTTTTAATGGAAATTGTATGCCTTCTAACGAAATTGCCTATTTAACAGATGAAAATTATACGAATATTTTGAAAGAAGTACACGAGAATTTAGATACCTATATTGGACAAAAAATTTGCTATACAGGATATGTTTATCGAGTTCCTGAAATTGAGGAAAATCAATTTATTTTAGCTAGAGATATGCAACTTGAAAATACGAACCAAACGGTTATTGTAGGATTTTTATGTACGCTTGATAATGCAAAGGATTTTGATACATATTCGTGGGTTAAAATTACGGGAAGTATTGAGAAGGGCTACTATTTTGGGGATATTCCTTGTATTCATATTGCTGAAATTGAGAAAACTGAGGAACCTGAAAACTGCGTGGTTCCTGCACCGGATGAGAATTTTATTGAGACTTCGGTGATTTATTAGTGATAAAATGATAAAAGCAATGAAGTTTAATAGTTCATTGCTTTTTATCTTTGGTGCCTAAGGTGGGACTCGAACCCACATGGTTTCCCGCACGATTTTGAGTCGTGTGCGTCTGCCAGTTCCGCCACTCAGGCATATATTTTTCAGTTACTTTTTTATCTTACCACAAAAAAATTTTTTTGTCTACATTTTTTAGAAAAATTTTTAAAAATCTTGACTTCTCTTATTTTTCCGTTATACAATAGTAAAAAATAATTTAAAGGAGAAACCTATGGCCTTTGATGGAATTACAACTAAAGCTGTTATTACAGAACTACAGCAAACCTTAATCGGCGGAAAAATCAATAAAATTTTTCAACCAACCAAAAACGAAATTGTTCTTAGCATTTACAACCAAGCCAACTACACCCTATTACTATCCGCCAATCCTGACGATTGCAGAATTCATTTAACCACACACACCAAACCCAATCCACAAAATGCACCCAATTTTTGTATGCTTTTGCGAAAATATTTAATTGGTGCCAAAATTATCGATATTTCAACCTACGATTTAGAACGAACCATTCAACTTAAATTTGAGTGTTACAACGAATTAAACGACCTTGTTATCCGCAAACTTTTCATTCAAATCATGAGTCGACAAAGTAACCTTGTTTTGACCAATGAAAACCATATCATCATCGATTCTTTAAAACATTTTGAACATTATTTACCAGCAAATCCCTTTGAATTTGTCAAAATAGCCAAAAAAAGCTTTTTGCTCTTATCTTCTAGCGAAGATTTTATACAACTTATTGACCAACAAAACTTGTTAAACGTTTTGCCAAATACATTCATCGGATTTAGTAAAAGCTTTGTCAAAAACACTTTACATTTACTAAATATTGATGCCGAAGATTATACAAAAGAAAATTTAACCAAACTATATAAAACCATAAAAACCATTCTTGCCAAACTTGGCACCAACCATATTTGCGTAAAAACCTTTGAAAGTGACTATTCCATCGCATTAGAAACTTCTGAAAGTACTATTAATCATCAACTTGACGAACTATATGATAAAAAAGAGAAAAAATCGGCTTTTATTTCCTCACGCAATAATTTGCTTCGTATTGTTTTACGGAAATCTAAAAAAAGTCTATAAAAAACTAGAAAATATCAATACCAAACTAAAGGAATGTGAAAATATGGATACCTATCGCATCTACGGCGAACTTTTAACAGCAAATTTGTACAAAATAAACAAAACAGAAAATCAAACCGAAATCACACTTGACAATTACTACGAAAACAACACGCCTATCACGATTCCGCTAGACCACAAAATCAATATTCAGAAGAATATCGACAAATACTTCAAAAAATATAATAAACTAAAAAACGCTCTCGTCATTGTGAGCCAGCAAAAAAAAGAAGCCGAACAAGAACTAGATTATATTGAAAGCATTGTTTTTTCATTAGAAAATGCAAAATCCATTGATGATATAGTCGATATTTATTCTGAAATTACAGAAAATATAATAACCAAAAAAGAAATTTACAAAAAACAAAAAAACAAAATTTCTAAAAAGAAACCAAAAGAAAAAGAAATTATTTTGCAACATACAACAATCGATGGCTTCACCGTTTACATTGGTAAAAACAACGTTCAAAATGACTATTTAAGCATCAAATTTGCTAAACCAAATGATATTTGGTTTCATACCCAAAAAATTCATGGTAGCCACGTTTTATTGCAAAATCCAGACAATCTCGAAATTCCAGAAAACGTGCTATTCACTTGTGCTCAACTAGCAAAAGAAAACAGTAAAGCAAAACTTAGTTCAAACGTGCCAGTGGATTATACCAAAGCAAAATTTGTAAAAAAATCACCTGGTAGCAAGCCTGGTCTTGTCATTTATACAAATTATAAAACTATGTTTGTAAAATAGTCTACAATTTTGTAAAATAACGTATTGACTTTTTATTTACTTTTGTATTATAATGATTTTGCTTTTTTGTCATACATAGATTTAAGGCAGAAAGGTGGTGAGTCTATGCACTCTTTCATAAAAGTCATTGCTATGGTAATTATTGCAATACTTGCTTTAATTAAATAGCAGACAAAAAACCAGAAGACTACCACTCTTCTGGTTTTTTTTAGCTTTGCTATGCACTCTTTTTTGCTTTCGCTAATTTTATGATAACACATATTTGTCATTCTGTCAATGCATTCCCTTTTCTTTCGCTCGACATTATTCTACAAACTACGCCTTATCCGCTGAACAAAATACATCCTTTATCTTATGCAAAACCGTTTTCTTGATTTCTTCACGTGCTGCACCCAAATATTTACGTGGGTCAAATACAGATGGTTCTTCGTTAAATACACGTCTTATTTGTGCTGTCATCGCTAATCTCAAATCCGTATCTACATTAATCTTGGATACGCCTGACTCTCCTGCTTGTTTTAACATTTCATCTGGGCAACCTTTGGCTCCTGGAATATCGCCTCCATTGTTATTGCACATTTCAACTAAGGCTGGAATTACAGAAGACGCTCCATGTAAAACAATTGGTGTAGTTGGCAATTTTTCTTTGATTTTTGCCAAAATGTCAAATCTCAATTTGGCATCTCCTTTAAATTTATAGGCTCCATGACTTGTACCTATTGCAATTGCTAAGGAATCACAACCTGTTCTTTCGACAAACTCTTGGGCTTGGTCTGGGTCAGTATAACGTGCATCATCTTCTGCAACATTGACGTCATCTTCTACCCCTGCCAATTTCCCTAATTCTGCTTCTACAACAACACCTTTGCTATGGGCATATTCTACAACTTTTTTCGTAATTGCAACATTTTCCTCAAAATCATATTTAGAACCATCAATCATAACTGATGTAAATCCAGCATCAATACACATTTTACAGGTTTCAAAATCTGGGCCATGGTCTAAATGAAGGGCAATTGGAATATCGGTTTCTTCAACTGCTGCCTCCACCATTTTGATTAGATAATTCATGTTTGCATATTTTATTGCACTCGAAGATACTTGCAAAATCACTGGCGATTTTGCTTCATTCGCAGCTTCTGTAATGGCTTGGATAAATTCCATATTGTTAATATTAAATGCTCCAATGGCAAATTTCTCTTTCATCGATTTTTCAAACATTTCTTTCGTTGTAACAAGTGGCATATTATTTTCCTCCTTTATAGTTATTATTGCTTTTATTGTATGTTGTTATCCAAAGATTGTCAAGTGAAATTTACGAAAAATGCAAAAGTGAGGAACTGACACATTATGTGTTCGGCCCCCCACCTTTGGCTTGGTTATTTCGGCCACTTAAAAATTCCGTAGGCCTCCTTCTTATTTTTAAACTACATTCGTATTATAATGCATTTGCCACATTTTGTCAAGCTTTGTCTTAAATTTTATTTCCCAATAAACATTTGCACATAAATTTTCCCATACGTTTTACTATTTACAACACCAATTCCTGTATAATTATAACCATTATTCAAAATATTTGCCTGATGCCCTGCCGAATTCATCCATGCTGTGACAGCAGCTTGATTGCTTGCATTTCCTGCAATATTTTCCGCAGCAGTTTTGTAGGATACTTTAAAACTGTTTAACATATCAAAAGGTGAGCCATAAATTGGTGAATTATGCGAAAAATAATTGCTGTCTACCATATCTTGTGCTTTAATTTTAGCAACTCTTTGTACTTCAGCATCTACCTTTAAGGCTGATAAGCCATTCTTCGTTCTTTGTTGATTAATCAACTTTAAAACTTCTTGTTCATCTGCTGTTAATGTAGAATGGTTGGTTGATGTGTTAGAATTGGTGTTGGAACCAGAATTATTGGCATTTGGATAAATTGGCTTAATGTATTTTTGACTTACTGCTCCAATATAATCACCTTCAATTTGAACAATATACCAATTTCCAATCCCTGCAAAAATGCGAACATACTCGTTTTTACGAACAGTCGTAATTACCTCATGATCTGTACTTGGCCCACTTCTTACATTTAACATCGTAGTCGTAACAATTCCTGTTTGATAATCTAACTCATAATAATGTTGCATCGCAAAGGTTTTCGACATTACTAAAATCGAAATATTGAGTACAAATACTAAAACTAAAATAATTTTTACTGTTTTCTTATATTTTCCAATTTGAATAACACGCATAAAATAACTCCTTAAAACTTGCTTTTTAAATCGTATGCACTTGTTTTAAGGAGTATGCTTCAATTTTACAATTCCACTTCATCCGTCACTTTCACTATCGCTCTTGTGATATCAAACGTAAAATTAATGATATCATATACCTTTTTTAAAGTGTCAAAATCAACCGCCGATTTTAGGATATTTCCTTCAAACATGGCTCCTGTTTTAAAACGGATGTAGAGTTTATTATTTTTTATGGTAAGTTCATATTTAATGTTTGAATTATGGATAAAATCAATCATTTTATCCATAATGTCTGATGTTAAAATTTGCATGGCTTGAATTTTGTCGTCTGCAATCACATCAAAATATTTTTCAAATTCGCTTGAATCCATTTCAATTCTTTTTTGGTCTGGGAATATTTTTCCTAAAAAACTTTTGTCTGCATGAACTTTTACCATACCATGATAGGAATTATTTAGCTTACTTAAGCCAAATAAGCCATGGAAAATAGTAGTATAGGTAGCATTTCCTTCACTATTCGTGTTTTTTTCTTCTGTGTGGACTTCTGCCATCATCATATCATGGTCATCCACATTTCCTATCATCAAATCTTCGGAATGATAACAATCAAATCTTTCAAATCCACCTTCTTGGTAAGTTGTACGAGGAATCCCTTGCTGATACCAAAATTCCAGCTTTTCATCGTATGCTTTTATAAAGGTTTTGACTACTTTTTCTTTATACGTCTTCTGATAAGAATTAGCAGGGTCACACACCAATATAACCGCTAAAACTATACAACTCAAAATCCCAGCACTACGTAAAACAGGTTGTTCAAAATAAATTCCTAAACCAGCCAAACTACTAGCAACCAGAATACACCCTACAATTTTATAGAAACAACTTTTTCTTAAATGTTCTAATTCATTCTTACTAGACCTTAAAACCTCTTCATATATTTCATTGAATTTTTTCATCTATACTCCTATCATTTCATTGTATATGAATATTTTGTTTTGCCTCAATCTGTGCCTCAAACAATTCTATTTCTTTAAATCCAAGTAACCTTGCTAACAACTTCGTAGGTATAGTCGCAATTTGGGTATTGTATACAGTGACTTCTGAATTATAAATTCTTCTAGCTGCCTGTAATTGACTTTCCATTTTAGATAAACTTTTTTGTAACTCCAAAAATTGCTCACTTGCTTGCAACTTCGGATAATTTTCCGCCATGCCAAGCATATGATTGCACATGGTATTTAGAGTGGCACCAGCTTTTAAGTCTTTTGTTTTGGTATAATCATTTTTTAGTCTATTCATTTTCTCAAAGACCTTTTGCTCGTGCATCATATAACCTTTTACACATTCAACTAAATTGGGAATTAAATCAAACCTTTGTGTTAAATAGACATCCATCGAAGATTTGGCTTGCTTCACTTTATTTTTTCGTGTAACCAAAGAATTATAAGTCAACAATAACCAAGCAAGCATAAGAATGCTGATAACAATTATCATTTTCTCTCCTTTTCTCTTATCTTACATAATTTTCTACTTCATTTTTTATTTTCTCTACAAACTGCTCTACTTTCATACCGCCAATATCGCCTTCTTTTCTAGAACGAACACCAACATTGTTCGCTTCCACTTCTTTTTCGCCTAAAATCAACATATACGGAATTTTTTGAAGCTGTGCCTCACGAATTTTATAGCCAATTTTTTCTTGTCTATCGTCTAATTCCACACGAATTCCCTCTTGTTGCAATTTTTGAACAACTGATTTGGCATACTCTACTTGATTGTCTGAAATTGGCATTACTTTCACTTGCACCGGCGCAAGCCAGGTTGGAAAAGCACCTTTAAATTGTTCTAAAACCAATGCCAAAAATCTTTCATACGATCCCAATATTGCTCTATGAACCATAACAGGAGGTTGTTTTTCTCCCTTTTCATCAATGTAGAACAATCCAAATCTTTTTGGCGTAGAAAAATCCACTTGTACCGTTGGAATTTGCACTTCTCTACCTAAAGCATCTTTAAACATGAAATCTAATTTAGGTCCATATAATGCTGCTTCTCCTTCACATCTTTTAGCATCTAATTTTAATTCATCTGAAATTTCCTGTAACATTTGCTCACATAAATCCCAGTCCTCTTTACTTCCAATATACTTTTCTGGATGGTCATAATCTCTTACGGATAAAGATACCCAGTGGTCATCCCAAAGCCCCATTTTCGTATAAAAGTCTCTTATAATGTTGCACATATTAATAATTTCATCTTTTACCTGGTCAATACGGCAGAAAGAATGTCCATCTTCAATCGTAATTGCATATACTCTAGACAGTCCACCAACAGACCCCTGAAGTTCTGCACGATATTGTTTATCTGACTCCATATAACGAATTGGCAAATCTTTATAACTTCTCAATTTAGAAGCATAAATTTGCGTATGATGTGGACATTGAACTGGTTTTAGTACAAACTCATGACCTTTTGGGGAATTTACACGAAACAACTCATCATTAAATTTTTGTGCATGACCCGATGTTTCAAATAAACTGATATTAGCAAGTGACGGACAACTTACTTTTTGAAAGCCATATTTTCGGCATATTTTTTCTACCTCTTTTTGCAATTCTTCCTTGACAATTGTTCCTTTTGGCGTATAAAGTGGCAAACCACCTCCTACATAATCCGAAAAACAAAATAAATCTAATTCTTTTCCTAATTTTCTATGGTCTCTTTGTTTTGCCTCTTCTAGCTTTTGTAAATAGTCTTCTAACTCACTTGCTTTTGGAAAAGAAATGCCATAAATTCTTTGTAACATCTTATTATGCTCATCACCTCTCCAATAAGCCCCTGAAGAAGATAACAGTTTTACACTCTTGACACACCCTGTTAACGGTAGGTGTGGGCCACGGCAAAGGTCTGTAAAATCACCTTGTTGATAAAAAGAAATAACTTCTCCTTCTGGTAAATCTTCAATTAATTCTACTTTATAATCTTCTTTTTTTTCTTTCATTAACGCAATTGCCTCTTCTCGTGGCAACTCAAATCTCTCTAGTTCAAAGTTTTCTTTGATGATCTTCTTCATTTCGTCTTCTATTTTGCTCAAATCCTCTTCTGAAAATGGCTTTTCTACATCAAAATCATAATAAAATCCATTTTCAATGGCAGGCCCAATTGCCAATTTGGCTTCTGGAAATAATTTTTTGACTGCTTGTGCTAAAATATGTGAAGTCGTATGCCAATACATACTTTCTTCCACTTCTGCGGTTTTTCCGCCTCCTAATTTGATTTTAAACATAGTTTTTTCCTCCTTTATTTTAAATTTTTTCGATTAATTGTTATCTCACTAATTTCAATTTTCTTTGGTAAATTTAAAATGTACAACATAATATCAGCAATATCCTCTGGCTTCATCCATTCCTCTGGATGTCCTATTTCTTTTCCTGTCCACTTTGTGTGCATTTTCGTATTCATACCACCAACATTAAATTGAATTACCCTACAATTTGATTTTTTTAGTTCTAATTGTAAGTTTTTGCTTGTTCCTCGTATTGCCCATTTTGAAGTTGTATACGCAATTTGTTCTGGATACCCTTCCTTTGTTCCTATTGTTGAACCTACATTTAAAATGTCTGCTTCATTTTCTTTTATTAGCGTTATTAATTGTGTTACTAAATAAATAGGGGCTAATACATTTATTTTCATTAAGTCATCTAATACATCATAAGTAACTTCTTCTAATTTTTGCACTCCTGGTACACCTGCACAATTGATTAAAGTATCAAAATTACTATATTTTTGCTTAATCAATTGACAAGCATTTAACATAGAAACTTCATCTGTCAAATCTGTTTTTATAAAGTCACATTCATAATCTGGCTTACTTCTGCACAATGCAACTACTTTCATATTATTTTCTAAACACATTTTGCCAAATGATTTTCCAAGTCCATCACTTGCTCCTGTTAACAGAATTGTTTTCATTTCAATCTCCTTTTAAAAAATCAAAAAACACTCCATAGACAAACTTTGTTGTCTATAGGAGTGCTTAAAACACGGTTCCATCCTAAATTTTAACTCAAATTTCAAGCCGTTATCGCAGCTGACGCGCTATTTTTTCAAATAGAAACTCCAAGGTAGTTTTTCAGAAATGTTTTTTAAGATTAGCTTTCAGCCCATACGACTAATCCTCTCTGTTAATAACCTCTATCTTACTTTTCCTTTTCAACGTTTACAAATTTATTATACGTCAAAATTGGTTGGTTGTCAATATTCTTTTAATTACTTTCTATGTATTTTATATAGGTATTTAAAAATCTTTCAAGATTAATTTGAGCAACTTCTCCAATTTTAAATTTTCTCATTCAGGTCTCCTTTTTGTTTTTAGAAGTATAATACTGGATTTCTTCTTCTGATAATCTATATTTTTTAGCAACTTCTGTTCTGCAAAATTCAGAATAAGTCTTTATTTTACCTTCTTTTTTAGCTTGTTGTACTATCTTTTTCACTTTTGCTTTGTAAAGATTATCCATTTTTATACCTCCTTAATATTTTTTATTTATCCAATTATGACCTTATATTTATATTGTAACATATTTTTCCTTTCATACAAACTATTTTCACTTTTTTGTTCGTCAATTTTCGACAAAATACTTTATTTCCATTCAATGCAAAAACAACTATTTTTCTCCTCTTTCTTCTTCCTTCTCCAATTCTTTTTCCAATATTCTATCTAACAACAAAATTGCTATTTTAGTTCCCAAAGGTGCTTTTAAATTTTGAATATGTTCCACAGTTTGGCTTAATTCTTTCCACTCTATTTTTCTATTGATAAATTCTCCTTGTGCATCTAATTGCATATCTTTTCTTTCTTTTCCTGTTACATCAATTCTATAAAGTTGCGTAAGTTCTTCTGCATCAGTCGTTACAAGTGATGCCCCTCCTAGGATTGGTTGACAATCTTGCTTCGTAATTTCATAGCCTGATTCTTCCCTTGTTTCTCTTACAATGTTCGCTAGACTATCTTGACCTTCTTCGCTCATTCCGCCTATCATTTCTAACAATACTCCCTTATATTTTTCCTCTGTTAAAAATGGCGAACGTACTTGCCCTTGTAAGCCAATCATAACCTTTTCATTTTCTTTTTTATAATAAATAGCACCAACAGAATTCTTAGATTTTGCAATTACTTCTTTCTTTCCTTTTTGTGTCTCAACTTCAACAACTTGAAAACGAGGACTTTTCATGAATATCTCTTTTTGACTAACAATTCTATCAATTTGTACCCTTGGCTCTTCTAGTTTTATTGCTTCTTTTAAAACAGTTTGAAAACTCTCTCTCTTTTGATGATATTGATTTACAAATGCTAAAAAAGCATAAATCGTAGTTCCAGAAGAAACACAGGATGAATTTTCTTGTTGAAAATCTAAAAATGCTTCTGCATATTTTAAATTAATCCAATTTAAATTATCTTTTTTATAAGGATTGCTTACTATCTTTTCCATTTACCGCATAATTTATCGAATAAATACCCTTAATAGCAGATTCTCTCCTAGCACCTTGCTTCCTTTCCCATAGTTGAGCAATGCTTTTTATTTCCAACTCGCCCATATTATTAGAAAGTTTGTATTTAGCCTCTTTTGGTATTGTGATTGCTTTTGAGATTGTTTTATTAAAGCAATAACAATTCCGTTATCTTGTAGCTGTCTTATTACTTCGTCTGGCCTTTTTCCTAACTGTAACATATTTTTTGCATTATCTAACTTTTTTTGAATTCCGTTTAAAGCATCTATATCATACTGATCTAATTCATGTATTAAACCTTCTATTTTTCTGCTCGTTATTTGAATATGAGTTCGTATTTTTCTTGTCTTTTTTATTTTTTCATTCATAGATTTTTTGTCTTGGTTTTATTTTTCCTCAACATGGTGTTTTATTTTTCAAAAATATATAAATACGTCCAAAGACTACATGCCCCTTAAAACGCTTCTAAATGCGTTTTAGGGGCATTGCTTCAAATTTACTACCTATTTTGCAATCTCTTTTACATATTTTTTAAAACACTTTCCACGCTCTGCAAAGTTTTGAAACATATCAAAACTTGCACTTGCTGGCGAAAATAAAACAACATCGCCTTGCACGGCAACTTCTTTGGCAACTTCTACGGTTTGCCTTAAATCCGTGCATTTGTGAATTTTCATTTTCTTATTTTGCTTTTTCAATTCTTCTTTTACGGCTTTTTCTATTTTGGAACTCGTTTCTCCTAGTAAAATCAACTCTTTGCAATTGTCTACAATCGGTTTGGCAAGTGGTGTGTAATCTAAATTTTTGTCGTATCCACCTGCAATTAAAATAATATTTCTTAAAGAAAAAGCATCTAGACCCGCCATTGTTCTTGTTGGACTAGAACTGACGGAATCATTATACCATTTAATTCTATCTTTTGTCTCTAATACCAATTCCAAACGATGTTCAACCCCTTTGAAGTTTAAAATTGTTTTACAAGCTGTTTCTGTATCAACAAAATCTCTGGTTGCAATTAAGGCAGCTGTTGCATTTTCAAAATTATGGGTTCCACGAAGAATCATCTCTTTTGTGTCTAATATATGACTTCTTAAACCATTTTCACAATATTTGATTTTACTGTCGGCCACAATATAACCATTTGGTATTTTGCTTTTACTACTAAAAAACATCACTTTTCCTGGTGCTTCTTTTTCAAAATTTCGGGTGATTTCATTATCGTAATTTAAGACAAGTAAATCTGTTTTTTCTTGATATTTGAAAATATTTTTCTTGGCATTGATATATTCGGTCATATCAGTATGTTTATCTAAATGATTGGGTGTAATATTCGTAATGATTGCAATGTGTGGACTGATTTTCATATCCATTAATTGAAAACTGCTTAGTTCTAAGACAATGACATCTTCCGGGGTCATTTCTGCAATTTGAGTAAATAGCGGAGTTCCTATATTTCCTCCTAAAAATACGTTGTGGTCTTTGGCTTTTAAAATCTCGGAAATTAAGGTGGTTGTAGTCGTTTTGCCGTCACTTCCTGTAATACCGATGACTTTTCCGGGGCATAACTCGATGACCATTTCTACTTCGGTTGTGATTATCGCACCACGTTCTGCTTCTGCTATTAATTCAGGCATTGTTGGTAAACAGCTTGGAGAACGAAAGATTAAATCAAAGCCAACCAATTCTTCTAAATAATTTTCGCCAAAGGACATCCCCATCCCATAATTGGTAACTTTTTTCAAAATGGTTCTACTAATTTCTTTTACATCGGTTTGGTCAAAAACAGTTACTTGTGCTTTTAACTCATATAAATAATCAATGAGTGGCAAATTGCTAACGCCTAAGCCAATAACAGCCACTTTTCTGCCTGCTAAATATTGATTAAATTCTGCTAACTTTTCATTTATGTATTCCATGTATTTTTAAGCCTCCTTTTTATCTACACATTTTCAAGTATTTTTATCTCCTGTAAAACCTTATTGGTAGATTCCTCTACAGTTTGACAATCTGTTACATCAATTTCAAGAGTGATGGGAGAATATTCATAAAATCCACTTTTTTGTTGTAATTCGTCTCTTTTGATGATATTCTTACGAATTTCTTCTTTGTTTTCTTGCTTGTTGTATTGTATCCATTTTCTTTCCACTCTTTTTTCTAAATCTGCAATCATGAAAAAATGATAATCACAAGCGGGATAAATCTTCATAGTTGCCCTGCCTGAGAAAATAACGTGATATTGCTTTTTTAAGTTTTCGATTAGTTCACGTACAAATAGAAATGCTTGTTCATTATTCGCCGTATGGCTCACCTCTGAAACAGCTAACGATGTTTCTTTGGCTTGCAAGGCTTCTTCTGCTAAACGTTTGCCTTTTGCATAGACAACGGTTTCTTGATTTTCTACTTTGACTTCTATTTCTAATGCATCAATCATTTCTCGAATATCTAATTTTTTGCCACTTTTTTTTAAGTTCTCAATACTTGCTCCATGTTGCATCATAACATAGACAATCGCACGATATAAATCGCCTGCGTTGAGTAATATTGCATTGGGTATTTTCCTAATTAGCTGACGACAAATACTCGTTTTTCCAGCCCCCACCAAACCTTCAATTCCTACTACCATATTTTGCATACTTTTCTCCATTTAATTCTTGATTTTTATATTATATTACAAAAGTAAACATTTTGCAATATTTTTCTTAGAAAAGAAACATAAATTTTGAAATTCTTAAAAAAAAACTGTCCCCATTTTCCTCCCTTTTACATAATATTAATTAAGGGAGTACTCCCAAATTTAAAATAAAGGATTGATTTTTTATGGATATGGATTTAGATTTTGAATGCGACAAAAAACACATCGTTGATATCGATGGTTTTGTTGAAGGTGGTAAACAATTTGACTTAGAAATAAACGTAGAAGAAGATCGTAGAAATGTTATTTATGGTATTGTTAAAGATGAATGTAATGAACCAATTAAAGACGCTGTTGTAAAATTAATTGAAGTAACAAAACATGACAGAAAACCAGTTTCTCATACGTTTACAAACAAAGCTGGAGAATTTGTTTTCGGACCTCTTTGCCCAGACAAAAAATATGCAATTAATATTTGGGCAAACCGTGTAGAACACGTTAAAATTTGCAAACACTGCAGAAAAGAAGGAAAATGCTTAAAAGGTGTTGACCTTTGCTGCGATGCTCCATTCGAGCCAGAACATTGCGAATGTGAAAAATAATTGTTTGAGGGGATCCTAAAAAAGGATTCCCTATTTTTTTACTTTGACAAAGAATAGCGGGTTTGATCCAGTTCAATCAGTGAATTTTTGTATCATATTTGCTTAAAATTTTTGTTCTTTTATTAACTTTTGAAGGCTTGCCCTTCAATGTGTATAGGCGATATGTTAATACCGCTTTCCTACCTTTAGTATTCACTTTAGTTCACTTGTTTAAAGTATATTTATGTCTACTTAATTAAATATACTTATCCTTAAATCCTCTTAATTGAAAAAACAATGTGCTTTTAAAATTTAGTAAAGGTTGTGTGATAACACATTCATTTTAACCTTGACTTGATTTTATAAAGCACATTAGAATTTATGTAGAGGATTAATTATTTCCTTTCCATTCTATAAATTCTTCTTTTAATAAACCTGTAATACATTCATCTACATATTCATTAGTTGCCAAACAAAGATATTTCTTTCTTCTTAACCCCTCATTTCTATATCCAAGTTTTTCTTGCATTCTCTTTGATTTTTCATTATTAACAAAATATCCATTTTCTATTCTTCTTAGCCCTAATACATCAAAAGCATATTTTATTCTAGCAGAAAAAGCTTCTGTACCATATCCATTTTTTTGATATTTTTCATTTAACCATATACCTCCACCAGCCGTTCCATCTTTTTGGTTTATATTTCTTAATTCAGTTCCACCTATTGCCTTATTGTTCTCTTTTAATATTATAGCTAAATATATTTTAACTTTTTCATCTTGATTTTTAGCTATTTCAATAAAACTTTTAGCATCCTTTTTAGTATATGGAAAAGGAACTCCTGCCATCCATTTTGAAACATTTATATTATTAAGTCCTTCAACTAAATCATCTACATCTTCATCTTTCCAATCTCTTAGAACTAGTCTCTTACTTTCTATTATCATTGTTACCTCCATCATATATGTTTTTATTTCTTATATAATCTCCTTTAAACTCATTTGCTAATATATCCATTTCAATACTATCATAATATTTACCATTAATATATTTGCAATTTCTTCTCCTTCCATACTCTTTGAATCCACATTTTGTGTAGCACTTTAATGCTCTTTCATTAAAGCTCATTAAATTAAGTTTTATATTATTTAAATTCAAATAATTAAATCCATAATCTAATAATATTTTGATTGCTTCTGTTCCATATCCTTCATTTCTGTAGTCTTTGTCTCCTATAAATATTCCTAAAGTAGCTGTTCTATTAATGGAATCATAATTTTCTAATCCGACTGTGCCTATTAATTTATCTTCTTTTAATGTTATTATAAAAAAGTTATAATTTTTGTTTAAATTTTCTTCAAAGTATTGTTTTTCTCCTTGCAATGTTGTTATGTATGCACTTCTTCCAATATAATCTGTTGTCTCAAAATCATTCAACCATTCTGTAAATTTTTCTATATCTTCATTATTTCGTGGTGATAAATAAATTCTTTCTCCTATTAATTTTTTAAAATATTTCATTTCTATCAACTCCATTTTTTATATTTTCATTGAATCTGCTATGCTTTTTACTTTAAATCCAAATTTTTCATATGCTTTTATAGCATTTTCATTTTCTTTATTTACTGTTAAATATAAGTCTGTACAATTATTTTCTTTTCCGAATTTTTTTACATATTTTAATAATTCTGTTCCAATTCCTTTTCCTCTATTTTCTTCATCTACACATATTGCTTCAATTTGTAATTGTTTTCTATATCTCATACTAGGATTATTCTTTTCTTTTATATTAATAGTTATATATCCAACAATTTCATTTTCTATCTTTGCTACGAATATTTCCTTAGCTTGTATCATTTTTTCAAAATCTTCTTTACTGATTACCTCATCTACACTTAAAAATAAATCTGGTCTCCAATTTACATGTAATTCATGAACTTGTTTTGCTAATTCATTTACTTTATTAAAATCCTCTATTCTGGGTATTTCAATTATTGTTTTCATATTATTTTCGCTCCTTTAACATATCGTTTAAATATTTATCTGTAAATTCTTGTAAATCTTCTTTTTTATTACTTAATCTATCCATTAATTGATTAGCTTCTTTATAGGTATCTTTATATTCTTTCTCTGTTATTTCCATTCTGTTTAGAGCATTTTTTAATTCCTCTTCATCAAGTAGTATTATTTCTCCTTCAGGTGTTACAACGACATCAAGATATAAATCATCTTCATAGGGTGCATCTTTTTCTTTACCAATTTCTCTTGCTATATCAAAATACCATTCTATTATTTCATTATTTTCATCATAAATTGCTGTTAATTTTACTTTTGAATTGTAATCATAAAACTCTAACCATTTATAGTTATTATCCATTATGCACTTACCATTTGGTATTACAATCTTCTCTTTAACTTCAATAAAATCATAGAAATATATGTCTCCTGTAAAATATTTTTCGTTTACTGACATTACTTTCTGTTTTGATTTATTTGCTTTTCTATCTACATGTCTGTCTGCATATCTTTTCTTTAAACTTATCCAATATCTTTGGTCTATTTTCCCATCTTCAGCTGGTAGTTCATTTTCTAAAACTCCACCATTATTTATAATGCTTTTTCTTGATCCAATATTATCTTTATAACAAACCATTAATACTCTATCTATACCTATTTTTTTACATTCTTCTAATGCTAGTCTAATCATCTCTGTTGCATATCCTTTTCTTCTTTCTGATGGTCTTACACCATCTACAATATGTCCACCGTTTTTTAATAATTGATTATTTAAATAATGTCTTATATTTACTGCTCCAACAAATATATTTCTTTCTATATCTAAAGCAAAATATGTAAAATCTGGAACACTATTTTTAGTTTCTTCTTTTACTTCTATACTTTCTCTATATAAATCAAAATTATGATAGTCTGCCTTTCTAATAGCATATGGAATAATTTTTTCTCCTGAATTACTCCATTCATCCATCATTTCAAATAATTGTTCTTTATATTTTTCTTCTAATTTTACTAATTTTAACATACTATCATTCCTTTCTTGTAATATAATCAAAAAGGTCTTGCCAAGAAACCTTTTAAGACTCCTTTGCAAGACTTTATAATCTTACTTTATAAGTGTAAGTAACATTTCTATTTCTGTTACCCTTTACCGCTCAAAGTTTATTACTTTTAGGTAAACTCTTAAATTATGTTTTTAATTGTAACATATTATTGTAAATCTGTCAAATTTCAAATTCACATAATTTTCTATTGTTTTATTTCATCATCTTCTTTTTTTACATAATTATCTAAATTTAATTCTTTCTTAAACTCTTCTTCTGTAGGTAGATATAACTTATATTTTGAAGCAAATATTTGATTATTATCTTCTGGTAAAGTATATTTTACAACTTGGTCACTTTTATCTGCACATAATACAATTCCTATTGGTGGATTATCTCCTTCGTTCATCATCTCTCTTGTATAGTAATTTACATACATTTGCATTTGTCCTAAATCTTGATGTGTTAAATCTCCCAATTTTAAATCAATTATTACAAAGCACTTTAATATGTAATTGTAAAAGACTAAATCTATGAAGAAATGTCTGCCATCAAATGTTATTTTTTGTTGTCTTGCTACAAATGAAAATCCCCTTCCAAGTTCTAACAAAAACTTTTGTAAATGGTCTATTATTGCTTGTTCTAGTCTTTTTCATAAAAACTTGTATTTCCTTCTAAACCTAAAAATTCTAATACATATGGATCTCTTATAATATTTTTAGGTTCTACTTTTTCTGGTAATCCTATTTCATTTACAACACTTTCTTTATCTTGACTTGCTAATAATCTTTCATAATAAAATGTTCCTATTTGCCTTTCTAATTGCCTAACACTCCATCCAGATTTTACACTTTCTTCTAAGTAAAACTTTCTTGCTTTTTCATTTTCAATTCTCATTAATAGTCTATAATGTGACCAATTCAATTCGTCACACAGTGTGTGACGAATTGGAAAAGCACGATAAAATTGTCTCATATATTTTAAATTTGTAACTGTAAACCCTTTTCCAAATTCTTTAGTTAGTTGTTCTGATAAATATTGTAATAGTTTTTTACCATATTCTGCTCTGTCATTTTCTCCACATGCTTTGTGTATTTCTTGCCCAATCTCCCAATATGCTTGTACCATTGCTGAGTTTACAACTGTATATACTTTTGATTGTGCTATTAGTACACTATTTCTAATTATTTTGTATGATTCTTCTGGTTGTATTATTATTTGGTTATCACTCATAAAGTTCCTCCTTTTATTATTTTTCATTAGATGCTGATATTTTGTTATCTTTCCTTGCATCTATTAAAATTGTATTTGGATCATCTGTTAATTCTAATTCTTCTAATACACTATTAACTTTCTTATATTCGTCTTCTGTAAAATATATTATAACCTTTATACCATATTCTGTATTGTTTGCCTTTTTATATATCTCTAATTGTTTCTTTAAATTTTGTTTTAATTTCGAGCTTTTGGCTAATTTGAACTCAATTAACGAACTATCAAAAGCACCTTTTGAAATTTTATAATCTACAGGTCCTCTCCCATTATTTACCTCACTATTTATATCAAATGAAGAACCATAACATACTAATCTAAACATCAATTGTAAATCTTTTTCTTTTCCTATAGGTTCATCACCATTATAGAATAATTTATAACAATCGTTATTTTCAATAGAATCTTTTAAATATTTAACCCTATCAAATGCTTCTTGATATGCTGTTTTGTTACTTTCTTCATAAAATCTTGTATTATTGTTTAAATACTTTATTAAATCTTTTGTATTATTAATCAATATTATTTCAGTATTTTCTACTTTTTCTTCACTAAAATCAATAGCATTTTTACCATCTGCTTCTTTTTCTTTAATATAATAGTCTAAAATTTCTGGATATTGTTTTATTGTATTTAATATCGCCTTATTTTTCTCTTCTTTAGTTGGTTTCTTTTTCTTATCCTGAATATTTAATTGACTTTCAAAGTATTGATTGATTTGCATTCTTAAAATATCATTATCTATTGAAAATGGTAAATGTTCAAATCTTTTATACATATCTTCTTTATTAATCCATGAACATTCTCTAGTCAAAATATCTTTAGGAGTAAGAATTATATAATCATTATTATAACATGGTAAATAATATTGTTTCCTTTCCCATATTTCTGTTTCATAATTAAAATTATTCTTTTCAATCCAAAATGTTTTACATTGATTTTCATCTAAATATAACTTTGCAAATTTTTCTGTATAATCTAATAAAAAACCTTTTATTAGATTAACTGTAAAATCACTAGTATTATCTTTACCTACTCCTTCATTAATTAGGCACAATTTTTCTAAATGCGAACCTTGTGATATTTTTTCATCTCCAAAATCATTAAATTTCTCTTTCAGCACATATTTTAAATTATCTGCAAATTCTTTTCCTAAACCACTTCCAGAATTTCCTGACATACTATATCCTAACCAATTTTGTTTTTGTTCTGGAAACATATACCATGCTTTTAACTGTGTTGCACTTAATGGTATTATAGACTTATTTTTTAAAAATATAATATATTTTATAATATCATCATGTAACTTTTTATATTCTTCTTTTGTACTATAAAATAATAAAAATGGATCTACAAATAGTGGCATATCATTTATTAAAGAAATATTGTATGCACCATATTCATCTAATACCTTTTCATCTATATAAAAAACATCTGTAAAATATACTTGCATATTTGCCCCTATCTTATACTTTTATAAGTATATCGCTTAAATTTTATCTAATTCTATCATATAAAAGCGAAAAAAGAAAGTGCTTTTCCAAACACTTCCAATTAAGTTTTATCTCCAAACATTCTTTTATTTTTATTGTTGAATTTATACTACTTCGCACACCATATCAACTTCTATCGTTACTTTAATTTTATGATTTCCAACTCTTTTTATCTTATTTTTACCTTTTCTCTCAAAACTACAAAAATTCTCAAATGCAGTAAATTCAATTATTGTATCGAATTTTTGAGAGATAGCACCGAGCAACACTCCACATGGCTCACACATAGGCTGTAGATAGTTTTCGCTTACCTCGTATGATGACTGTTGATTTTTATCTTCTTTTTCATCCTCTTTGCATTTGATTTCGTTACCACTTTTTAAGATAAAAGTTATGACTCTCGGATTAGCTTTTCCATTACTTTCCTTTTCTCCTATTATAACTTTTTCAATCATTAGTTCAAAAACATCTTTATCAAATTCTGGCATAATTTCGTTGTCTTTAAACAATGTTTTAAACTTGTTTAATCCTTGATTTAAACTAATTGAATCTTCTAATTCTAGTTGTAAATGCTCTTGTTCTTTCGCTATGCTATTTATTTTGTTTTGTAGTTTTGCTTTCTTTTCTTGCAGAGTTTCTAAAGTTATTGTTCCATTTAAGTTTAAATCAATTAGCTTGTCTATTTTTTCTTTTAAGATTTGCTTTTCTTCCTCTAATCTTTTAATAGAACTTTCGTTACTTTCTTCTTGTATAATTTCTTCCATTTCATTTAAGAATGTTTGGATTAATTCTTTGTTATTATTACATAGTAGTTTATAACTTTCTGTAAAGGCTTCTTCTATAATGTTTTCCTTCATAGCTTTACAATATGGGCAATTTTCTTTGCCATGTTTTACAAATTCCATACAATGCCAAACTGTTATACTATTTTTTGTTCCAGAATGCCAGTTTCTTCTTGTTAGCAAACTTCCACAAAAGCCACAATATAATCTACTACTAAAAGGATATTTTCTACTAAAGTTACCTTTTCTTCTTCCAGAGCCTCGTACTCCTCCTCGTTTTTGTAAAATCTCTTGTGCTTGATTAAACATTCTTTCAGAAATGATTGGCTCATGGTGTTCTTGTATGTAATATTGATTTTCTTCTCCCATATTGACTACTCTTCTATGAGATATTGGATCTGTTGTATATGTTTTTCCTTGTAAGACATCTCCTTTGTATTTTTCGTTTTTTAATATTCCTCTTATTGTTGATTCGTGCCATTTCTTCCTGCCTGTTGGTGTTTTATATTTCATATTTGTTAGTTCTTTTGCTATTGTTGTACAACCTACTCCTTGACAATATCTTTCAAAGATATATCTTACTATTTCTGCTTCTTCATAATTGATTGAGATTTCTTTTGTATCTTTATCATATACATATCCTAAACATCCATTATATCCAATTAGTTCTCCTCTTTTTTGTTTCATCTGTAAGCCTAGTTTTACATGAGAAGATATATTTTCGCTTTCTTGCTGTGCCATTGCACTTAATACTGTTAGCATAATTTCTCCTGATATTTCTAAAGTATTAATTCTTTCTTCTTCAAAATAAATAGCAATTCCTTTTTCCTTAAGTAATCTTACATATTTTAAAGTGTCTACTGTATTTCTTCCAAATCTTGATATTGATTTTGTGATTATCATATCAAATTTGCCCTTTGTTGCATCTTGCATCATTTTCATAAAGCCATCTCTTTTATAGTCTAGTGTTCCTGTAATTCCTTCATCTGCATAAATACCAACATATTTCCAATTACTATTGCTTTTGATTTTTTCTTCATAATACTTTAGCTGAGAATTGTAACTGTTTATTTGTTCTTCTTTTTCTGTACTTACTCTTGCATAGGCACATACTCTCAAATTTCCTTTTATTTCTTCTCCTGTCATTCTATTAATTCGACCTTTTTTCTTCTCTATAACTTGTACTTTCAATATTAACCTCTCTTTCTCAAGTTTAGAGAATCTTTATGTGCTTATTATACATCAAAATATTAAATTTTCAAATACCTATATGATTAATTTATATTCTTGTAAAATATTTCGCTTTAATTCTAAATATCTCTTTTCTTTTATTAGTCCTGCATTAAATGTTTTGTTTAGTATTGCTATTTTTATACTGCAATTAAAAATATTTTCATTTAGTTTGATGCTTTTTGTATTATCAAAATTGATTTCGTATAACATAAAAATCCTCCTTAACTTGAATAAAATTTCAAAAAAAGGCAACAGAAAAAGCCAGTCGGCTAGCTTCGACTGACTTGATTGTTTTACATTTTTTGATAATACGATTATATTATGCTCTTCTATAAAGTTCAATTCCCGTTTTTTTCCCTTTTTTCTTTTAAGATTTATAAAGTATTGATTTTTAGGTAAGTACACTAAGTGTACTTGTATAAAATTTTTTAAAATTTATTTTTATAATCTATATTTATGGGTTCACTTAGTGTACTTTTTGCTAATTTTTTTGAAATTTTAAGTTCACTCGGTGTACTTTTCTTTTAAATTTTAGCTAAATACAAGTACACTTAGTGAACTAATTTCCATATTTTTATAAAATTTAGTACATTTAGTGAACTTTAGCACTCTGATAGGCATTTTTTAGTGATTCATTTGGTGAATTTTTACATCAAATTTGCTTAAAATTTTTGTTCTTTTATTAACTCTTAAAGGCTTGTCCTTCAATGTGTGTAGGCGATGTGTGAACACTCGCTTTCCTGCCTTTAGTGTTCACTTTAGTTCACTCATTTTCTAAATATATTATTTTATGCTGTCTAGTTTATATAACGATTTTTTTAAATTTTTCGTAATATAAAAATCTATATTACGAATTTTTTGATTTTTTCGTAATATAAAAATCTATATTACGAATTTTTTGACTTTTTCGTAATATAGATTTGATTTTTTATTTTAAAAATAAGTCTATATATCTTTGAAATGCAAAAACTTGATTTCTACTATATCCTGTAGTTTCTATTAAAATACTTTTCTCTTGCAATGCGTTTATCACTCCTACTAATGTTGTAAATTTCATTCCAGTATTTTCAATTATTTTTTTTCTTGAAACAATTGGCTCATTGTATAAAACATCTAACACTTTTTTTGCATTCTCTGGTTTTACTGGTAAATCCATTATGATTTTATCCATTTGTAATGTTAATTCAACTACTTTTCTAAATTTTTCTTTTGCTGTTTTTGATGTTTCAATAACCGCTTCTAAGAAAAATTTAATCCATCCTATCATATCATTATGAGTTCTTACTCTTGTAAGCATATCATAATATGTATCTTTATTTCTTTCTATATAATCAGAAATGTATAAACATGATTTATCAAGCATTCCTTTACTTTGAATATATAACGGAATAAGTAGTCTTCCAATTCGTCCATTACCATCTAAAAAAGGATGTATGGATTCAAATTGATAATGTAAAATTGCAATTTTTATTAAGTCTGGTGTATCTATTTCTTCATTGTTTATAAATCTTTCAAGATCTGTTAAACATTCTGCAATTTCTGTATGTGGTGGTGGAACATATACTGCTATGCTTGGCATACTTCCTCCAATCCAATTTTGTGATGTTCTAAATTCTCCTGGTGTTTTGTGTTCTCCACGAACTCCTTGCATTAATATTTTATGTATTTCTCTTATTAATCTAGTACATACTGGAAAACCTTCTTTTATTCTTTCTACTCCATAATTTGTAGCTTTTACATAATTTTGCACTTCTTCCCAGTCATCTCTTTTTTCTGGATTAATATCTGCAACATCTAACAAATCTTCTTCTACAGTTGTTCTTGTTCCTTCAATTCTACTTGATTTATTAGCTTCAATTTTCACATGCATTTTAATGTATAAATCCACATTTGGTATTAACAATGAATATGCATTTAGTTCTCCAATTTGTCTATTTGCTTCAGCTAATAGTTTGTCCAATTTTGTGTCATCCCATCCCCAGTTATAATTTATTTTACTAGGAATAAATGCTTTATAGTCATTCATTTTTATGTATTCACCTGATTTATATTCTTCCAGTTTCATTTTCATCATCTCCTAAATATATAATTTCAATATCTAAATCCTTTATTTCTTTTTTAAATTTATTATAAGTATCATTTGTAATTGCTACACATAGCATATCTGTTGGTCTTGTAAAACCTACATATAATTTGTGGAGAAAATTCTCTGTTGTTTTCAATTTTTTGTAAAGTTTTATATGTTTTTCAAATACATTTTCAATATCATAATATTTATTAAATGTTTCACAAACTAAAGTTGCTGTATGTGTTTCTCCTTTAACACTATTTATAGTTCCATAATCAATTTTTATCTTTTTGCCATCATTATTCAAAATAAAATAATCACTATCTGTATTTTCTATTTTTATATCGCTTATCTGTTTGTAAAAATGCTTAATTCTATTATCTAAATATTCCTCATTAATTATTTTTCCTAAAGTATATTTTATAATTTTTTTCTGCAATTCACAAAGATTTCCAAAACTTGCATCTTTCTTTATATTTTTTAGTAGTGTCTCTTTATCTATATATTTTTCTACTTCTTCAAAGAAACTTTCTTTACTTTCTATATTTGCATAGTTTTTTATATCAACAAATTTATAAGCTTTATATAAAGTTTCTAGCATTGCTTTATAAATATTATATTTATCTAAATTATTCTTTAATATATATTCCAACTTCGATGATTCTACCATTTGTACTTTTTGATTTATATAATTATATAGAGTTATATTTGTCGCATGTTGTTTTTTAACTGCTCCAATCATTTTAAATATAGCATTTTCTTTTTCATCTAATTTATTTTTTATTATTTCTTTACCAAAAACTTCTTTTACTTTATCAATATTGCTATTATTAAATATGATAAACTTTACCTTTATATTGTTTTGAACAGTTCCCTTCATACTCGTATTTTGAACTTCAAAATTATTAGCAAATTTGGCAATATTAATTGAATTTCTTAAAGAATTTTTTATTTTCAACTCATTATTAATCTCCCATATAGTCTTATCATATATTTGTTGATTTGGATCTCCTATTTTTTGAAAAGTAACATTTTCAAATAATTCTTTAATTACATTATATTCCCATTCTCTAACATCTTGCATTTCATCAATTATAATACATTCAAATCTATTTTCCATATATTTTTTTATAAGTGAATTTTTATTTATATATTTTAAGGCAATAATAAAAACATCTTTATAATTGAATATTCCTTCTTTTATTAATTGTTCTTTTGCACTTATTATTGCATCTTTGTACTCTTTTTCTGTTGTCTCTCTCATTCCTAAATTTATATTCTCTATATTAGAATCTTTACAGTATATCTCTATTCCATCGGTATACACTTCTTTAAAATTAAAATCCCTTTTTTCTAATGTGTACATTTTCGTCTTTAAAATCATATTAATTTTTTCTTTCAACTTCATTTCACAAAAATCATCATCAATAATCTCTATCTTTTTATTAAATTTTGATATATACCAGTTTTTAAAAATATATTCTCCAACAAATTTTTGTATTGTTTTGCAACAATTTGGGTATTGAAATAATTTATGATTTTCTCCCAACTTTCTTTTTATTTCATCAACTGCTACATTAGTTAAAGATAAAACAGCTATACCTTTTTCACTTTTAGTTTGCAATAATTTTTTTGTTAATATATCTATCTTTGCACACATTAATGTAGTTTTTCCACTTCCTGCACACGCAATAATATCTACATTATCTGTATATTTTATAGCATTTCTTCTTTCGGAATCAAATCTTCCTTTTTGTCTCAACAATTTATTTTCAATTATATCTATATCTTCATCTGTTATAATAATATTTTTATTCATTATCTTCTCCAACAAATTTTATTGCATCTATTAAATACTTTATACTATCATCATTTTCTAATTCTTGCTTATATTTTTGTCTTTCTTCTTCTGTTTTTTTCAAATTATATTCATTTTCAATCTTTTCAGCAAGTATTTGTGCTGTTATTGCTTTTGAAACTTTTTTATCTAGTATTTCTTCTTCATATATCTTTCTAGCAAGTTCATTGTCATCTATTCCTTTATTTTTTTCTAAATATTTTTCTGCATTTTGCTTGCATTTAATTATTTTTTCAACTGTATCAGGATATTTATTACTATTCTGTTCCTTTTCTGCTTCATATATCGATTGTAATAATAATTCTCTATACTTTCCCATAGCTATACAATATTCCAAAGTTCTTTTAGGTGATACGAAAGTTTTTATATTCTTTTTATAATCATAATAACTTTCCTTTTCTTTTTTTGTGCTTTTTTCTCTTTCAATCAACTGAACTTCTGTCTCAGTCCATCTTCCATCTTTATTCTTTTTTCTTCTAACATCTAAATCTGTTATTATTGCTATTTTTATATTAAAAAACTCATTTTCATCTTTCCTCTGAAATATCTTACTATATCTTAAGAAAGCAGTATTTCCAACATTTATTACCGATATTCCTTGACTTTCTAATGTTTCTCCTAATATTATCTTTGCAAGAACTGGTATTAATAAATTTTCTGCATCTCCTTCTACAAAAATAAGTTTCTTTGCAAAAAACAAATTAGCTTTCGTTACATCTAAAAATCTACTTAAAAACTTATAATCCCCTTTTTCTAAGTTAGTGTATTTTTCCCCCATATTATATATATTGTTGTCTTTACATATTAATAAGTTTTCAATATTGACTTTTGAAGTTATATTAGGGCTATGTGTTGTCATAATAATTTGTCCATGTTCCCTTTTAGAATAATTATCAGTTAAATAATTAATTAAATTTAGCTGTGTTTGTGGATGCAAATGAGCTTCTATTTCTTCAATTAAAACCGTTTTTAATCCAAAGTAACTAGAATTCTTTAATAATAAAAATTCAACGGCTGTAAACAGTAAATTTTCAATTCCTAATCCCTCTTTAGGAGAATCAAATTCTATACTAATTCTTTCCAATATTTCTTTTAATGAATTATCTTTAATTTTAAAATCTAAATTAGATTGTACATCTCCTGCATTCATCTGTCCTATAAAATTATTTATTAACTCAATAATAGGCATCTCATTTTCTTGCCCCATTGGTTTGATTTTTATTTCATTAGTCTTTAATTTTAAACTCTCATTAGCTTCTTTAATTATTTTTACTAGTTCATTATTTTCATCATCTTTTAAAATATCACTATCAAAATTAAGAAGAATTTGTGCCAACCTAGAATTCTTTTTTGCTATCATTTGGTTTTCTGCATCTCTTAATGGTTTCAAAAAAACCACCTTAAAAAACTCCTTTATTTCTCCTGGTATCCTATATCCAATATCATCTTTTATATCCCCTATAAATGTGTCGAAAAATATCTTATTGTCTTTATATTTCGCTATTGTTTCTATTTTTATATATGGATTATATACCGTATTTTCACATTCATCTTTCTTTTCTTCAAAGGATAAAAATTCTAAAAACATTCCACCTTCTTTTTCATTGATTCCCCTTATATAACATACAATTTTAAATTCGTTTTCGTATTTTCCATTATTATAATAAAAATCTTCTTTTTCTACTCTATAAAATTCATTTCCCTGTGTTCCTAATAGAATTCTTATTGCATCAATAATTGCTGTTTTACCTGAATTATTTTCTCCTACAATTATATTTAAACCTTCATTAAAATTTATATTTACATTTTTGTATTTTCTAAAATTTTCTAACTTTAACTCTGATATATACATAGATTTCTCCTTAATTTATTTTATTAATTAAATTTAAAACTCTTTTGTGATATTCTATATCTTCTTCCTTTGCATCATATATAAAATGTTCATTGTAATATTTAGATATTTTCTCATAATCATAAGAATTGCTATCTGTCCAAGATACCAAAAATATCTTTTTTATATCTTTATTGGTATATAAATTATCAATTCCATCAAATTTGTTTTCTCTAACCATTAAATCTATTGGATATACTATCGCAAAATCAAATTTAGAACTTGTCCTACTCCATGTCCTTGACACATTAAATGTATCAAATTCATAGTTATTCATTCCTATTCTTATTTTCTCTCCAGACTTAATTATCTTTTTCTTTAAACCTGTCCATCCCACAAACTCTCTATTTGATATATTCTCCATTCCATTAGTTCTAAATAGTATATTTGCATTTTTAAAATTTTTATCTATCATAGCCATAATTAGTTTATGTTTCTTATACTGATTCGTTCCTGTTACTAAAATTGCCTTATCTTCACTATCCAAAAAATTTTGTATATTATTTATAAATTCTTGTTTATTATTTTCCATATTTTCCAACTCCTTGCATAATATTTATTTATCTATACATATAGGCGTATATTCAATCACATCACAAGATACACATATATGCTTGCTTTTATCAAATCTTTCATCTAATGGCTTATCATGTATATGTCCAAAAATATTAATATAATTTTCTTCTATTTCAATTGGTTCATGTGTTAAAATTAGATTTCCTAAAATTAATTTCTTTTTATATACTTCACTAAAACCTACTTCTTTCCAACCATTTATTCCTCTTTTATAATCGTGATTTCCTCTTATTAATATCTTTGTACCATTTAATTTGCCAACTAATTGCTTTAATTCTTCTGTACTACCAAATCCAACATCTCCCAAATGATAGACAATATCATTTTTAGTCACAACAGAATTCCATTTATTTACTATGTATTCATTCATTTCTTTCGAGTTTTGAAATGGTCTATTGCAGTATTTAATTATATTTTCATGGTTAAAATGTGTATCTGCTATAAAATATTTCATGACATTCTCCTATCATTTTTATTGTGTTTGCGAACATTTGTATTGTATCATATTTCTTAATAACATTCAATGTTTTTGGCAAAATTTGTAAAATTTTACTGATACTACAGATAAATTATATTATAATAATTTTACATTAATTGTTGCACACTTCGGTGTGGAGTTCGATTCATCTTTTATAAAGATGCTTAAAAGCCTTCTGTCACAAGAAGGCTTTACTATTATAAATAACTTACTATATCTTCAAATACATCATATCCACTTTCACTATTAATATGTCCTGCATTTGGTATTAAGATTTGTTCTGTAGCAATTTTGTCTGCAAAATCTTTTTCTGTTTCATATTTCACATAGGGATCATTGTCTGAATAAAAACATATTATTTCATTTGCATATTGTTTTACATCTTCTAAATTATCAAAATACATTGATTTATTTACTGTATCATATTCTTCATTTATTCCTAAATAGTTATTAAATCCACATACAAATATTAGTTTTTTTACTTTTACTTTATTTTCAGTTAAAAATTTTGATATAAATACTGGTGCAATGCTATGTCCTATTATTGTCGTATTATCATTTATTAATCCTAAATCTAAATAATATTTAAGTAGTTTGCTCCAATTTTCATAATTTTGATACCCTACTCCTATTGGAAATTGTGGTACATATACTTGTTTGCCAGCATATGATATAAAGTCTTGTAACCAACTAAACCAATTTCCAAATGGACTTCCAAAACTTCCATGTATTATAAAGTAATTTTCCATTTACTTTTCCTCCCATTCATTTTTTAGTATTTTATTTATTAATTCAGTCAATTCTGGAATTTTATATATTCTGTGATAACCATCAAAATGATTATAATATTTTAAATATATACCAACTGAATTTGTATCTTCTATAAATCTTTTAAACATTTCTTCCTTTGGTTCATCTTCATCTGAATATAAGCAGTATTTAACTTCTACTTTCTCCTTTATAAAATCTAATTGTTCTTTTTTACAATATGCTTGTTCTTTAACTTTTACAATATAGTCATTTCTATTGCTTGGAATATTATAAACAGCACCTGGAGCAACTGCTACATATCCTTTAGGTATATAATTCATTTCTTTACAAAATCTTATAAAATAGGCATTGCCTATTGAATGACCTATAACAATACTATTTTCATTTAATGTTTTATTATCAGAATATTCTTTTAAAATTTCTTTAAATTTTTCATAACTTGAATCTGCTCTAATAGGGAACTTTGGTATTACTACTTCTATACCTTGTTTATTAAAATTCTCTTTAATATCTTGTCCCCAAATATTTATTGTATCTCCATTTAAAGAATGTAAAACAAATATATTTGATTTGTTTTGAGCATTTGAATTTACTTTTTGTTTTAATGTTATTTCAAATTCATTAAATCCATTTTTCTTATAAAAGTTTATAGCATTTTTATTTTTGGCAGATGCTGTTACTTTTAATTCTTCAATTTTATTTTGAGAACAATAGTCTTTAAATTCATTTATTAGTTTTGTACCTATTCCATATTTTCTGTATTCCTCTAATACAAACATGTTATCTATTTCTGCTAATGATTTTGTTATATAACTACCTTGTATATTTATACTACCTGCCAAATAGCCAACTACTTTATCTCTATCTAAGGCAATATATACAATTTCATTATTTAACATATTGTTAAAATATTCTTCTCCATCCTTTTCAAAAGTCCAACCAATTTTTAAAGCTGAATCAAATTTATTATATTCTAATTCAAATAGTTGATTATTTAAATTTTGAATATCTTTTAAATATGTAATATCTGCTCTTTTTATTGATATTTCCATTTATTCTATTTCTCCTCTCATCCTTAAAATCTCTACTGCTTTTTCTCTATGTAATTCTTTTATTATCTCAATTTTACTATTTCCATACTTTGCAAGTTCATCAATATCAGTAATCATTTCTGGACAATAATTATCATTACTATCTTGCAATGTTGCTGCATAAACTATTTTTGAAAATTCTTCATACAAAATTGCTCCCATACACATCATACAAGGTTCACAAGATACATACATTGTTGCACCTTTTAAATCTCCATAAAGATTTTTATTTTTTGATGCACTTTCTATTGCTTCTAATTCTGCATGTGAATACATAGTTGTTTCCATTAAAGTTTTATCATCACTTCTACCAATTATTTTTCCATCTTTTACTACAATAGCACCATAAGGATATTTTGCATTTTTGCTTATTTCTATTGCAATATCAATATATTGTTCATCTGTCATTTTTTCACTCCTTACATAAATACAATTATTCTTTTATTACACTATAATGTACTTGTACTATACCTTCTTTTTCTTTTATCACTTTTTCTAGTTTCAATTTGTTTTCAAAGTAATTTCCTTTAAATAGTGGCATTCCTTTGTTCAGTACAAATGGATTATAGTTTAGAATTATATTATCTACTATACCTTTTTGCATAAAAGCATTGTTTATAGTTGCTCCACCAGAAATAAATAATTTTTCATATTTCAATTTTTCACATACATTTAAGCAATCCTCTATTGAATTACAATATGTAACATTTAAAAATTTATTTTGTTGCCTACTTGTTTCGCTTAAGATAATTATATTTATCTCTTTTAAATCATTTAAATAATCTTCTCCCCAAGACATTACATTTTCCCAAGTTTTTCTACCCCATATTAGTACATCATATTCTTTTAAAAATTCTAGCATTATCTCCCAACCTCTATAAGATAGAAAATCTTCATTTCCATCTTCTGTAGCAATTAGTCCATTGATAGAACATGCCATCTCAATAGTTATTTTTTTCATACTAAATTAATACCTTTCTTTTACTTTTTCATATATATTTTTCCAACTATCAACTCTATATAAATCTGTTTTATCGGTTAAATTACCTTTACTACTAAATAATATAGTCTCAATTCCTAGTTCATTGACTCTGTTACAGTTTGCTATAGAATCATCTATAAACAAATCTATCTGCTCAATTTTGCAAACCTTTGCTTTATCAAAATCACAAATCAATTTATCATAGTGAATATTATTGTTTTTTAATTCTTCAACAGTAGTTTTATATTCATCTGTATATAATGTTTTGTCCCTTGCTGTAATAACTATTATTTCGTGACCTAAAGCTCTAATTTTATCAATATATTCTGCAACTTTTGGTTTGAATGGTGTGTTTGGAATAACTTTATCATAATATTTTTTTGCAAATTCGAGTTCTCACTCTTTCATCTCTTTTGGCAAATTACTATATGAAATATTTCTATCTTTTAAATATTTTATATCTACATCAAAAAAATCTGCTATATATGGTATTAAATAATCAAAGGTATCTGCCATTGTATCATCTATATCTACTCCAATTTTCATATTCTCTCCTCATTGTAATTACTTTAAATATTTTATAATTTTCTTATAAAATTCATCTCTTTCCATTATATTGCCATTTTTAATAATTTCGCTAAATTCTTTTAAGTTGCATAATTTCACTTGCTCAACTTCACTTTCTTACATTTTAATATCAGTTAATTCTATTTGTTCTCTTTTTACAATATAACAATCATAAATTTGATTGTCTATATAATCTTCCTCTACATTTTCTTTGTTTTTATATGTAAATATATATTCAAGTTCCTTTTCTTTTACTTTTATTCCTACCTCTTCTAATGTTTCTCTTATAGCAGCTTCAGTAGAAGTCTGTCCACTTGATACATGTCCAGCTGATGCCACATCCCATTTTCCAGGATTCTTAGATTTGTTTTTTGACCTTTGTTGCATTAATATATTTCCTTTTTCATCTATAATTGCAATTACAACTATTCTATGGCACAATCCCTTTTTATGTATTTGTTCTCTTGTTAAAATTTCTCCTGTTTTATTGCCATTTTCATCTAACACATCTATTAATTCTTCCATTATGCATCCTCCTCTTTCTTTATGTCTAATTTATATCACAACTTTACAATTTTTCATAGTGTTTTGCTAATATTTACAAAACATATTTATCCTTACATTTGCTTAATTGCCACAAAATCTCCAATAGAAATAATGTCAAGAGCGA
>CAOJGX010000020.1 GCA_948435735.1 uncultured Clostridium sp.
TTATATACTATTTTTTTGTTTTTGTCTTGACATTTTTTATGCGGGTGCCCTATGTGAAAAAAGGCTTGACTTACCACAAAAAATATTATATAATACCATAGTAATTTTATACAAAACCGTTATATAATTTTTGTTCTTCAAGAGGAATTAAGCAAAAGAGGAACTATGTTAAAAATGCTATTTTTTAAGCAGGGATAGTATTTTTAACATAACAACCTTTTGCATAAGAGGGCCTTGAAGAATAAAGTTCATATATTACCTGCTAAAGTTTTAAGAAAAGGTGGTTTTTATTTTGGTAAAGGTAAAAGATGTCGAGCACGAAAAATGCGTGCGAAAAACGTTTTCAAAGATTGGAGATTTCATTGAAATACCTAATCTTTTGAAAGTACAAAAAGATTCATATGACTGGTTTATTAAAGAAGGATTAGGTGAAGTATTAAAAGATATTTCGCCTATTATTGATTATTCTGGAAATCTAGTTTTAGAATTTTTTGACTATTACATGGAAGAAAAAACAAAGTATACTTTGGAAGAAGCAAAAGAAAGAGATGCGACATATTCCACAAGACTACATGTAAAAGTACGTTTGATTAACCGTGAAACAGGTGAAATCAAAGAACAAGAAATTTACTTAGGTGATTTTCCACTGATGACAGACAGTGGTACCTTTGTCATCAATGGTGCAGAAAGAGTTGTTGTCAGCCAATTGGTTCGTTCACCAGGTTGTTATTATGATTCTAGCTATGATAAAGTTGGGAAAAAATTATATACAGCAACCATTATGCCAATTCGTGGTGCTTGGATTGAGTATGAAACAGATAGTAACGATGTGTTTTATGTGCGTATTGATCGAACAAGAAAATTGCCAGTAACTTGCCTTTTAAGAGCAATTGGTTTAGACACAGACGATAAAATTCTTGACTTCTTTGGAGAAGAAGACAAATTACTAGCAACCATTGCAAAAGACCCAGTAAAAACTGCTGATGATGCATTAATTGAAATCTACAAAAAATTAAGACCCGGCGAACTTCCAACCGTAGATGCTGCGCGTAATTTATTCAATGGTCTATTTTTTGACAACAGACGTTACGATTTAGCCAAAGTAGGTCGTTACAAATACAATAAAAAGTTATGTTTAGCAGACAGAATTGCCAACCATATTGCCTATGAAACGATTGCCAATCCAGAAACAGGAGAAGTTTTTGTAGAAAAAGGCGAAGTGATTTCAAGAGAAGTCGCACGTGAAATTCAAAATTCTGGTATCAATAGCGTATTTGTAAAAATCGAAGACAAAAAAGCCAAAGTAATTGGTAACGGAGTAGTTGATATTAAAGCATTTATCAACCCTGAAATAGCAGATGAATTAAAAATTAAAGTTGATGTAAATTATGAAGTATTACAAAATATTTTAGAAAATTCTAAAAACGACAAAGAATTAAAGAAAAATTTAGAAGAAAGAATGGAAGAGTTAATTCCAAAACATGTCGTAACAGAAGACATTTTAGCTTCTGTCAACTATTTATTAAACCTAGAATACAATACTTATATATCGTCTCCAGAAAAACCAAGATTAGGAAAAGTAGACGACATCGACCACTTAGGCAACAGACGTATTCGATGTGTTGGCGAATTACTACAAAATCAATTCCGAATTGGTTTAACCAGATTAGAAAGAGTTGTCCGTGAAAGAATGACGCTGCAAGATCTAGACGTTATTACACCACAAAGTTTAATTAACACAAAGCCAATCACATCATCTATCAGAGAGTTTTTTGGAAGTTCACAGCTTTCACAATTTATGGATCAAACCAATCCACTTTCTGAATTAACCCATAAAAGAAGAATTTCAGCCTTAGGACCAGGTGGATTATCAAGAGAAAGAGCTGGTTTTGAAGTGCGTGATATTCACTATACACACTATGGTAGATTATGTCCAATCGAATCACCAGAAGGCCCAAACATTGGTCTTATTTCAGCCCTTTCTACATTTGCCATTATCAACGATTATGGTTTTATTGAAACACCATACAGAAAAGTTGACCAGAAAACAGGCAAAGTAACGGACGAAGTAGAATACATGACAGCAGATGAAGAAGACAATTTTATTATCGCACAAGCTTCAGAGCCAGTTGACGAAAATAATTGTCTAACCAATAAAAGAATTCGTGTCAGAGAACGCGAAGAGATTAAAGAAATTGATAAAAATAAAGTAGAATATATTGATATTTCACCAAAACAATTAGTATCAGTTGGTGCAGCCATGATACCATTCTTAGAACACGATGATGCGAACCGTGCTTTGATGGGTGCTAACATGCAACGTCAAGCAGTGCCACTAATGATTACCGATTCCCCAATGGTTGGAACAGGAATCGAATACAAAGCAGCTAAAGACTCTGGTGTTGTAGTAATCGCAGAAGACAATGGAGTGGTTCAAAAAGTGGTTGGTGACGAAATTGTGATTAAAGAGGAATCGGGTAAAACAAGAACCTATACCTTAAGAAAATTCAAGAGAACCAATGGTGCAACTTGTATCAACCAAAGACCAATTGTTAAAGAAGGTGAAATTGTAAAACGTGGCGATGTTATTGCCGATGGGCCTGCGACTGATAAAGGCGAGATGGCTCTTGGTAAAAACTTACTAATCGCCTTTACAACATGGGAAGGTTATAACTATGAGGATGCTATTTTGCTATCAGAAAGATTAGTAAAAGAAGACGTTTTAACATCCATTCATATTGAAGATTACGACTGCGAATGTCGAGACACCAAATTAGGCCCAGAAGAAATTACAAGAGACATTCCAAACGTTGGTGAAGATGCCCTAAGAGACTTAGACGAAAATGGTATTATCCGCATTGGTGCTGAAGTTGGCCCGGGTGACATCTTAGTTGGAAAAGTAACACCAAAAGGAGAAACGGAATTAACTGCAGAAGAAAGATTGTTACGTGCTATCTTTGGTGAAAAAGCAAGAGAAGTAAGAGATACCTCCCTTCGAGTACCACATGGAGAGCAAGGAACGATTGTAGATGTAAAAGTCTACACCAGAGAAAATTCGGATGAATTAGGTCCTGGTGTCAACCAAATTATTCGTGTCTATATTGCACAAAAAAGAAAAATATCCGTTGGTGATAAAATGGCTGGTCGTCATGGTAACAAAGGTGTTATCTCAAGAATTTTGCCAGAAGAAGATATGCCATTTATGCCAGATGGAACGCCAGTGGACGTTGTACTTAACCCATTGGGTGTACCTTCTCGTATGAACTTAGGTCAAGTTTTAGAAGTACATTTAGGGGCAGCAGCACGTATGTTAGGCTGGAAATTAGCAACGCCAGTATTTGACGGTGCAACCGAAGAAGATATTGAAGCATGCCTAGAAATGGCTGGCTTAGAAACAAACGGAAAAACAATTTTATACGATGGTAGAACAGGTGAACCATTTGACAAGCCAATTACAGTAGGTATTATGTATATGCTTAAACTTCACCATTTAGTTGATGACAAAATCCATGCTCGTTCAACAGGGCCATACTCATTAGTTACACAACAACCACTTGGTGGTAAAGCACAATTTGGTGGTCAACGTTTTGGAGAGATGGAAGTTTGGGCATTAGAGGCGTATGGTGCAGCTTATACGTTACAAGAAATTTTAACCGTAAAATCAGATGATGTAATTGGTAGGGTAAAAACGTACGAAGCCATTGTCAAAGGTGAAAACATACCAGCACCGGGAATTCCAGAGTCTTTCAAAGTATTGATTAAAGAATTACAATCTTTGGGCTTGGATGTTACCTTATATAGTGACCAAGATGAAGAGATTGAAATTAAGGAAAATACTGAAGAGGGTGATGTTGAACTAGAAGAAGGCATCATCAATGAAGAGGAATTTCCAGATGAAGAATTAACACAAATCGAAGATGACGACTTAGAAGAGGAAACAGAGGACGAATTCTACACCAATATATTAGACGAAGAAGAATTGCCAGATGATAAAGTAATCGAAGAGTTAGATAGTCAAACAGATGAAATGTTATTTGATAATGATTTAGCAAATGATAATTTAGATAATGACGATGATATTATCGAATAAAAGTATTGAAAATGGAGTATTCAAAATGCTTTTATCAGGTACTTCTCCATAATAAATTAACTAAATAAAGTTTCAAAAAGACAAGGGCGACAAAAAAAGTTGCACAAGCGGTGGATAGTTCCCTTCTCGTCTATTTTGAACCAAAAACAGCAATCCCTAAAGGGAAAATGAAGGGAGAAATTAAAAATTGGAAGAATTAGAAGTTTTTAATAAATTAAAAATTGGGCTAGCTTCAGATGATACCATTCGAGAATGGTCACACGGTGAAGTAAAAAAGCCAGAAACGATTAATTATAGAACATTGAAGCCAGAAAAAGATGGATTGTTTTGTGAGAAAATATTTGGGCCAACCAAAGATTGGGAATGTCATTGTGGAAAATATAAAAGAGTGCGCTATAAAGGAATTGTCTGTGACCGTTGCGGTGTTGAAGTGACCACTTCAAAAGTAAGAAGAGAGAGAATGGGTCATATTGAATTGGCTGCTCCGATTGCTCATATTTGGTATTTTAAAGGAATTCCAAGTAGAGTTGCTTTGCTTTTGGATGTTTCTCCAAGAAGTTTGGAAAAAGTCATTTATTTTGCTTCTTATATCGTAACCGATAAAGGGTCTACGGATTTGCAAAAATACCAAGTTATCAATGAAAAAGAATATCATGAAGCAGAGGAAAAATTCGGAAGACGGTTCTTTTAAGGCTGAAATGGGGGCAGAGGCAATTCAAAAATTGTTAAAAGAAATTGATGTTGACAAATTGTCTGAAAAACTGAAAAAGGAAATTGCCAAAGCAAGTGAACAAAAAAAGGCGAAATTAGTCAAAAGATTAGATACCGTTGAGTCTTTTAGAATGTCTGGAAACAGACCAGAATGGATGGTAATGAGTGTTATACCAGTCATTCCACCAGAAATCAGACCAATGGTTCAATTAGATGGTGGTAGGTTTGCAACTTCTGACTTAAATGATTTGTATAGACGTGTTATCAACCGAAATAACAGATTGAAAAGATTATTAGAATTAGGTGCTCCAGAGATTATTGTTAGAAACGAAAAACGTATGTTACAAGAATCCGTGGATGCTTTAATTGATAATGGTAGACGTGGTAGACCAGTAACAGGTGCTGGAAACAGAGCTTTGAAATCCTTGTCTGATATGCTAAAAGGAAAACAAGGTCGTTTCCGTCAAAACTTGCTAGGTAAAAGGGTTGACTATTCTGGTCGTTCGGTTATCGTAGTTGGACCAGAACTTAAAATTTATCAATGTGGTCTTCCAAAAGAAATGGCAGTTGAGTTATTTAAGCCATTTGTTATGAGGGAATTAGTAGGTCGTGGTTTGGCACATAATATTAAAAATGCGAAAAGAATGGTAGAAAAACAAAGACCAGAAATTTGGGATATTTTAGAGGAAGTCATTCAAGACCATCCAGTTATGCTAAACCGTGCTCCAACACTTCATAGACTAGGTATTCAAGCGTTCCAACCAATTTTGGTAGAAGGTAGAGCCATTAAACTTCATCCACTTGTTTGTACAGCGTTCAACGCCGACTTCGATGGTGACCAAATGGCGGTTCACGTTCCTTTAACACCAGAAGCAATTGCAGAAGCAAGATTTTTAATGTTATCTGTCAACAACTTGTTAAAGCCACAAGATGGTAAACCAGTTACGGTTCCAACACAAGATATGATTTTGGGTGCTTATTATTTGACTGTCCAAATTGATGGCGAAAAGGGAGAAGGTTTATATTTCAAAGATGAAGATGAAGCACTTCTTGCTTATCAAAATGGCGATGTTAGCTTGCACTGCAAAATAAAGGTAAGAAGATTTAAGGAAGACGAAGATGGAAATGTTCGTAGCAAAACAATTGAAACAACGGTTGGTCGTTTGATTTACAATCAAGGAATTCCACAAGATTTAGGTTTTGTCGATAGAAATGACCCAGAAAAAGAATTTGATTTGGAAATTAATTTCCCAGTTATCAAGAAGAATTTGGGTACGATTGTTTCAAAATGTATTAATGTGCATGGTTTGTCTGAAACAGCCGAAGTGTTAGACTATATTAAGGCGACTGGTTATAAATATTCAACCAAAGGTGCTATCACGGTGTCTGTTGCAGATGTTGCCGTGCCAGAAGCGAAAAAGGATATATTAGCAAAAGCAGATGATGATGTTGACCATATCTTCAAACAATATCAAAGAGGTATGATTACTAATGATGAACGTTATGATGCGATTATCAAAGTTTGGGAAAAAGCGACAAGTGATGTTACAGCTGCCATGAAAGATAATTTCGATGAACTAAACCCAATTTATATGATGGCACAATCTGGTGCCCGTGGTAACATGAACCAGTTAAGACAAATTGCAGGTATGCGTGGTTTGATGGCAAATACATCTGGTAAAGCGGTTGAAATCCCAATCAAATCTTGTTTCCGTGAAGGATTGGATGCTTTGGAATATTTCATTTCTTCTCATGGTGCGAGAAAAGGTTTGGCAGATACAGCTTTAAGAACAGCCGATTCAGGTTACTTAACAAGAAGATTAGTTGACGTTTCACAAGATATTATCATTAAAGAAGATGATTGTGGTTCTCAAGAAGGAATTGTATTAGAAGATATTAAAGATGGAAACCAAATCATTGAAGGCTTAGAGGAAAGATTGGTTGGTAGATTTGCTTTAGAAGATATCAAACATCCTGAAACAGGTGATTTGATTGTTGATACAGATACCATGATTACGGAAGATATGGCGAAAAAGATTGTAGAAAGTGGTATTACAAAAGTTGGTGTACGTTCTATTTTGGGATGTAAATGTAAACATGGTGCTTGTAGTAAGTGTTATGGTATGGGCTTGGCAACAAGAAAATTGGTAAATAAAGGAGAATCAGTTGGTATTATAGCAGCGCAATCTATTGGTGAACCAGGTACACAGCTTACGATGAGAACCTTCCATACAGGAGGTGTCGCAGGTGGCGATATTACACAAGGTCTTCCTAGGGTTGAGGAGTTGTTTGAAGCGAGAAATCCAAAAGGTTTGGCTACAATTACGGAAATTGCTGGTACAGTTAAGATTAATGATGAGAAAAAGAGAAAAGAAGTGATTGTTACTTCAAAAGATAACAGCAAAACATATGCTATCAGCTTTGGTTCTAAACTAAAAGTAAAAGATGGCGATCATGTTGAAGCTGGTGATGCATTGACAGAAGGTTCTATCAATCCAAATGATTTGCTTGTGATTAAAGGGGCTGAAGGAGTTTATAAATATATTATTTCAGAAGTCCAAAAAGTATACCGAAATCAAGGTGTTGATATTAATGATAAGCATATTGAAGTTATTGCAAGACAAATGCTTAAGAAAATAAGAATTGAGGATCCAGGTGATACTGGTTTATATGGTGCTTCTCTTGTTGATATTTTAGATTTTGAAGAAATTAATGCAAAAATGCTTGAAGAAGGAAAAAGACCAGCAACAGGAAAAAGAACATTATTGGGTATTACGAAAGCTTCTCTTGCGACAGAAAGCTTCTTGTCAGCAGCATCTTTCCAAGAAACAACAAAAGTATTGACAGAAGCTGCGATTAAAGGAAAAGTAGATTCGCTTATGGGATTAAAAGAAAATGTTATCATTGGTAAGCTAATTCCAACAGGAACAGGTCTAAAAACATATCAAGATATAGAAATTAATACCAAAATTACGAAACGTGCAATTCAAGAGGAATTAGAAGAGGAAGAAGAAATAACCATTAGCGAAAACGATGACGATGACGATTTAGAAGAACTTGACGAAATCGAAAATGCAGAAGAAAAAGAAGTGGTTGAAACAGAAGAAGAATAGCTACCTAAAAAGGAGAGAATATGTCAAAAAAAGGTACTAATAAAAAGAAAAAAAATACGAAAGTAAGAATATTGCCGATTTCTATGATTGTATTTATCATTCTTGCTGTAATGGCGATTGTAATTATCTTGGATAAAGGGAAAATTGCAGGATATTCATTAGTAAAAATTGAAACTTCATTAGGTCCAAATGGCGAAGTGTCTGGACCTGATGAAGCGACTCAAAATAAAATGGAGATTTCAGCAGAGAAACGATATCTGTCTTCGAAAAAGGATGAAGAAACGGAGCTCACAGTTTTTGTAAATGGAGAAAAAGTGGATATTAGTGAAGTTGAATTAACTTCGTCTAATGAGGATGTAGTTGAAATTGAAGATGGAATTGCTACTGCAGTGTCTGATGGAAAATCAACGATTACTGCGAAAAAAGATGATTTAGAGGCGACAATTGATTTGCACGTAATTACACCAATAAAATCGATTGAATTTTCAACAACAAATTCTACTATAAAAGTAGGAAAATCGCTTCAAATGAAATTAGTTGCAAAGCCTTCTGATGCTAGTATAGATACTTTAAAATATGAATCAAGCGATGAGGATATTGCGACTGTAAATTCAAATGGAATTGTAACAGGGGTGGCCCCGGGAAAGGTTACGATAACAGTGGTTGATAAATACAGTGAAATTGAGAAAAAAGTTAATTTGACGATTAGGAAGTAAGGTAGTTAATGGCAATAAAATTTCAAACTACACAGATAGTGTATAAACAGTAAAAATGCTAAGCGAGTTGCTTAGCATTTTTTACTAAATAGTTAATTTGTTATAGCCATTTTGCAATTGATTTTCTAGGTAAGTAATGGCCTCGTCATTGATTACAATATGTCTGTCACTGAAAAGTTTTATGAGTTTGTTTTCGTTTAACTCGAGTAAAGCAGACATAATTTCACTATCTTGTTCATTTGGAAACAGTGAATTAATAGCAAATGCCCTAAGATGACAAGCACATGTGTTATTATCACAATTACTTGCTAGGCGTGTTTGATATCTTTTGTAAATGACATTTAAGGCGTTATCTGCGTTTTGAGATAATGAAATGTTAGGCATCTAATCACCACCTTTCTTCATTTGTGTAACAGACAAATTATATCATAAAATGACACGTGTAGTTACAAAAACTTGTCGACAAAGTTTGACATTGGGGAAACTAGATGTAGAAAATGAAATTGGATACAGATGGTTTTAGCAGCTGTTCTGATGCTCTGCAATAATATTGGCCATCATCTAAATCTTTAAATATACTATCATTAAAATTCTATATTTTACTACTTGTTGCAAATTCATAAATTACCTCTAACTTATATGTATCAATCACTTTTTATCTTGTTTTAAGTTATCCAAAGCATAATTCATTGCATTTATTACAAGGCTATTAAAAGAATGCCCAGATTCTGCCGAAAGTTGTTTGAATCTTTTATAAGTTTCTTCTGGGAATCTTATATTCATAGCAATATCATTTCTGCTAGTTTTATAAATTTTATTTACTTGAAACATTTTTTCACCCCTCTATTCATAATTAGAGCAGAAGAAATTATTGGTGGGATAAAAAATACACCGCAAAGCAGTGTATTTGGTGCGTCTGGAGGGATTTGAACCCCCGATCTCCGAGTTCGTAGCCGAACAGTTTAAAAATCGCCAAAAGCAATAACAGTAATAAAATTCAGTAAATACAATACTTACATGATTTTGGCAAAATTTAAATTAGTTTAAAAAGGATTAAATAAGATTAAATAAAGTTAATAAAACATACCATTTTTGGGGAACGTTTTGAAAATTTCTGGGGAACTTTTTAGAAAAACAGTTATGTTTAAGGTAAAAGCAGTTAAAACCGTTGATTTTCAAGAAGTCTACCGTTCCCCTAAAAATTGGGGAACGCAAAAAAAGTCTATTAAATTAATTGTTAATTGAATATTGAGAAAAGAAGTTTGCAAATAAAATGCGAGCTTCTTTTTTGTTATAAAGAGATAAAGCCTCAAACTCTATAAAAGTGACAGGTGTGATGAGCCGATGCAGAAAATTCATTCGCATTCGTGTAAGCAGTCTATTTACACAAGGTGCGTCAGTGAGATCTTACAACAAAAACTCACAATAAACAAAGAGTACTGGGAGGCAAAACTTGGATGCGGGTTTATAATTGTAAAAAGTTTGGACAAGGATGAACAAAGATTATAATAAATGTACTAAATATTTCAATAACTAAGTAATCGGCAATTATAGTAGCAAGTGCTACTTACTTAGACTGCCTATAAGCGAAGCGACCGACTGACGGTTTCTAGGCTAATAGATGTAATAATTCTTTTTTGAACAAAAGGGATTATTACGCCTAATTCACTTTGCTCTCTCCTTCTGGTTTCTGATTTTTTAGTAAAAGACAATGGTTTGCAGTACATAAAAGTATAGATTTTTGAGAAAAAAATGAGTTATAAAATGCGACAGTATGAAAATGAATAAGTATAGTAATATGAATAGTTGTAAGGTTTGTGTTTTATATTTTTTGGTACTGTAAGTATTAATAACGGAGAATGTGTCATTATCAAAATTATATCATAGCTGTTATTATGTGAAAAAATTATAGATTTATAAGTAGTTTTTAGAAATTTATATATCAGAAATTGGATTTTTTATAATTGAAAAGTTAGTAATTTTAGAAAGTTACAGTACACAAAAGTGTCGCATTTTGAAAGATTTGTGAAAAAATTTTTGCGACAGGTATGAAAAAGAGAAAAACTTAGAGTATTAAGCATTTTAGAAGTTTAATTTTATATTTTTTTGTGTGGAGGTAAGGGTTCAATAGCGTAAGCTATGGAATTCTTACCAAAGGACTATTTTTTGATAAATTTTTAAATAAGATTTGGAGGTGTTTTTTATGAGTTATTTTTTGAACAGTGATAAAGAAATTGATTTGATAAAGTTTATTGCTAAATATCAATATTTAAGTGTAAATGATACGAAATACTTTTTTAGTAGTGGATCGTATTATAAAAAGCGAATTACTAAGTTGATTCAAAAGGGAATTTTGAAAAGGACAAAGTTGAAGTTGGTTTTGGGAAAATTGGGGATTGAATATGTGAAGTTGTGCAATTTTGAATATACTCGATTGAATAGAAATACAAAGTATGTTGAAAGGCTAATGTATATTAGTCATTTGGCTGCTTTTTATCATAATTGCGATACAGTGGACTTTACTCCATCTTTTTCAATGAAAGATAAGGTATCACTTACGATTACAGGCAGAAGATATGTTCGGAAAAATGAATATTAATGGTATTTATTACCTAGTTTATTATGTGCCTAAAAAACGTGATAAGCGTTATATGGCTTCTGTTATTTATGATATGGAAAAAGAAAGCGAATATAAAAATTTTATTGTATTAACGGAGAATATACAGAATGTTAAAATGGATGATCTTGTTTTTGGAAAGAATCAAGTTTTGGTTTTGGAAGATAATGAGTATAATCGAGAGAAATTGAAATATTTGCATAGTGTTGATTGGGCTAAAATTGTTGAAGATTATTATGATAATAAGGTGTTTTTAGCTGGATATCATTTTTGTGATTATACGGATTATGAGCAGAAGTATGTTTCTATGTTTTATTTTTTGGATGCGGAGAAAATTTATAGGATTAAGTATTTTCTAAGGGAAAATAAAGATAGAAATGCGGATATTGTTTGTGGTGCGGAGTTAGAGGAGAATTTGAGAAAGGAATTTCCGAATGCTCGCTTTGTTGTGGTTGATTTAGAGAGGTATGTTGAGAAGGTGAGGATATATTATGAAGTACGGTTTGGATGGGCTTATTTGAGATGAGAACGGTCTTATTTTGAATTTTATTGATAGTTAGGTAAAATTTGTTGTGTGAATTAAGATATTGTGGTATAATGATAACTATGAGTAATTTGTACGGAGGAATATATTATGAATTTAAAAAACAAAATAGCAATCGTAACAGGTGGAAGTAATGGAATTGGTGAAGCTATCGCAAATAAATTAAAAGAATTAGGAGCTAAAGTAATTATATTTGATACAAAAGAACCCAAATCTTCATTTGAATATTATAAAGTAAATATAACTAAAGATACTGAAATAAAAAAGGCTGTTAATTCAATAGATAAAGTAGATATACTAGTTAATAATGCAGGAATATATTTTGAAAAATACATAGAACAAACAACGGATGAAGATATCGATAATATGGTTGATGTAAATATAAAAGGAACATTTAAAGTTACAAGGAATTTAATTGATAAATTAAAAGAAAGTAAGGGATGTATTGTGAATATTGCTTCTTGCTTGGGATTAGTTCCAGAGTTAACATCACCTTTATATTGTACAACCAAAGCTGGAATTGTGATGTTTACAAAATGTTTAGCACAAGAATATGCAAATTTAGGAGTTAGGGTCAATTGTGTTTTACCAGGACCAATTTTAACAGAATTATTGGAAACAAGTTTTAAAACTGAAGAACAAAAGATAAAATGTGAAAATAGAATTCCAATCAAACGAATTGGATCTCCAAATGAAGTTGCCAATGTAGTTGCTTTTTTAAGTAGTGAAGAAGCTTCCTATGTAACTGGAGGGATTTATACAGTAGATGGCGGAGTGTCTACATCGAGCATATATTCTAAATAAGTTTATACAATTAAGTTGTAAGGAGGCTGAAGCTAACGAAATTAGAAATATTATAAATTACAGGGAGGCAAATAGATGATAAAAAGCAAAAAATCAATAAAATATATTCTTTGGGATATTGATGGAACATTGCTTGATTTTGAATTAGCAGAAAATACAGCAATTCGTGAATGCTTTAAAGATTTTAATTTTGGAAATTGTAGTGATGAACAACTTGAAGACTATAAAAAAATTAATAATAAATTTTGGAAACGATTAGAAAATGGTGAAATTTCAAAAAAAGAAGTTTTAGAAGGTCGATTTGTTGAATTTTTTTTGAAAAATGGAATTGATACAGATATAGCTTCAGAGTTTAATGAAGCATATCAAATATGGCTTGGAAATACAGTTTACTATATGAAAAGTGCAAAAGAAACAGTTCTAGCACTTAAAACAAAATATAAGCAATATGGAGCAACAAATGGAACTATTGTAGCCCAAGAAAAGAAATTAGCAAAATCTGGACTAGATAAATTGCTTGATGATGTGTTCATATCAGAAAAGATTGGTTTTGATAAACCTTCTATTAATTATTATGAAGCAGTGTTTCAAAAAGTTGGTAGCCACAACTTAGAAGAATACATAATGATTGGAGATTCCTTAACAAGTGATATGCAAGGTGGTATAAATGCTGGAATTAAAACATGTTGGTTTAATCCTAATAAAAAGAAAAATAATAAAAAGTTAAATATTGATTATGAGATTAATGATTTGAGAGAAGTTATAGATATATTAACCAAATAGAAAAAATAATTATAATAAATAGTGAGTAACAGCCTACAATTTATAGAGTTTATTAAAGAGAAAAGGAAAATAGGTATGTATACTACACCACCATATTCGCTTAAAAATATGGTGGTGTAAAATTTTCTAAGTAAATTATTTTTATTCCTCTAAATCCTTATAATGCTCTAAAAAATCACATATTTCTTCATAATATTTTTTATCATGATCTATTAGAAACTCCAAAAATTCCAAAACTGAACCATGAAAAAATGTCCCAAGAAATTTTTTCGTAGCTTCCAACTTGTACTTTCCTTCATCAATTAAAGGAATAAATGTGTATTCTTTTCCGTTCTTCTCTGAAATACCAACTGCTTTTTTCTGGATCAATCGATTAATTAGCGTTCTTACTGTATTATCATTCCAATTGAAATCTTTCACTTGCTTTATGATTTGTTTGCTTTTTACCGCTTTTTCTTTCCAAATTATTTTCATAACTTCTAACTCTGCCTCACTAATTTTTATCATAGTATTAACTCCTTTACAACAATATAGTTTTGTTAGGCATATTATAACATTTATTAAAAGTGTTCGCAAGTATCTTGCAATTTTATGATTAAATTTCTATTTTTTGAAATAATACCAATGAGGTGTAGCAAATGATAGGTATGATTTTAAAAAATATGAGATTAACTGCTGGATTATCTCAAAAAGAACTAGGTCAAAAATTGAATTTGGCAGATACGACGATATCAAGTTATGAAAGAGAAAATAGTCAAGCAGATTTTGATACAATATTAAAAATTGCAAACATTTGTAATTTTAAGTTGTTATTTAAAGATGAAAATAACAATATAATAACAGTAAGTGAAATGTCAAAAGAAAAAGATTTCTAGTAAAAATAGATACATAATAGAGAAGCAGAATCAAAAAATGATTTTACTTCTTTATTTTTTTATTACAAACGATACTAAAAGTGAGGGATTACCTAACATACATTTTCGAATTATTTCAGTAAACTATTGTTAGGTGGTGATTAACAGTGGAAGAATTAAGATTTAATAATAATATTTATGATGTAATTAGAAAGAATATAAAAAAATATAGAAAGGCAAGAAATATGACATCAGCACAACTTGCTGAATTAGTCAACTTGTCACATGATTTTATTAGACAAATTGAAAGTGAGAAAACAGCATACAATTTTTCTGTTGATACGTTTTATAGAATATCGGTTGCATTGGATGTAAAATTAGATGATTTAATACAAGAACCAATATCGTAATCAATTATATAGTATTACAAAATTGTCAATAGGAAATTGGAATAAATTTGACTATGCTTCTTTGACTTAACTTCTTTATGCCGAGAAAACTATTGATAATTCAAGAATAATATAATTTTGAAGGGCGTTTTGCATATTTTATGCTAAACGCCTTAACTGATAAATATCATATTATATTTTAACACGAAGAGGTTAAGTAAATTTTGCTTAATCTTTTTTATTTAAAAAATTTTTAAATTACAGTCGGATTTTTACGATTTTTTGCATGTATATATAATGAGAGAAAAAAATTTTTTAAAATTAGGGGAGAATTTTTCTGACTTAACCCATGTATATATAATAGGGGGATATTTTTTTTTAAAGAAAATACTATTTTGATTGTCCTATTCCCTCAAAAAATGAAAGGACAAGAATTATTACTATTTGAGCATTGAAATTGACGGCAAGAAATGATAAAATGTAAATAATTTAATAGACTTATTTGTCGTAATTTATTTACTTTTATTAGCCTTTTTAAGAGAGGAGAAAGTATGGAAAAGATAATATGTCCTACAAAAGCAAAAATGAAAAAGCAGAAAGTGAAAAAAGGTCAAATAAGTATAAGAAATAAGAAAAATGGAAAGGAGGCTCGTGTTACTTTACAATTAAATATTCCAGGAATGAAAAATCCAAGACTGGAAAAATATGGAGCAACAGAAGAAATTGCAAGAAAAAGATTAGCAGAAGCAATTGTTCTAACCTATATCGAAGTACAAAAAAATAAAGAATTTGCTAATGTACAAGTTTTTAGCCCAGAATGTCAAATGGAATTAAATAAATTCGACGAATATATGCAATGTGTCAAGGAATATCAATTAAAGGCAAATGGAGAAAAGCAATCAAGGAAAGACGAAGTTCAATATCCAATATCTCTATATGTTGACAAAATGATAAAAATGAAGAAAAAGCAATCTGAAATGACTGGTATAAAGAAAAAGAAGAAAATCAGTAAAAAAACCGTTACATATTATTGGAACATTGCTCAAAAGCAAGTTCTTCCCTATTTTGCAAATCTTGATGCCACAACAATTACAGAAGAACAGATACAAGAACATTTTGATTCCCTAGATTATTCGCCAAAATATTTAAAAGACATCCGCTTAGTTTTAAAGTTGTCATTGGATCTTGTTGTGAAAGAAAAGTTAAGACCAGATAATCCAGCAGCAAAAATCGAATTGGAAAGCTCGAAAAAATCGCTTGGAATCGAAATCGAACATTTAGAACAAGACAGACAAGAAGTATGGCTTGACATATTCGAAAAAGATAAAAGACAATGGGCCTATTTATTTGAAGCAATATTACTAACAGGTACGAGACCAGAAGAAGGCTGTGGTCTTAAATGGGTGGCAATCGACTTTGAAAAAGATATTGTTCATATCAACAATGCTTATAAAGATAATGAAATCTATGATGACAATATGCAAAAAATAGGTCATGAAAGAGGCGATGGCGACTTAAAAACGCCAGAGAGTTATAGAGATATACCAATGCACCCTAGACTAAAAAGACTTCTGTTAATGATAAAATCCGCTAGAATGGAAGAATATCAAAGACAAGGTAAAAAATGGGATGAAACTGACTACATTTTCTTAAATCAAGATGGCAGCCCCTTTGTATCTGAAAATTTAACAAACAAAATGCCACAATTCATAAAGAAATATAACTTAGAACATTTGACTACTTATGGATTAAGACATTCGTTTGCAACGTTATGCTCAACCTTAGGTATGCCACCAGAAGTATTACACGTCATAATGGGACATGCAGATTTTGACACAACGAGAAAATACTATATACATATTACAGAGGAAAGAAAAAGGAATGAAATGCTGAAATTGTATATCAAACAAAATAGTGAAGCCGAATTGCAATCTTTGGTTGCTGAAAGCGATTCTTATTTTAGTAAAATAACTGCATTAAGGGTTCAAGATATCAGAGCAGAAGAATTATTGGTGGGATAAAAAAATACACCGCAAAGCAGTGTATTTGGTGCGTCTGGAGGGATTTGAACCCCCGATCTCCGAGTTCGTAGCCCGGTATTCTATCCAGCTAAACTACAGACGCGTTATGGAAATATTATAATGTAAAATAAAATAATTTGCAAGCATAAATTTATCATTTAGGGGAACTTTTGGGGAACGCATGCAAACTCACTCCCTGAAAGCCCTTTCTATAAAGATAAATCACGCTACTAATGGTTCGGTTCGTAGCCCGGTATTCTATCCAGCTAAACTACAGACGCGTTATACATATTATAACGGAATTTCCAAAAAAAGTCAATTGTTTTTAAAAATTAACCTGTTTTTTTTCATAAAAAATACCAAGTCTTAAACTTGGTATAAAAATACTTTTTAATATTGCCTTCCCCAAACCACCATAATATCCGCTTTTTTACCGCAAATAGGGCAAGTATCGCCCAAATGCTCGTGCTCAAAAGGAATACATCTCGAATGTGCACCAGTAACTTCTTTTATTTTATTTTCACAAGACACGTCACCACACCACATTGTCTTAACATACCCTTGATTATGCTCCAAATTCTTCAAAATTTCTTCTAAACTATAAGCAACAGACGTTTTAGAATGACGTCTTTCTAAACACGTCTCAAACATATTTTTTTGAATCTCTTCTAAAAGTTCTTCCAAACGACTCTCTAATTTTTCCAAAGCAACCGTTTCCTTCTCCAAAGTATCACGTCTTACCAAAACACATGCACCATTTTCAATATCACGAGGCCCAAGTTCAATTCTAACTGGAACACCACGCATTTCCCAATCATTAAACTTAAAACCAGGAGAATAATGATCGCGATCATCTAATTTAGTTCGAAAAACTTTTGATAATTTTTTTTCTAATTCACGAGTTGTTTCTAAAACTCCTTCTTTATGTTGTGCAATTGGAACAATTACCACTTGAATAGGTGCCACCTTTGGAGGCAATTTCAAGCCATGATTATCACCATGTGCCATAATAATTCCGCCAATTAATCTTGTACTAATTCCCCAAGAAGTCGTATAACCAAAATCTTCTCCAGACTCACGAGTCTGAAATTTAATACCAAACGATTTTGAAAAATTCTGCCCCAAATAATGCGAAGTTCCAGCTTGCAAAGCTCTTCCATCGTGCATCAAACATTCAACTGTATACGTATCAACTGCGCCAGCAAACTTTTCTTTTTCTGTTTTTCTTCCTTTTAAAACTGGAATAGCCAGTAAATTTTCGATGATATCAGCATAAATATCAAGCATCATTAATGTTCTTTCTTCAGCCTCTTTAGCAGTTTCGTGAACGGTGTGACCTTCTTGCCACAAAAACTCTCGTGAACGAAGAAATGGACGTGTTTCTTTTTCCCATCGTAACACATTACACCATTGATTGCCCAAAACTGGCAAATCTCTCCACGAATGAATCCATTTCGCATACATGGTAGCAATCATTGTTTCAGAAGTAGGGCGGATACACAATTTTTCCTCCAATTCTTCTTCACCACCAAGCGTAACCCAAGCGACTTCTGGTGCAAAGCCTTCCACATGATCTTTTTCTTTATTCAACAAACTTTCAGGAATCAGCAAAGGCATGTAAAAATTTTGAATACCAACTTCTTTAAACTTTTGATCGGCATAATTTTGGATATTTTCCCAAATGGCATAACCATAAGGGCGAATGGTGATACAGCCTTTTGTTTCAGCATAATCAGCAAGTTCTGCTTTCAGAACAACATCCGTATACCATTGTGTAAAATTTTCTTCTATATTCGTAATTTCTTTCACAAAATTATCTTTTCCCATAAAATCAATCCTTTCTTGTTTAAAATATTACTCTGTTTCATCTGTTTGGGGGCCTTCCATCGGCAAATCATCAATCACGATTTGCTCATTCTCATCTAATTTATAACGTGGCAGTTCTGGTAATTCCTCCAAATTTGAAATACCAAACATTTTCAAAAAATTATCCGTTACTTGATACATCGTAGGCTTGCCAGGCGCATCTAATTTTCCAGTTGCCTCAATCAATTCAAATTCCAATAATTTATAAACCGTTCCATCGGAATTAACACCACGGATAGTTTCAATCTGCGAACGTGTAATATTGGGATTATACGCAATAATAGACAGAGTTTCCAAAGCTGCATTCGAAAGAGAAGGTTTGATTCGATTATCCAACAAAGGATAAATATATTCATAATATTCTTTTTTCGTCACCAATTGATAACTATCTTTCACAGCAATCAATTCAATACCACTGTCTTCAGCACTATATTTTTGTCTCAATAATTCAAGAATTGCTTTCACTTCATCTTCATTCATTTCCAAAGCACTCATCAAATTTTTAATATTCACTTCTTTTCCATTGGCAAACAGCATAGCTTCTATAATTGCTTGACTTTTTTTATACTCCATTTTTTCCTCCATCCTGTACCTTATTATGACATGAAATCCTTAAAATGTCAATATTTTCCTATCATACACGCAAATTCTTAATTTGCTTTACTTCCTTATACAATTTATCAATATGAGCACGTCTTACTTCATAAGCTTTTTGCAATTCATCTAACATCGTAGGTAATTTGTCAATTTCCTCGTTTGCATGTAAAATATAGTTTGCACTTTGCCTGAAATATTCCTGTTTTTCAGGATTTGATGTTGCCTGCATTTTTTTGTAATAGGGAAAAGCACTTTTTAGACGTTTTATTTCCGATTTCAAAAAATCTAAATAATCCGCACGAGCACTAATTTCATACTCGGTATCATCAATCACCACTTTAAATAAAGCCTTTAGGACTTTTTTATCAATTTTTCCAACCATGGTTTCAGGCGATAAAAATCGAATTTTTCCTGTTTTTTCATTTTTCATACTAGGTTTTGCATGGTCAATCAAAATATTCAAAGTTTCAATAATGCCAACATGTGTTTTATATTGACGTTTTGCAGTAATCGCTTCAAATTCATCAGCAACACGAATAATCTGAGCCTCATAAGGAATCTCTTTTCCCGTTACGCCATTTGGATAACCACTGCCATCTAAACCTTCATGATGATACAAAGTACCAGCAGCATAGGGACGCAATTTTGGGTCTTTCATGCACATATCGTAGCCAATTTTCGTGTGTGTTTTCATAATTTCGTATTCTTCTGGGGTTAATTTGGAAGTTTTTTGCAAAATAGCAGGTGGAATAAAGATTTTCCCGATATCATGAATATACGCACAAGTTGTGCAATAAACAGTAAAGCCTTTATCTAAATGCAAATGTTCGCATATACGACAGGTGATCGAAGCGACATTTTCAGAATGTCTACGTGTATAAGCATCCAAGCCGTCTAACATCTTTAATTGATAGCGAATTTTTTCGTTCAAATTATAAGATTTGATGGTGGTAGAGTTATAAAAATCAAATTTTTCGCTTTTCATGGGTTTATTCTCCTTAAAATGATATAGTCTATTGTATCGTTTAAATGGCGGAAGGTCAAGAGAAAAAATTGCGTTTTGGTAAATTTTAAAATAGAAAAAATTCGATTTAAGCGATTTTTTTGAAAATTTAGAGAAAAATGACTAAAAACTCAAAAAAGTCGCAAAAAAGTATTTTTCTTGATTTTTTAGAGGCATAAAAAGAGTTGGTATCAGAAAAATGACTTTTTGGATGAAGCGTTAGGAGGCAAAATAAGGTGGGTTTTATTAAAAAGTATACATAACATACCAGAAGGAGGGAAAGGTGCCTTAAAATGCTTTTAAGACGTTTTTAAGGGCATATGAAAAAATAGAAAATGGTATTGACAAAATACAAAAAACGAGTATAATATAAATTAAGTGAACTTAAGAAATAAAAAGATATCATTTCTTAAGAAAGAAAAATGCTTTTCAAAGTAAAAAATTAAAAAACTGTAGTGCTGGTGACACTACAGTTTTTATTTTACTTAGAATTCATGATGTCTAAAATAAGTTTTATAATTTCTAAAGTTATTTTTAAAGCTGTTATAAAACTATGTAAAAAGTGTCTAAGTTTTTGTTGAAAAATGCGTTTCATATCTGTATCACCCCCTTTCAATAATGGAACTTAAGAAATAGGGTTTAGATATTTATAAATTTAATTTGGGAAACATGCTTTTGAATAAAAGCATCCTTGAAAAATAAATTTTATTTATTATATACAACTGTAATTTGTGTGTCAATGTTTTTTTATTTTTCATCTTGAAAATTTAAAAAATATATTATAAAATACAAAGAAATAAAATAAACAAAAATGGAAAAAATACTACCAATCGATAAAAATAAAAGGAGAACCAATGGAAGAATTAATAGAAAGCATACTAGACTACGTAAGAGCCGACTACACCGACTATGCCATTATGATTAATGGGGAATGGGGAAGCGGAAAAACGCATTTTTGGAACAACAAAGTCCGCAATAAAATTGAATCTTTGCAACTAAATGGCCGCAAATATTCCACGATTTATATGTCACTTTACGGAATATCAAATTTAGAAGATATCAGCAAAAAAATATTCATTGAAACCACGCAATTAATGGATAAAAATTTGAAAAAATATATGGATTCACACGGCCAAACCACCATTCCAGAATATGCCAAAACAGGTCTTGACATGGCGAATTTTTTTGGTGTCACCAAAAATGGTGAAAAAATTGATTATGGTGAATTTTTTGCCACCAATAATAAAATTCTATGTTTTGACGATTTAGAAAGAGCCAATGTTGATGTAATTGATATTTTAGGTTATATCAACAATTTTGTGGAACATGACCACATCAAAACCATCATTATTTGTAACGAAAAAGAGCTTTCCACCAAACTAAAAAGTTCCAATTTGGAAATGAAAACCTTTATTGCAACGTATCTTTTAGATAAAGAAGGAAATTTATTGCAAACCGACAAACCAATGGTAGAAAAAATCGCAGACAAAATCGAATACGTTTTCGATAAGGCAAACGATTACGAAAGAATCAAAGAAAAACTAATTGGGGAAACCTTTGAATATGCCCCAAAATTCAATTATATTATCAATGGACTTTTGATGCGTTTTGAAAATGATAAAGATTTAATTACGTTTTTGCGACAGCATACAAATTTGATTACCAATACATTTATGAAATCTGGAACACGAAACTTAAGAATTTTGAAGCATGCTTTGAACGATTTCAAGAAAGTATTTGAAAATGTCAATAAAGCGTATCCTAATACGAATTTAAGAGTTTTACAAACCATGCTGATTTTTACGATTGCGGTTTCTTTTGAAATCAAATCTGGTAAAATTACGAAAGATAAATTCATCAATATTAATAGCAATGAAGAATATAAGGCAATCCTAGTTTCATCAAGGGTTTTGATGGATAACAGACAATATTATATTAAAGAATTTGATAATAATTATTACTTCAATTTTAAATCCGATTATCGTTTCTTCAAATTTATTGAAGTATACGTCAGAACCAGAATTTTTGATATGAAACTGTTTAAAGATGACATGGAAAACATCATCAAAACCATTGATACAGAAAAATTACCGGGCTACAAAAGATTGCTTACCGAAGAATATTGGAAAATTTCAGATGACCAATTTCCAGGTGTTATCGAAGAAGTTATCCAAGATATTGAGCAAGGCAATCTTAAATTAATTGAAATCGTCAAATTATTTGCTTATTTTAGCTATTTTAGTAGACGAAAATTAATTGATTATGATATGCCAACCATTAAAGATATGTTCATCGAAGGCATGGATAGAGTAGCGGAAACATCAGAGTATTGCGATAATATAGAAGAAGAATTAACCAGAATCGGAATTGATATGAGTGACGATATGGACGAAATATTAAAATATTTCCATGAATTAAACAGCCATTTAGAACAAAAAATGTATGAACAAAAGGCAGATGACATTTTCAAATGTATTCCAATGCGTATGGAAGCTTTTTATGATAATTTTGATAGTCAATGTATGGAAAAAGCGATTTTAAATTACTATGACCCTTATAAAATGTTCCAGAGAATTATGTGTGCTAGCAATGAAGACATTGTCTTAATCAAAGAAATGTTGGTCGAAAGAGCCAAGAAATATACGAAAGTGATGCGCCCAGAATTAGAATTTATTATCAAATTAAAAAGAATTATTGATGATTATTATAAAGCAAGGGATGTTAGTATTAAAATGGTAATGCTAAAAGAATTTTCAAATGATTTAGATACGATCATTCATTTATATGGGAATGAAGCAACGCAGTATTTGATTAGTGAAAACAACAGTACCTATATCGATGATGAATTAAATGAGGTGAATTTTGATGTTTAAAATAGGAAGTCATTTATCAGCAGCTAAAGGCTATGCAAATATGGCTAAAGAAGCCCATCAGATTGGGGCAAATACATTCCAGTTTTTCACGAGAAATCCGCGAGGTGGAAATGCCAAACCAATTGATGAAAACGATATTGCTGAATTTAAAAAATTATGCCAAGAGTATGGAATTGATGTGATTTTAGCACATGCACCCTATACACTAAATTGTTGTTCTGCCAAACCAGACATTCGCGAGTTTGCGATTAACATGATGAAAGATGATTTAGAAAGGATGGAATATACGCCTCATAATTTATACAATTTTCATCCAGGAAGCCATGTCGGCCAAGGGGAGGAAGTAGGAATTCAGTATATTATAGATGCTCTTAATATTGTTCTGAAAACAGAACAAAGCACAACTGTTTTGTTAGAAACTATGGCAGGAAAAGGAAGCGAAATTGGAAGCAAATTTGAGGAAATTAGACAGATTATCGATGGTGTAAAATTACAAGAAAAGCTAGGTGTATGTTTAGATACCTGTCATGTTTCTGATGCAGGGTATGATATTGTAAATGATTTAGACAATGTTTTAGAGCAATTTGACCAAGTAATTGGATTAGATAGATTAAAAGCGATTCACTTAAATGATAGTATGAATCCACTTGCGAGTCATAAAGATAGGCACCAGAAAATTGGAGAAGGAACGATTGGGTTAGAGGCCTTTGAAAGAATTATCAATCACCCGAAATTAAGGAATTTGCCATTTTTCTTGGAAACGCCAAATGAACTAGAAGGATATGCAAAGGAAATTGCTGTATTGAAACAGATGTATAAAAGAAAGAATAATTGAAAAAAACGCTTGCATTTTTTTCTTGAATGTGATATAGTAAAAAAGTCCAAAAGACGATCGAGAATTTATTTTAGGATATTTACCTTCTTTTTTAGATTGGTTAAGTACGAAAAGTAATTCAAATCAGTTTTAAAAGGAGGTAAGTAAAATGGAAACAATGGAAGATATAACACTTGTATGCAAAGATTGTGGCAAAGAATTTGTTTTTACAGCTGGAGAACAACAATTTTTTGCAGAAAAAGGTTTTACCAATCAACCAGTAAGATGTCCAGCTTGTAGAAAAGCTAGGAAACAGCAAAATAATAACAATTATTAAAGCAAGGAATCAAGATAAAACTTTTTGATGGCACTAATTTAATTAGTGTCTTTTTTATAGCAAAAATAAAAGAAAAGAATTACTTGAAAAAAATTGTTTTGCATGATACAATCAACAAAAAGAATAATAATTTATTTTTTATGCCATATAATCCTATAGAAAGAAGGGAAAATATGATTCAAGTAAATGAAAATTTTTTAGCTTTACAAGATAGTTATTTGTTTTCAACAATCGCCAAAAAAGTAGCGGAGTTTACAGCTCAAAATCCAGACAAAAAAGTCATAAAACTAGGGATTGGAGATGTCACAAGACCAATTGTTCCAGCCGTTGTAGAAGCGATGAAAAAGGCAATTGACGAACAAGGCAAACCAGAAACGTTTAGAGGTTATGGCCCAGAACAAGGGTATGAATTTTTAAGGGAGAAAATTGCTACCTTTGATTACCAAAAAAGAGGAGTAGAGATTGCACTAGATGAAATTTTCGTTTCAGATGGAGCTAAGTGCGATTGCGGAAATATTGTCGATATTTTTGGAATGGATAATATTGTTGCCATCACTGATCCCGTGTATCCAGTTTATTTAGATACCAATGTTATGGCAGGAAGAGCAGGCCAATATAACCAAGAAAAAGGAACTTATGAAAATATAATCTATATGCCAGCAACAGCAGAAAATGGATTTGTACCAGATTTTCCAGAAAAAACACCAGATATGATTTACTTATGTTTACCAAACAATCCAACAGGAACGACTTTGACCAAAACCGAATTAAAAAAATGGGTAGATTATGCCAAAAAGAATCAAGCAATTATTTTATTTGATGCAGCGTATGAGGCATTTATCAGCCAATCAGACGTACCTCATACGATTTATGAAATCGAAGGGGCAAAAGAAGTCGCGATTGAATTTAAAAGCTTTTCCAAAACAGCAGGATTTACTGGGATTCGCTGTGCTTATACAGTGGTTCCAAAAGAATTAAAAGGATATACCAAATTAGGGGAAGAAGTGGCGATTCACAGCTTATGGAATAGACGTCATGGAACGAAATTTAACGGTGTTTCCTATCCAGTACAGCGTGCAGCAGAAGCAGTTTATTCCGAAGAAGGCCAAAAGCAGATAAAAGAAAATATTAGCTATTATATGGAAAATGCGAAAGTGATAAAAGAAGGCCTAAAAGAAGCTGGATATACAGTATTTGGTGGAGTAAATGCACCGTATATCTGGCTAAAGTGTCCAGAAGGAATGACTTCGTGGGAATTTTTTGATAAATTATTAAAAGAGGCCAATGTTGTTGGAACTCCGGGTGTAGGTTTTGGCCCAAGCGGAGAAGGATATTTCCGTTTGACTGCTTTCGGTACAAAGGAGAATACAGTAGAGGCAATTCGTAGAATCCAAAAAATATAGAGATGAAATGATGGTGATGAAAATCATCATTATTTTTTTGTAATATTTAATGATTATCAGATTAACTAATTGACATCTATCTCATAAATTTATATAATATAATTAGAGGAATTGTAACTAAAAAACATATAAAAAATAGATAGGAGTAAAATGCAAAAACAAGAATATATTTTAGAGAAGCAAGAATCGTTTGAGTTAAAACATATCTTTGAATGTGGGCAGTGTTTTCGCTGGAATTTGGAGGAAGATGGAAGTTATACAGGAGTTATCAAAAGTGGAGTTGTTAATGTGAAAAAAGAACAGGAAAAAGTGATTTTTAAAGGAATCTGCGAGGGAGATTTAAAACAAATTGTAACAGACTATTTTGATTTAGACAACGACTATGACCAAATCAAACAACAACTAGCTCAAATTGATGATTTTATGCAAATGAGCATACAATTTGGAACCGGCATCAGGATTTTACATCAAGATTTGTGGGAATGTATCATTTCATTTATTGTTTCAGCCAATAATAATATACCAAGAATCAAAAAAATACTTGAAAAAATCTCTAAGGAATATGGAAATCCAATCAAATTTGAAGGAAAAATATACCATACCTTTCCAAGACCAGAACAATTAGCCAAAGCAAGTATAGAAGATTTGAGAAAGTTGGGGTTGGGTTTTCGTGATACAAGAGTTTTTCATACGACTAAGATGATTTTAGAAAATCAGTTTGATTTAGAAAAAGTCAAAACGCTAAACGATTCTAAAAAAATAGAAGAAGAATTACTGAAATTAGATGGCGTTGGTCCAAAAGTTGCTGCTTGCATTATGCTGTTTTCTTTGAAAAGAATGGACGTTTTTCCCATTGATGTATGGGTCAGAAGAGTGATGAATGAACTGTATATTCATCAAGAAAATGAGGAAAAAGTAAGCAAAAAAATGCTACAAGAATTAGCCCAAGAAAAATTTTTAGGAATGGCAGGAATCGCACAACAATATTTATTTTATTGGAAACGCGAAACTGCCTAAAGGAGAGAAAATATGAAAAAAAGATACGATCATGGTTTCATACATATCTTAGCTTATTTATTCATACTTACCATTTTTGCCTTTACACTGTATGCGTGTTTAGACATTTTAGAATTAATTGAAGTACCAGAAGAATATAGTGTCTCAAAATGGCTTTCAGAACATACGAACGAGGTTGCAATAGAAAACGTTGAAGCAAGTGATGATGGTATTGTACAAAACATTGTTAAAAAAGTAAGAGTTGAGATTGAAAATACAGCAGAGCCTTCTGTTAATAATGTAGCTATGCCAGAAATCAATTCGTATCAATCGAATGTAAGTCATTATCAAACCAACCGTAAAAACGCTACATTTTTGTATTATGACCAATTGGATGACTATGCTAAAGTGATTTATACCGAATTAGAAAAAAATTTAGATAATATGAAATCTGGAACCTACAATGTTCAATTTGGCAAAACCTTTAATGATTTATTACACGAAGAAGATGGCGAAACCATTTTAAATAATTCCTTTCAATTAGCCATTAATGCACTAAATTTTGATAATCCAGAATTGTTTTATATCGATATCTCCAAAGTCTATTTATTAACCAAAATATCAACCAAACTTTGGATTACCACATATGAAGTAGAAATTGGGGCGAGTCAAGGGCAAAGTTATTTGAACCAATCTTTCCAATCGCCAGACGAAATAAACAGAGCAATTGCTGCGATAGAAAACGAGAAAGCTAGGATAAAAAATGGCTTAAGCGGAACCATTGAAAATCAAATGAGAGGTGTTCATGATTATTTAGTTGACAATTTAGAATATGATAGCACGATTTCGAAAGATAATATTTACAACCTATATGGAGCCTTAATTAACCGAACCACCGTATGTGAAGGATATGCACGTGCCTTTAAAGCGATTATGGATGACTTAAACATTCCGTGTTTAATTGCCTGTGGCATCGGAATCAATAGTACTGGCGAAACAGAAAGCCATGCTTGGAATTATGTGATGCTAGATGGCAAATGGTATGCAATTGATGTGACTTGGGATGACCCAATTATTATTGGAAATGGTCGTGTGGGGAGTGATATCAAATATCGTCATTATTTAAAAGGTTCCAATGAATTTTTTGTAAATCATAAAGAAGATGGGGCTATTGTTGGAGATGCGAATTTTAAGTATCCAACATTAAGTATGGAGAATTATGAGTAGAATAAAGGGAGAAATTATGGCAGAAAAACAGGCAAAACTAAAGTTAATCTATGGAAAAAGTGGCACAGGAAAAAGTCAATTCATTTATCAAGACATTGACAAAAAAATAGAACAGTTTAAAAAAATATACATCATTGTTCCAGAACAAAGTAACTTGACAAGTGAAAAGAAATTTTTTGAGATAACGGGTAGAAAAGCTTTGTTTCATTGTGAAGTTTTAACCTTAAGTAGAATGGCCTATCGAATTGCCAATGAAGTAGGAGGAAATAGCCCATCTTTATCAAAAGTAGGTAAAGCAATGATTATTTATGACTTGCTAAACAAACATAAAAATACTTTGAATTTCCTTGGAAAATCCGAAAAAAATGTGGATATCGTAGGGAACATGTTTACCGAACTAAAAAAACATACGATATCCACAAAAACGTTAAAAAATGTGGATTTAGAAGACCAATATACCGCCCTAAAATTAAAAGATATTGCTTTTTTGTATGAAAAATACGAGGAACGCTTAGCCAATCACTTTCTCGATGAAAACGATGAACTGACAAAACTCGGTCAGCAAATTCAGTCTTCTACGATGTTTGATAATGCATGTATTTATGTGGACGACTTTTTTGGCTTTACACCACAAGAATATATAATTTTTGAAGAATTACTCAAAAAATGCGAGGCAATGACGATTGCGATAACTTTAGATAAAATCGAAAGCAACCGAGAAAAAGAAAGTGACATTTTCTATTTTAATCGAGTGTATGCCAAAAAAATATTAGAAATTGCAGAACGACAAAATGCTAAGATTGAATTGGTCAATTTGGAGCAAACGTATCGTTTTAAGACGCCAGAGTTATTGCAATTAGAAAAAAATTTGGTTCAAGGCAATCAAAAATACGAAAAGGAAACCGAAAATATCGAGTTGTTTCTAGCTAGCAATCCATATTCTGAAGTGGAAAATGTGGCAAAAAAGATTTACCATTTGGTCAAAAAGCAAGGCTACAAATATCGAGAAATTGGTGTCATTGCCAATGATATGGAAAATTACGCAGAAGACGCCAAAGCAATTTTTCAGCAATATGATATTCCGCTTTTTATTGATGAAAAAAAAGATTTAAATCAAAATATATTAATCAAATATATTCTCGCGTTATTAGACATTTTTGGGACAAACTGGTCCTACGATGCCGTTTTCAATTATTTGAAAATTGGGCTTTTAGACTTGGATTTTTATAGGATTTGTATGTTAGAAAATTACTGCAAAAAATGGGGAATTCGTGGCACAAAATGGCAAAAGGAGTTTTGTTATGAGCCGTTAAATGAGAAACAAGAACAGTTAGAAGAAATTCGAAAGCAATTCGTAAAACCAATTTTAAACTTAAAACAAAGTTTTATGGAACATAAAACAGTTTTGGAGTTGACACAAAATATTAATCAATTTTTAATAGAAAATAACGTGATTGAAAATTTAGATAAAAAGATAAAAACTTGTGACAACCTTGAGATTTCTAATGAATATCATACAAGTTATAAAATTTTGGTGAATATTTTGCAAGAAATGGTCAATTTATTTGGCACAGAGAAAATTACTTTTGAAAAGTACAAAGAATTGTTGTTGACACGGTATTCAAGCTTCTGAACTAGGCAAAATTCCTGCCACACAAGACCAAGTTATTTTGGGGGATATTGATCGAACCAGAAGTCACCAGATAAAAGCACTATTTGTATTAGGCATGAATGATGGAATATTCCCAAAAGCCAACAGACAAGAAGGCTATTTGAATGATAGCGACCGAATGATACTAGCCGAAAATGGCATTGAACTGGCTAAAACTTCAATTGACAGCATTTATGAAAGCCAATTTAATTTGTATAGAACGTTGACAATCCCAGAAGAAAAGCTATTTCTAAGCTATTGTTCGGCCGATAAAGACGGCAAATCGATTCGACCTTCAATGATGATTAAAAAGATACAACGTATTTTTCCACATATAACGCAAAAAAGTGATGTGGTTGCAAAACAATATGCTGTAACCAATGAAAAAGCTACATTTGAAGAGGCTTTGCAAGTGTATCAGCAATTTCTAGAAGGAAATGAGATGGACGAGACCTGGAAAGAATTTTTGATTTATTTTTATCAGAAGAGGAAAAAGGAGTTTTCGCAAGCGGTTTCGGGGATGAATTATACCAATAAGGCGGAAAAAATTAGTATACAAAATCTTAAAAAGATGTATGGAACGAATTTAAAAACCACCATTTCCAGATTAGAAAATTACCGAAAATGTCCCTTTTCGTTTCATATGACGTATGGCTTAAAATTGAAGGAAAATGACAATTTTCAGATGTCTACAATCGATACAGGCTCCTTTATGCATGAAGTCATTGATTCATTTTTTCAGTATATCGATGAAAATAAATTGGATTTAAAGCTGATTTCAGAAGAAGAAATTCAGCAAATCGTGAATCAAATCATTGACGAAATTTTACAAACATCGCGTTATTACATATTTTCAAGTTCAGCCAAGTTTCGTATGATGACAAGAAGGTTAAAAAAGGTTGTTTTACAGTCGATGAAGTACATTATTTATTCTTTGAAATACAGTGATTTTAAACCGATAGGACATGAAGTGGAATTTGCGAAAAACAGTCCCTATCAGCCGATTAAATTGGAATTGGATTCGGGGGAAACAATTGAAATTGTTGGGAAAATTGATAGAGTGGATGTTGGAAAATTAAACGATAAAGAATATGTCCGCATTATTGATTATAAGTCGCAGGTCAAAAGGCTAGATTTGAACCAAGTTGTGGCTGGTTTACAAATTCAATTGATTACATATTTAGATGCCATTACGGAGCAGGATCAGTTTGAGCCAGCTGGGATTTTGTATTTAGGATTGGTGGATCAGATTGTGAAGGCAAAGAAAAATTTGCTAGATGAGGAAATTGAGAAGGAAATCCGAAAAGGCTTTAAAATGCAGGGGTTGTTGCTAGCAGATGTAAAAGTTGTGAAAATGATGGATAACAAATTGGAGCAAGGATATTCAGATCTGGTTCCTGCGTATGTGGGAAAAGATGGCACGTTAAGTACAAAATCGAGTGTAGCAAGTAAAGAGGAGTTTGAGGCATTGCAAAAAACTGTGAAAAAGACGATACGAGAAATCTCGACCCAAATTTTGGAAGGAAAGATTGATATTAAGCCATATTATTATCAGAAAAAAACAGGATGCGATTATTGTAAATATCATTCGATTTGTATGTTTAATCCGAAGTTGAAGGGAAATGAGTATGACTATGTTAGGAATAGAAATAATCAGGAAATTTTGAATGAAATATCAACAAAAAGATAAAATTATGATAGTATCATGATAATATGTATTGAAAGGCACGAGGAATCGTGTCTTATTAAATAATACTTAAAAATCTAGACAAAAATGAATAAAAGCGTTATAATAAAATAAATTTAATTATAAAAAGAAAGGAAGCAATATGTTCAAATTTTCAAACGACAACATTATTTATCAAGATAATGGAGATATTCAATACATCCAATTTAAAAGATTATTAAAATATGGTGTCAACCATTGTTATACTTTAAAAGGGGAGGATTTGGATTTTAGTCAAAGTTCTGAACGAGAGAAATCTAGTTATGAGAAAATCTCAAAAGCATTGGGAATTGAAGAAAGCACACTTGTAAAACCAAGCCAAACCCACACTGACAATGTGAAATGTATTGCAAAAGTGCAACCTAATGAAGAATTACAAGATATTGATGGGTTAATCACCAATCAAAAAAATATTGCTTTAACAACCAAAAATGCAGATTGTATCTTGTTTTTGTTTTATGACCCAGTCAAAAAAGTTATTGCCAATGTGCATTCTGGTTGGAAGGGAACGTTTCAAAAAATTGCTGAAAAAACAGTTGTGAAAATGATAAATGCGTATCAGTGTAAGCCAAGTGATATTATTTGTTGTATCTGCCCAAGTATACGAAAGTGTCATTTTGAGGTGGATGAGGATGTGAAGGACTTGTGTAGTACTATTTTTGGGTTTACCAATCGATTAGAAGATTTTATTGAAGTTGGCGAAATAAAAGAAGGAAAAACGAAGTATATGATTGATACAGTATTGATTAATCAGATTTTGTTGGAAGAAATTGGCTTGAAAAAAACCAATATCATTGATTGTGGGATTTGTAGTGTTTGCAACCAAGATAAGATTCATTCGGCAAGAGTCGAAGGAGAGAATTTTAGGAGAGCAACAGCCATAATTGTTTTGTAGGTTAGGAGGCTAGTGATATGACAGATATGGAGCTTGTTCAGATATTGTGGGATTATATGCGATTAGATCAAAAATGGATAATTTAGAAAAAACTATTGACATTGTGATAAAATTATGATAATTACATGATAATAAATTAGTTAAGGGGGAACGATTTATGATTAATATAAGACCAGTATCAGATTTGAGAAATAAATATCCAGAAATTGAGGAATTAGTTTTGAAAGAAGAGGAAGAAGTGTATTTGACGAAAAATGGGTATGGCACCATGGTAGTGATGAGTTTAGAAAAATATTCAAAATTAATCGAAGAAATTGAAATGCAACATAAATTAGAAGAAAGGTTCGGTGAACATGATATGGAGAAAATAATTGATGAATTAGAGAAACAAATTGAAAATCCAGATACAAAATTTTTGACGCATGAAGAAGTGTTTGGAAAGATAAGGAGGAGATTGAATGACGAATAAATTTGAGATAAGATATTCCTCAGAATTTTTTGAAGAATTAGATGCAATTGCTTTTTATATAAAAAATGAACTAAAGAATAAGATTGCTGCAAACAAATTGGTCAAAAAAGTAGAAATTGAAATAGAGAAAAGACAGAAAAATCCAAAAAGTTATGAACAATATAAGACAAATGGGGGATATTCTTATGCGTTACAAGTAATACAAAAATATTTTAATATTTCAAAGGAAAATACAATTTCATTTGGAGATGATTATAGTGATTTAGAAGTGTTTGAAAAGAGTGGAAAAGGTGTTGCAATGGGAAATGCTATTGTTGATTTAAAACAGATGGCCGATTATATAACAGATGACAATAACAGCAATGGAATTGCCAATTTTATCAATCAGTATATTTTGTAATAAAAAGAAAGAGAGAAAAGATATGTACCAAACACTAGATGAAATAAAGGAAGAAGTGGAGAAATGCACCAAATGCGGCTTGTGTGAAAATCGAACCAATACAGTATTTGCAGACGGAAATCCAAATGCGAAAGTCATGTTTATTGGGGAAGGCCCAGGTGCAGATGAGGACAAACAAGGTGTACCTTTTGTAGGAAAAGCAGGAAAACTCATGAATCAAGCATTTAAAGGTTTAGGAATTGATCGAAGTAAAATTTACATAGCCAATATTGTAAAATGTAGACCACCAGGAAATCGAACTCCACTCAAAAATGAAGCAGATGCTTGTTTAGATTACTTGCGAAATCAAGTTCTATTAGTAAAGCCTGAAATTGTGGTATTAATGGGAAATACAGCACTAAAAAATATTTTAGGTGACCAGTATGGAATTACCTCAAGCAGAGGAAAATGGATTGAGAAAAAAGGCATTAAGTATATGCCAACCTTTCATCCTGCCGCATTATTGAGAGATGATACCAAAAAGATTGATTTTTGGAACGATTTAAAATTAGTATTAGTAGAGTGTGGCGGAAAGTTAGAAAAAGAATGCTAGAAATAGAAATTATAGGAAATTTTACTTAAAATACTTGTAAAATTTTAAATATATTGATATACTAGATACAAATTAAAATGAAGGAGGACGGTTGCAATGTCTGAAAATAATGAAATAATGGAAAATAAAGAACCAGAAGAAATCTCGGTCATGGGAAATGACACGGTAAAAATTGCTAATGATGTTGTGGCAACGTATGCAGGAATTGCTGTGTCAGAAGTAGAAGGCGTGTATGGAATGGCAGGAGGTTTTGCGGGTATTACGGAAGTCATTAGTGGAAAGAAGAACTTGAGCAAAGGAATTAAAGTTGAGGTTGGAGAAAAGAGTACTAAAATTGATGTCAATATTATTGTAGAATATGGGGCAAGAATTCCAGATGTTGCATATGAAATTCAAACCAGAATTAAAAAATCAGTCGAAGCCATGACAGATTTAAAAG
>CAOJGX010000021.1 GCA_948435735.1 uncultured Clostridium sp.
CATGGTCGATTAATAATCACCACACATCAGAATTGGCAAATATTAAATGGCAAAAGAAAAACATGGTCGATTAATAATCACCACACATCAGAATTGGCAAATATTAAATGGCAAAACAAAAACACGGGCGATTGATAATCGCCCCTACAAACCAGAAAGGAAACAATCATGCAAAAAATATATTGTATTTTAGGTGCCACATCCGATATTGGCATGGCATACATACGAAAAATCAATCAACAAAACGAAAAATGTATAATAATAGCAGTGCATTTTGGAAATAAAGAAGAATTAGAAAAATTAAATCAGGAACTTGAAAATGTAACGATGGATTTTGTACAATGTGATTTATCTAATTCCGAGGATGTCACAAAAGCAATTGAATATATAAAAGAAAAATACAACACGCCAACCCATTTTCTACATTTAGCGGCAAGAAAATTTGAATACGTAAAATTTTCAAAATTCAATTGGGAAAACGTATTACTTGACTTAGAAATTCAAGTTCACAGTTTTGCCGAATTTATGAAAGCATTTTTACCAATCATGGCAAAACAAAAATATGGCAAAGTTGTAGCCATGCTAAGCAGTGTAACCAAAGGTGTTCCACCCAAATATTTAGCAAGTTATACCATGACCAAATATGCTCTTATGGGCTTAGTCAATAGCCTTGTTTCCGAATACAAAGAAAAAGGAATCAACATCAATTGCGTTTCGCCAACCATGGTTGAAACCAGATTTTTAAGCAATATCGATGAACGTTTGGTTGAAATGACAGCGGCTAATTCTGGAATGAAAAGGAATGTCAAAATAGAAGAAGTCGTTGGAGCCATCGAATATTTAATGTCAGATGAGGCAGAATACGTTAATGGTTTAAATTTGCCATTAACTGGTGGAGATATTTTTTAAAGAAAGGAAAAATATGAACAAACAATTTTTCAAATTTATCATGAAATTAATTTTATTAATTGGTTTAATTTGGGGCATTTTTGCCATTATTGCACGTAATTTTGGGATGTATATATACGATGAGGAATATGCTTCTTATAAACAAACATTGGATTATATCAATCAATCGAATGAAACCAATCGTGTCTTAATTTTTGGGGATTCTGTTGCCAAAGCGGGCATTATTCCCCAATTAATTTCAGAGGATACCTATAATATTTCCATGGCAGGTGCAACAACGATTGAACAATATTACATGTTACAGGATTATTTAGAACATCATGAAGCACCAAAAACATTGATTATGATGTATTTTATTGGTGCCCATGATTCGATTGATGATTTTTTCTGGAATAGAACCTTATATTTTAATTGTTTGACGACTAAACAATTTCAAGAAATTGTAGAAAATGGAGCGTTTTCTGAGGAAGAAAAGGCAGAAAGTGTGGCAAAATTTTTGCAGTATAAATGGTGTGCACCGAATAAATATTATGCTGCGATAAAAAATGCAATGTTTGAAAATCGTTATGAAATCAACCAAAAGGAGTACGAAACTGCGGTGGCCAATAAGGGTCAACATTATTTTGGGACAGAGGTCGCATTTGAACCGAATAATGTCACCATAACTGGTAAAAAACATTTTCAGGTACTTGACATTATTGATACATATATGCACAAGTGTATTGAACAATGTGAGGAAAATGGCATTCAACTTATCATTGAGCAGCATCCAATCAATGAATCTACGTATGCGAATATGAGTCAGGAGTATAAGCAAGAATATATGGATTATATGAGAAGTTTACAGGAGAAATATCCGAATATTCTTGTGAACACGGAATATAATGTTTGTACAAGCGATTGGTTGGGGGATTTTTCGCATTTGAATGAAAAGGGAGCAACGGAGTTTACGGAAAGTTTGAAGGAGAAGTATGAACGTTATTGGAAGTAAAAAGAAAGGAGATTTTTAAATGCAAAAACCAAATTTTATCACCCTAAAAAAGAACGCCAAGCAAGATATGAGCAAGTTAAAAGAATACAAAATAGCCATTTTAGGTGATTGCTCAACACAGCATTTAGCAACCGCTTTAAAAGGCTATGGCTATCAAGAAGGCTATCACTTAAACATTTTTGATAGCGACTACAACCAAATCGACAGCCAAATTATGGACGATACTTCAGAATTATACCAACACCAGCCAGACGCAGTTTTACTCTACATGTCTTCCGAAAAATTATACGAAAATTTTTGTGAAACAGGAGTACAACAAAGAGAAAATTTTGCAGATTTAACCATCGAAAAAATAAAGAATGCCTGGCAAAATTTAAGTAGCAAAATCAAAACCAACATTTTACAATTCAATTTTATTGAAATAGATGACCGAACCTTTGGTAATTACGCCAATAAAACGCCTAATTCGTTCATCTATCAACTCCGAAAGTTAAATTATCAATTAATGGAACTAGCCAGCAACACGAAAAACGCATTTTTAATTGATTTAAGTACCATTCAAAATACATATGGTCGAGAAACTGTTCATGACGATAAGCTCTATTACATTGCCAAAATGCCACTTTCCACAAATATTTTACCAGAAGTAAGTAAACAAGTTTTAGATGTCATCAAGGCTTTAAATGGAAAATTCAAAAAATGTGCTATTTTGGACCTAGACAACACTTTATGGGGTGGTGTCATCGGAGATGATGGCTTAAAATCCATTCAGATTGGAGAGCTTGGTTTAGGACATGCATTTTCTGAATTCCAAATGTGGCTCAAAGAATTAAAAAATCGAGGTATTATTCTTGCTGTTTGTAGCAAAAATAATGAAAATATTGCCAAAGAACCATTTGAAAAGCATCCAGATATGATTTTAAAATTAGACGATATTTCCATGTTTGTTGCCAATTGGGAGGACAAAGCTACTAATATTAAATACATTCAAGAAACCATTAATATTGGAATGGACAGCATTGTTTTTATTGACGATAATCCATTTGAAAGAAACCTAGTAAAAGGCATGATACCAGACATTACTGTACCAGAATTACCAGAAGACCCGGCTATGTATTTAAGTTACTTAAAAAGTTTAAATTTATTTGAAACAGCTTCCTATTCTGAAAACGACAAAGACCGAACCAAACAATACCAAGCTGAAGTAGGAAGAACCACTATGCAAAGCAACTTTCAAAATTTTGATGACTACTTAAAAAGTCTAGAAATGCAAGCAACTGTTCATCCTTTTGAAGAATTTGAATTTCCACGAATTTCGCAACTAACGCAGCGTTCCAACCAATTTAATTTGCGCACCATTCGTTACACCGAAGCCGAAATCGAACAAATTGCCAAGGACGAAAAATATTTAACTTTAAGTTTTTCATTAAAAGATAAATTTGGAGATTATGGTTTAATTAGTGTTGTTATAATGGAAAAGCAAGACGAAAAGACATTATTTTTAGATACCTGGCTGATGAGTTGCCGTGTTTTGAAAAGAGGCATGGAGGAATTTATTATCAATCAAGTCATAGAAACGGCCAAAGCAAATGGATTTTCAAAAGTCGTTGGTGAATATATTCCAACACCTAAAAACGCGATGGTACAGAAGATATATGCCAAATTAGGATTTACCGATTTAGGTGACGGAAAATTTGAGGTCAATGTAGACCAATTCAATTTCAACAAAACAAACATAAAAAAATAACCCATAGGGGCGATTATCAATCGCCCGTGAATAGATAAAATGATTAAAAAGAAAGGAGAAAAATTATGAAAAGAGAGGAAATTTTTGAAAAACTAAACGAAATTTTTAGAGAGGTATTTGAAGACGATTCCATCGAAGTTCTAGAAACAACAAGTGCTGCGGACATTGAAGATTGGGATTCCCTAACTCACATCACGCTTGTATCAGCCGTAGAAGATGAATTTGACATCAAATTTTCAATGAAAGATGTAATCGGCATGAAAAATGTTGGTGAAATGGTAGATATTATCATGGAGGATATGGAATGATTTTTACAACACTAAAGTTTTTAGTATTTTTTATAGCAGTTTTTATAGGCTATTATATCGTCCCCAAAAAACTGCAATGGCTAGTTTTACTGGCTGCTAGTATTTATTTTTATTTATGTGCTTCAGTCAAATATGTCATGTTTGTACTTATGGCGTCACTGATTACGTATTTAGGTGCTTTCATGTTAGATAAATTGGAGGCAAAACAGCGTACATATTTGCACGAAAACAAAGAAAGTCTATCAAAAGAAGAAAAAAAAATCTATAAAGCAAAGGTAGAAAAAAAGAAAAAAGTTGTCATTACTTTGACCGTTTTAGGCACGCTTTCCATGTTACTTGTTATGAAATATACAGGTTTTGTACTGGAAAATATTTCGGTACTTGCCAACGTATTTCACGTTCATTTTACAAGGCCAGCTTGGAATTTGATTTTACCACTTGGCATTTCATTTTATACCTTCATGAGCCTTGGCTATGCCATTGACGTTTATCGTAATGAATATCCAGCCGAAAAGAATTTTTTGAAATACTTTTTATTTATTTGCTATTTTCCGCATATTTTACAAGGCCCAATGGACAAATATAATGAATTATCCCAAGATTTATTTGCTGGCAAAAAATTTGATTATTCTCAAGCTGTACAAGGAATTTATCGTATTGTGATTGGTGTTTTGAAAAAAATGCTAGTCGCAGATAAACTAGCACCAGTGGTTGGAACGGTTATCACCAATTTAGACCAATATTTTGGCATCAATATTTTTATCGCGATTTTATTTTATGCCATTCAGCTATACGCTGACTTTTCAGGCTATATGGACATAGCCATTGGATGTTCGAAAATGTTAGGCATTCGAATTGCCGAAAATTTTGATGCACCATATTTTTCAAAATCCATTGCAGAATATTGGAGGAGATGGCATATTTCCTTAGGAGCATGGTTCCGTGATTATGTGTATTATCCTATTTTAAGAGGCAATTTTGCGAGCAAAATCAGAAAACAGTTGAAAGACAAAAATAAATATTTATCCAACAATTTGCCAACCGTTTTTGCTTTAGCTATTTTATGGATTTTAATTGGATTTTGGCATGGTTCCACTTGGGCATTTATTTTGTATGGGATGTATCATGGTGGAATTATCATCTTATCGACTTTGCTTGCACCAGTATATGATAAGTTTTATGAAAAATTTCCAAGATTCGTCAAAACAAAATTATATGGCGCCTTCCAAATCATACGCACATTTTGCCTAGTTTTAGGAGGATACTTCCTATTTTGTGTTGGCGACTTACAACCTGCTATTCAAATGTTTACCAACTTGTTCAAAAATAACTTTGACGGTGTCAAAATTTTGGCAAACATGAGTCAAGATTCAATTGTGAGTATAGCCATTGGAACCATTATTTTACTGATTCTTGACATTTTGACAATTCATAAAATCAATCTTTACGAAACATTCAGAAAAGTACCATTTTTTCTAAGATGGCCAATATACTGTATTGGTATGTTTGCTATTATCATGCTAGCCTCAGGTACTGTACAAGAATTTTTGTATTTTCAATTTTAAACTTAGAAAGGTCAATTTATGAAAAAAATAATTATTGCAGTTCTATTATTTATTGCTATTATTTTTGCGATAAATAGTGGAACACATGAAAATATAACGAATGAGACGAAAAACATTGCACCTCAAAATGAATTTGAAGTGCAAAATGGAGTTTCGAATACAGAAACAATAAATGAAGTCAAAGAGAATTTAAAAGAAAATATGTTAGAAGGAAAAACGATAGCATTCATTGGAGATTCCCTTATGGAAGGCTACGGAAATGAATTCCATGGATTTGATTATTATTTAGCTAAAGCATTACCAAACACGAATTTTATCAATAATTCCAAAAGCGGAAGCACCATCACAGACAATTCTGGAAATGATAATATTATTATGCTAAACCAAGCCAAAACTTTAACAGGAACGCCAGACATCATCGTATTTGACGGCGGAGCCAATGATATCATGGGATACGCATTAGGATTTTTAAATCAAGATTTGAAAAAAGAAATTGGAACAGTTAATTTTAATACAGAAAGTGTTTCAAATGGTGAAACCGTAATTTCTGACTTAGAAGAAGTTGTTTTAACGCTAAAAAATAAATTTCCAAACGCGAAATTATGCTATTTACAGCCGTTTCTATTAGACAATGATACGCTTTCGCATTTAACACAAGAAGACACAGCCAAACAAGAAATTGCTACAAGACGAGACGCATTTTTCCAAGAAGTCCAAAAAATGTGTACCAAATGGAAGATTGAATATTTGGATGTATCCAATCATTTTGCAGGAACTGGAATTACGTATCGACAGGAAGATTGGATTCACATAAAAGAAGCAGGTTATGAACTGCTTACTCCATATTTATTACAAAAACTAAAGGAGATGTAAATGAAAAATAAGTTGAAAAAATTGATATTCGCAATCGTTGTGATTGCGGGATTGATTTTAATAGCAGAAAAGTTGTTTATCCAAAAAGACACGCTTGAAGTTTCCCAAAATGAAGCACAAGCTATACAAAATCAGGAAAACGATAACCATCCTAAACAAGAAGAAAATACGCAAGATTATCATGTTTTAGTCATCGGAAACAGTCTTACGGTAGAACGAGATGGAATTGGAATGGCAGCAAGTGACCAATATCACGATTATTATTATTTGACCAAACAGCGTTTGCAAAAGAAATATAGTAATTTAACGATGAACCGTATCAGCTGTATTCACTGGGAGGAGAATCGCATTATTTCGAGCAGAACCGATTGGATACGCGATAATTTACCACAAAATTTAGTGCAAAATCAAGACTTAGTTATTTTCCAACTAGGTGATAATTGTGTGCCAACTGAAACGTTTGAAGAAAGTGTCACAGAACTTGTGGGTCATGTCAAACAATATTCGCCAAATGCCAAAATGCTTTTTGTGGGCATGTGGTTTATCAACGAAGAAAGAATGGCTATGATACCACAAATTTGTCAAAAGCTAGGGATGGAATTCGTAGACATCAGCGATTTAGTGGTAGATGAAAACAAATCGCACATTGGAGCCGAAGTAACCACCATAGACGGCAAAAAGAACACCATTGCTACCATCGAGGAAGCCTTTCATCCAAACGACCAAGGCATGCAAAAAATTGCAGAACGCATTTGTTCAAAATTAGGTCTATAAAATAGTCAAAATAGGGGTAAGAAAATGAAAAAGAAAGTTGGAGTAATTTTTAGTATAATAGTGATAATCCTTGTAATTTATGCAATATTTATACAAAAGCAGGAAAAACAAACCACCCAAGAAGTTGCCATAGAACCTGTAAAACAACCCTTAGAGTGGCATGGAAATTATATTTGGGCGACTAGCACAGAAAATAATACCTGGATGTGTTTTCGTAAAACAGTCAATTTAAAACAAAAAGACATTGAAAATGTCCTTGCCCAAATTGCAGTTGACTCCAAATATTGGCTCTATATAAATGGCGAAATGATTGTACGAGAAGGAGCCTTAAAACGTGGTCAAACGAGAAACTCCATTTATTATGATGAAGTTGATTTAACCAAGTTTTTACACGAAGGCGAAAACACCATTGCAATCTTAGTTTGGTATTGGGGTGATACCAGTTATTCTCATAATTCTAGTGGTCAAGGAGCGATGCTTTTTCAAGCGAAAATCGGAAATAATTATTTAGTCAGCAACGACACTTGGAAAGTTGCCAGACATAAAGCCTATTTGCAAGACGAACTAAGACCCAATAAACGTTTAATCGAATACAACGTTTATTATGATGCAAGCCTAGCCGATGAAAATTGGTACAAAACTGACTATGATGATACTACATGGGAAAATGCGAGAATATTAGGCGTCGCAGGTGCAGAACCTTGGGGCGAAATGATTCAGCGAAACATTCCGCAATTTAAAGATTATGGCTTAAAAGAATATGAAAATAAAGAAGAATATACAGGCTATACAACAACCAAAACAGAAATTTTAACGATGAAAATCCCATACAATGCCCAATTTTCACCCTATTTAAAAATAGAAGCACCAACAGGGCAAAAAATCATCATCAAAACAGATCAGTATGCAGATGTTAGTGGCGACTCCGTAAAATGCACGTATCTGACCAAAGAAGGAATGCAAGAATTTGAATCACTTGCTTGGATGAATGGGGAAGAAGTGTATTATGAAGTTCCAAAAGGCGTCAAAATCATTGGTTTAGGCTATCGAGAAACGGGCTATGATACAGAAATGGTTGGAAATTTCAAATGCGATGATGAATTTTTTAATGAATTGTGGCAAATGGCAGATCGAACCTTATATGTCAATATGCGAGATAGCTATATGGATTGTCCCAATCGAGAAAGAGCGCAGTGGTGGGGCGATATGAGTATGGAAATGTTAGAAGCGATGTATGCGTTGGATACAAAGGCGTATGATTTATATGAAAAAGGCGTCAAAACAACACTTGGTTGGAAGCAAGAGGATAATGTTTTACTAACCGTTGCACCGAACTCAGATGATTTGCTACATTTGCCAACTCAGATGCTAGCTGGGATTAATTCGATGTTTGAATATTATGAATATACAGGTAAAAAAGAATTTTTAGAAGAGGTGTATCCGGCGATTAAAAATTATCTAAATTTGTGGTATGTAAAGGAAGATAGCGGTTTGGTACATTCTTCTGTATCCTATCCAATTTGGGAATGGGGCGATTCGAGTGGAAATGTGGATTATGAAGCTTTGGAAAATGCTTGGTTTTATTTAGCCATGAGTAAAACAGCGCAAATGGCAGAAATTTTGGGTTGTACAGAGGATAAGGCTGATTTTGATAGGCGTCTTACCGAGTTAAAAGAAAATTATAACAAATTATGGACAGAAAAAGGTTACAAAACGCAAAATAGCAAAGTTGTGGACGAAAGAGCCAACAGTCTTGCTGTGATTTCAGGTTTGGCGGATGAAGAGAAGTACGAAAAAATTACGAATATTTTAACCAATTCGTATGAAGCAACGGTGTATATGGAAAAATACGTTTTAGAAGCATTATGCCAAATGGGAAAAATAGAAGAAGCGCAAGCACGTATCAAAAAACGTTATGACGAAATGGTTAATAGTGAAAAAGCGTGTTCTACTTTATGGGAAAATTGGACTTATGAAGTTGGAACAAAAAATCACGCTTGGGCAGGTGGCCCACTGATTATTATGTCTCAATATTTTGCAGGAATTGAGCCTTTAGAAAAGGGGTATGACACCATTTCCATACAACCACAATTTGGAAGTTTAAACAAACTTGTTAGCACAGTAGCAACTGTAAAAGGTCCGATTACCTTGCATGCCAAAAAAACGGAAAATACGCTATACATGAAAGTAAATCTACCAGCCAAAGCACGTGTTGCGATTGAAAAAATAAAGGAAAATTGTGAAATTATCGTAAATGGGCAATATGTTTACCAAAATGAACAACCACAAAACACCGATCAAATCAAATACGACACAGAAGATGAAAAATACATTTATTTTTATGTACAATCTGGTCAATATGAATTCGAAGAAAAATAAAAAAGACCCAATGTAGGGGCGACTAGCAGTCGCCCGCCCAATGGTTAAAAAGACCAGTTTATTTTGTAAGTATACATTAACACACTAGGAAAGGGGTAAAGCTTCTTAAAATGCCTTTAAAACGTTTTTAAAGGCATATGCCAAAATGAACTAAAATAAGTATTGACATTTTCCCCAAAAAATTATACAATATAACCAGTAACGGTTACGTTGAAAAAGAGGGAATGTATCAAACGTTATTTAAAGTGAGTTTAGGTTAGTGAGAACTAGACAATAATCGATAAATTCTGGAACTTTGGAGTAGCCAAAAAGAGAAAGTGGACATTTTGAAAATGTCAATTAGGGTGGAACCGCGGAAGTTAAATTTCGTCCCTATCATTATTTTGGAATGGTAGGAGACGGAATTTTTTGTTTTCTATCAGTAAAAGGAGGTATTTTTATGGTAGAATCCATGGAAAAAATTGTGAATTTGTGCAAGGCAAGAGGGTATGTGTATCCAGGCTCGGAGATTTACGGGGGGCTAGCGAATACTTGGGATTATGGCCCTTTGGGGGTAGAACTTAAAAATAATATCAAAAAAGCTTGGATGAAAAAGTTTGTGCAAGAATCTAAGTATAATGTTGGTTTGGATAGTGCTATTTTGATGAATCCAGAAGTGTGGGTAGCATCTGGTCATGTCGGGGGATTTAGTGATCCATTGATTGATTGTAAAGAATGTAAAACTAGACATAGAGCTGACAAATTAATCGAAGAATGGGCACACGAACAAGGAAAAGATATGATTGCAGATGGCATGAGTGATGCTGAATTAATTTGTTTTATAAACGATAATAAAATTCCATGTCCTGATTGCGGAAAAACGAATTTTACGGATATTCGAAAGTTTAATTTGATGTTTAAAACATTTCAAGGGGTTACAGAAGATGCCAAAGCAGAGATTTATTTGCGTCCAGAAACAGCACAAGGAATTTTTGTGAATTTTAAAAATGTTATGAGAACCACTCGCCGCAAACTTCCAATGGGAATTGCACAAATTGGAAAATCCTTTCGAAATGAAATTACACCAGGTAATTTCACTTTTCGAACACGTGAATTTGAACAAATGGAACTAGAATTTTTTTGTGAACCAGGAACGGATTTAGAATGGCATAAATATTGGAAGGCATTTTGCAAAGAATGGTTACTAAAACTTGGTATGAAGGAAGAAAATATCCGTCTTCGTGACCATGAAATAGCTGAACTTTCGCATTATAGCAATGCGACAACGGATATTGAATTTAAGTTTCCATTTGGTTGGGGTGAACTTTGGGGCATTGCAGACAGAACCAATTTTGATTTAAGTAAGCATATGGAATTTTCAAAGGAAGATATGAATTATTTGGATGCGGAAAAAAATGAAAAATATGTTCCCTATTGTATTGAGCCATCTTTGGGATGTGACAGAGTAGCACTATCGTTTTTGTGTAATGCTTACGAAGAACAAGAAATTGGGGAAGGTGATACAAGAACTGTTTTACATTTGCATCCTGCGTTGGCACCTTATAAGGTTGCGGTTTTGCCTTTGTCAAAGAAATTGAGCGAAAAAGCAGATGAGATTTATGAGGAATTGTCAAAATATTTTATGTGTGACTATGACGAAGCAGGTTCCATCGGAAAACGCTATAGAAGGGAAGACGAAATTGGAACACCATTTTGTGTAACGATTGATTTTGAAACAGAGACAGATGGCTGTGTGACAATTCGTGATCGAGATACGATGGAGCAAATTCGTATTAAGATAGAAGAAATTGTAACATATGTGTCAGAGAAATTGATATTTTAAAAGGAGGTTTTATGTCGGAAAAAATTTATACCATTGAAGAACTAAAGTTAATATTACAAGAGATTTTTAGGGATTTTGCAGTAAAAAGAGCAATTTTATTTGGGTCGTATGCAAAAAACTTAGCTACTTCAACAAGTGATATTGATTTGGTAATTGATAGTGAAGGTGAATTACTAAATATAAAATTCTATGGTTTACTAGAAGATTTAGTACAAAAATTACAAAAGGATATTGATTTGTTTGAACTATCAGAAATTCATGAAAATAGTAGAATTTACAATGATATTCAAAAAGAGGGGGTTATTGTTTATGAAAAGCAAAGATAGAATTATTATTCAAAAGGTAATTCGTTATATAGAGGATATAGAACAATATATTGCTGGTTTAGAAGCGAAAGATTTTTTAGATGATAAAAAAACAATAACTGCATGTGCTTTTACTGTTTCGCAAATAGGTGAAATCGTAAAAGAAATTACAAGTGATACAATGAAGCAGTATAATTTGATTCCGTGGAATAGTATAAAAGGAATGCGAAATAGGATTGTACATGATTATGAAAATGTTGATTTGTCTGTATTATGGGGAACGATTAAACAGAGTTTGCCAGAATTAAAAGAGCAATTAAAAGATATTTTATTAAAAGAAAAAGAAGTTTTATTTTAGTTTAATGATGACAGTAAGCTTTTAAATTTCATATCCTATAAGGGTGATAAATATGTTAAAAGCTTTAAAAGAATTATATGAAGATGCTAAAAATATACAAGAGAAAGATCCAGCAGCCAGTAGTATTTTAGAGGTTATACTGTTGTATCCAGGGGTTCATGTTTTATTATTTTATAAAATTAGCCATTTTTTATATCGAAAAAAATTGCTTTTTCTAGCTAGATTGATTTCACAAATTGCCAGATTTTTGACTGGCATTGAAATTCATCCAGGAGCCCAAATTGGTCGAAGATTATTTATTGACCATGGCATGGGAATTGTGATTGGTGAAACAGCGAAAATTGGTGATGATTGTACGATTTATCATGGTGTGACTCTAGGTGGAACTGGAAAAGATACGTTTAAAAGGCATCCAACGCTTGGCAATCATGTGATGGTTGGTGCTGGAACGAAAATATTAGGGCCCATTGAAATTGGTGACCATGTAAAAATTGGGGCAGGAAGCCTTGTTCTAAAATCGGTACCATCCAATTGTACTGCTGTAGGTAGCCCTATTCATAAAATAATTCAACATTAGATAGTAGGGGGCGATGCCTACATCGCCCCAACATGATAAAAATATCAGAATTTATCATAAATTTGTTAAAAATTTCAAACATAAAAACTAAATTTTTGAAAAAAATAAATAGGAGAAAAATAGATGAAAATAGGAATTGTTGGTCTTCCAAATGTTGGAAAAAGTACATTATTTAATAGTATTACAAAAGCGGGTGCAGAATGTGCAAATTATCCCTTTTGTACGATTGAGCCAAATGTTGGGATGGTTAATGTGCCAGATGAAAGAATTGAAAAATTGGCAGAAATTTACAAGCCACAAAAAGTCACAAATGCTGTTGTTGAGTTTGTGGATATTGCAGGTTTGGTCAAAGGTGCGAGCAAAGGTGAAGGGTTAGGAAATCAGTTTTTGTCGCATATTCGCGAAACAGATAGTATTGTACAAGTTGTCAGATGTTTTGAAAATTCCAATATTGGCCATGTAGATGGAAGTGTGGAACCTGTAAGAGATATGGAAACCATAAATTTTGAATTAATTTTTGCTGATTTGGAGACAATAGAAAAGAGACTAGAAAAAGCAAAAAAAATGTTGAAATCTGACAAAAAATATCAATTTGAAATTGATACATTTGAAAAAGTAAAACAGGCATTAGAGGAAGGAAAATCTGCTCGAACGGTTGAACTTTCTGAAGAAGAGCAAGAGGTGATAAAGGATTCCTTTTTATTGACAAGCAAACCAATTTTATATGTTGCTAATGTGGATGAAAGTGATATCGAACATCCAGAAGCAAATGAAAATGTGAAAAAAGTCGAAGACTATGCCAAGCAAGAGGGTACTGAAGTCATTTCTTTGTGTGTAAAAATAGAAGAAGAATTAAGTGTATTAGAACCAGAAGAGAAAAAAGAAATGTTGGAAGCGTTGGGATTGGAAGAGTCAGGTTTGGATAAATTAATTAAAGCTAGTTATCAATTATTAGGATTAATTTCGTTTTTAACAGCAGGGGAACCTGAGGTTAGGGCGTGGACAATAAAAAAAGGTACAAAAGCGCCAGCAGCTGCTGGAAAAATTCACTCGGATATAGAAAGAGGATTTATCAAAGCAGAAGTGGTTTCTTTTGATGATTTTCTAAAATGTGGTGGTTCTATGGTGGAGGCAAAAGAAGCTGGTTTAGTGCGTTCAGAAGGAAAAGAATATACGATGAAAGATGGCGATATGGTACTTTTTAAATTTAATGTTTAAAAAATTAAAAAAAATTTGTAAAAAAACTTGCATTAAATTTTTTATATGTTATAATAAAAGTAATTTGAAAGTGAGGAGAGGTAAATTATGTTGAAAAATGTAAGAAAAAGTAAAATTTTATTAAGTTTATTTGCAATTTGTCTAATGATGGTTCTATTTGGAAATTTATATTCATTAGCTACAGAAGATAATACTGCAGGAAATAATCCAGTAACTATCACACCAACTACCAACGAAAATGTTGGGCAAGGGGCAAATAATACAAATACAAGTAATAACACAGGAAATAAAGCTTCTATTGTAGCTACATCAGGTAATAATACTGCTAATAATACAAATGTTAGTAGCAATAATACCAACAATACGGCAAATAACAACACAAGTGTATATAATACAAACAAGACTTCTAATAGTTCTCATTTACCTTATACAGGAACTAATTCAAAAGGTATGTTATTAATTGTTGTATTTGCAGTTTCAGCAGTGTATGCTTACAAAAAAGTTAGCGATTATAATGTTTAATAAAATTTTTAAAAAGAAAAATAGAAAGCGATCTGATCTTTTCAAATTATCAGGTCGCCTATTTTTTAGAAGGAGGAAGTTATTTTATGAAAAGTTTATCAAGTTATTTTATTATGATTATCGCAGTTATGTATTGGGTATTTAGGGTTATTGTTTCTTTGATGTATGCAATGGGAAAGGAGTTTATTTGTCAACCGTTAGATGCGAATTTGGAAATTGCTATTTTGTTTTTGACAATTCCTAGTATTATATTTGCGATTCGCCGAAATTTAATTGCAGCAACTTTGTATTTTGGCATGTATGCAGCGTATTTTGGAACGATTTTGTACAATGGTTTAACTGGAGAAGTAGGAGCAACGTTAACTACGACAGATTCTACATCTTTGTTTATAACTGGTTTGGGTGTCATAATTCCACTTTTTGTATTTTTGGATATTGTACTTCAAAAAAGTAGATTTCATACGCCAGATAGAAAAACAGATTGGTATTTTGAAAATGAGAAATATGATCGAGAGTTTGATAAAAGGGCGGATCGAAATCAGTATAAAATTAAATAAAAGTAGGGTCTAATCAATGAAAAATGGAATGATAATTGCAGGTTTTGCAACTTGTGGGAAAAGCGTTTTAGGTAAGAAGTATAGGAATGTAATTGATTTAGAATCAAGTCAGTTTAAATATGATAACATTTTGATAAACAATGTTCCTGTTGAAGCAAGAAAGGGTACGAGTAGAGAAATCAATGAAAAATGGCCGTATAATTACTATCATGCAATTGAACAAGCCATAAAAGAATATGATGTAGTTTGTGTTCAATTAAAACCAGAACATTTTGATTATTTTGATCAAAATAATATTCGCTATAGCATTGCTTATCCGAATATTAAGGATTGGGACAATGTGAGAAGAAAATGTATCAATAGAGGAAATAATGAAAATTTTATAAAAAAACTAAAAGAAGTGTTTATTCCTTATTATGAAGATGCTTTGCAGAGAGATTATGAAAATTTGTATATAATTGGTGAAAATGAAACGTTAGAGAGTGTTTTGATAAAAAATAAGGTGGAATTGAAGAGTAGATGAATAAATGTTATTAAAAAGTGAGATTGCCAATTTAAGAAATAATAAAGAAGTAGGTGAGAAAGTGACGAATAATAGAAAAGATGAAGAGAAAGAGATTAGAAGAAATAATATCAACTGGTACCCTGGTCATATGGCGAAAACTAAAAAACAAATCCTAGAAGATTTAAAATTAATCGATATCGTCATTGAACTGCTAGATGCCAGAATCCCACATTCTAGCCGAAATCCAGAGATTCAAAATCTCACAAAAGGCAAAAAGAAAATGATTCTTTTAAACAAATGTGATTTATCAGACGACAAAATCAATCATAAATGGATTAAACATCTAGAAAAAGAAGCACCAACAATCCTAACTGACTCTAATTCTGGCAAAAAAATCAACCAAGTTTTAAAAACCATTGAGTGCATGATGCAAGAAGAAGTCGAAAAACAAAAACAACGTGGCCGCATAAACAAAACCATTCGTGTCATGATTTTAGGTATTCCCAATGTTGGTAAATCATCTTTTATTAATCGAATTTCAAAAAGGACTTCGATGGAAGTTGGCAATAAACCAGGTGTGACTAAGAAAAAACAATGGGTACGAATTGGAAAAAATCAAGAATTATTAGATACACCAGGTGTTTTGTGGCCCAAATTTGACAGCGAGGAAGTCGCACTCAATTTAGCTTTTACAGGAACCATTAAGGATGACATATTTGATCGAATTGAAGTGGCATATCAATTATTGAAAAAATTAGTAGAACAGTATAAGCCGAATCTTTTGGAACGTTATAAATTAACCGATAGTGAAATAAAAATGATGGAAACAAACGAAAATTCAATCTATTGTTTAATGCAGATGATTGGAAAAAAGAGAGGAGCTCTTATTTCAGGAGGCCAAATTGATGACGAGAAAACGGCTAGAATTATCTTAGAGGATTTTAGAAGTGGCAAGCTTCGGAAGAATTAGTTTGGAGGAACCATAAAATTGGAATGGATTGAAAGAAATAAAGAAATACAAGATGTTAATCAGCTTTCACCACTTGTTTGGGCGTATATTGGTGATGGTATTTATGAGACTTTTATTCGTGTAAGTTTGGTGAATAAATCAAATGCTAAGCCTCATAAGTTACATATGGAGGCTATTCAATATGTCAAAGCAAAGGCTCAAGCGGATATTTTGAAAAAACTGGAAAGTTATTTATCAGAAAAAGAATTAGAAATTGTAAGACGTGGCAGAAATGTACAAAATCATCATGTTGCCAAACATGCTAATGTAGCGGATTATTGTATGAGTACAGCGTTTGAGGCTTTGATTGGGTATTTATATTTAACGAGACAAGATCAAAGATTAAAAGAAATTTTGGATTTATCAGTTAAGTTGTTATAATTTTTTTTAATAGGAAAGAAAAATATGGAATGAGTGCTTGAATTTATTGTATTGCAAGTATTTATAATTTTGTGTATAGTTTATTGACTAGTATGTATTATGTGAAAAATGGATTGGAAAGAGAAAGTGAAATAATGTGAAAAATGTGAAAAATGTGAAAAATCTATTGATTTTTGATTTTTAATGTGTTAGAATATTGAAAATCTATGAAGAAAGGAGGAAAACTTATGGAAGAGAAAATTATTACCATGTTACTTGAAATGAATCAAAGATTTGATAAGTTGGAGCAAAAAATGGAAGTCTCAAATCAAGAATTACGCCAGGATATGCAGGAACTTCGTCAAGAAGTAAGGGAAAGATTTGATGATTTTGAGAAAAAAGTAGATCAGAAATTTGATAGTTTTGAGAAAAAAGTTTTAGGTCAACATTTTTTATTTGAAAATGAATATGGCATTAAAATTGATGCAATTTTTGATGCGGTTACATTAGAGTTAGACAAAAATCTTGAAAAGTCTGAAAAAATAGGCAAACTAGAAGGAAGAATGAACAGAAATGAAGTTGCCGTTTTTAATCATGAAAAAAGAATTTCAAAATTGGAATTCAGTCATTAAAAGAATATTTGAAACAATCAAACCATAGAGAGCATATCTATTATTTTTAGAGAAAGTAATAGATATGCTCTCTATTTTTTGTGAAAAATCTTTTCTTTTATTTTGTTTTGTGATATAAATAAATTAAGGAGAAAGAGAATGAAAAAATATACAGATAAAGAAGTTTTTAATCAAAGATACGAAGAAATGAATTCTGATTTATATCAAAAAAATAGAGAAGTGGTTTATGATGGATGGCTTGCAGATTATGGAAAAGAAATAGAAGATTGCCAAACACCAATTGTGGATTTAGGGTGTGGCTTGGGAAATAACATACTATTTTTATTAGAAAAAGGAAAACGAGTTTTAGCTTGTGATTATTCTGATGTTGCTATTGAAACCATCAAGAAGGAGATGCCAAAAGCACAAACAAAACTTTTTGATATGACAGAAAAGTTTCCGATAGAGGATGATTTTACGGATGTTGTAATTGCAGATTTAAGTATTCATTATTTCACAAAAGATGTGACAAAAGGAGTGATAGAAGAAATTAAAAGAATTTTGAAGCCAAATGGAATTTTTTTATTTCGTGTAAATTCTACCAAAGATAGTAATTTTATTTCAAGGCAAAATAAAATGGAGGATGAGTTCTTTTGGGAGGAAAGAGAGCAGAAAAGTAAAAGATGTTTTGATGAAAAGAGTATTGGTGAGTTTTTTGCGGAGTGGAAAATAGAAAAAGTAAAAAAGGAAACAATGCTTCGTTATGGGAAAGAAAAAAAATTGTGGAATTGTGCGGTTAGGAAAGTATAGATTTTTAGGATGTTGGAGGTTAAATCATGTCAGAAATATGGGATTTATTAGATGAAAATGGAAATAACACAGGAAAAACGATGCAAAAAGGGCAAATGATTCCAGAGGGTCTATATCATTTAGGGGCTGATGTTTGGATTCTTAATTCGGAAAATAAAATTTTAATCCAAAAGCGCTCGCCAAAGAAAAAGCTTTCTCCCAATGTTTGGGCAATGACGGGCGGTTCTGTGATAAAAGGTGAAACTAGTTTGGAAACCATTGAAAGAGAAACACGAGAAGAGCTTGGGATATCATTAAAAATGGAAGATATAAAGTTTATTCAACGCTTTAAAGAAGGTAATGTTTTTATTAATACTTATGTAATTAGGCAAGATATTGATTTAAAAGAGATTGTCATGCAGGAAGACGAAGTTTGTGAGGTAAAATGGGCAAGATTTACGGAAATTGATGACATTGTTAAAAAGGGTCAATTTATTGAAGGAAGATGGAAGTATGTTAGGCAGTATATGAAGGAACTTGTTGAGAAAGATGAGATGTATAGTTTTGATGCTTCACGAAATGAGTAAAAATTTATTAATAAATTGAGAAAATAATATTGACATACCAAATTTCATCTGATATATTATTAATACATCAAATATAAGATAAAGTTTTAAATAAGAATGGGCTCTTATTTAAAACTAGAAAATACTTTGCTAGTATTAATTCCAAATCTATTATAACATAAAAAAACAAAAAAGCAAAGTAATATCGAAAATTTTTGGTGAAAAAGTAACAAAAGTTACGAAACAGAAAGGAGGAGTTACGATGCTTTTTGTCGTAAACAAAAATTCACAAATATCTACAGGCGAACACAAAATACATAAAGTTGATTGCAACATGAAGCCAAAGTACAAAAATGTGATAGAACTTGGTGATTTTTATGAAGCAAAAGTGGCACAATGTGAAGCGCGAAAGTATTTTGCTAATGTCGATGGCTGTAAATATTGTTGTAGTGAAATTCATTTGAAAAAATGAAAGTAGGTCAGAAATTCTGTTCTGACCTACTTTGAGTGGTAAAGAGTTTATTGAAAAAAAGAAAAAGAGGGAAATATGAAATTAGGGGAAATTTCGAAGGTTTTATTGGGCGTATTATTGAATCGCGAAGAAGATATAAATGGAGAACAAAAATATAAAGTTTTTAATTTAAAAAGTTATGAAGAAAAAGCAGCCTATGAAGATTTTTTTACGGATAAATGCTTGGATGAGAAAATGACACAAGAAGGCGATTTATTGTTTCGCTTGGTTTCTCCGAATAAGGTTGTCTATATCGATAAGAAATTGGAAAATTTGTTGGTGCCTTCGCAAATGTGTATTATAAGACCAGATAAAAAGAAAATAAATGCGATATTTTTGAAATGGTATTTAGAAAATAATCCAGGTCAGGAAAAAATTAAGCAAGAATTAAGAGGTTCTAGTATTCAAAAAATAGCGGTAAATGATTTGAGAAATATTGAAATACCTACTCTTGAATGGGAAAAACAAGAACAAATTGAGGATTTGATTGAATTGTGGAAGCGTGAGAAAGAGATTTTGCAGTTGTTAATTACTAATAAAGATAAATTATATAATAATATCATAGAAGAAATGATAGAAGGGAGACATGAAAATTGGATCAGACACAAGTAAATGAGTATTTTTGGAGAATTTGTGAGAATTTTAAAAATAAAACAGAAATTAAAAAAAATTATTTAGTTTATTTGTCTGCTTTGTTATATATAAAATATAGAGATTGTTTTGAAGATACTTTTGGGAAGCTATATCATATAAGAGATAATTATTATATTGCAGAAGTGATTGATCGAGAAATTAAAAACATGAGAGCCGAGGAAGAGGATAAAAATTTATTTTCCAATATACAATTTACGAAGATTAGTTTTTTTAGAGATATTGGAGAAAATAGTGTTTTGGCAGAAACCATAGAAGCTATCTATTTATTGACGCAAAAAATAGAGGATAGAAAACAAATGGCCAATGCGTTTGAATATGCTCTTAATCAAGCTTATTATAAGGATGATATGATACAGGAAAATAGTGGATTTTTTACGCCATTACAAGTAACAAAATTAATGACAGATATGATAGTAGAACAGCCAAAATCCTGTGTATATGACCCAATAGCGGGAAGTGGAAATTTTTTAAAAAGTGCAATGGATAAGATGGCTGTAGAAGTATATGGAAAAGAAGATAATTTGAATGATTATAATATTTGCAAAACAACACTTTTGTTGAATGAAGAAGGGGATAAAAAAGGTGTAATATATACAGAAAATACAAAAGATGTTTTCAATATAAAAGCAGACTATATTTTATCGAATCCGCCTTTTTCAGATAGAAATTGGAAAAATAGGCTTGAAGTAAGTAAAAACAGGGATGTATTTCGTGAATATGGTGTCTTAGATGCAACAGTAGGCGATTATGCCTATGTAGTTAGCATGTTACAAAATTTGAAAGAAAATGGAAAAATGGCAATTATTTTACCACACGGAGTTTTGTTTCGAGAAAATGAAAAACAGATTCGAAGAAAATTGCTAGAACATCATAATATAGAAGCGATTATTGGCTTACCGGAAAATTTATTTTATGCAACGAGAGTAGCTGTTATTATTATGATACTTTCCAAAAACAGAAAGGATGATCGTGTATTTTTTATTGATGCAAGTGAAGAGTATGATACGGATAAGCGAAACAATATTTTGTCAGAAAATTGTCAAGAAAAAATTGTAAAGACCTATCGCGAAAAAAGTGAAATAGAAAATTATTCCCATTTGGCGACAAGAGAAGAGATTGAGAAGAATGATTTTAATTTGTCGATTCAAAAATATGTGCATAAACAGCAAGATAAGACGAAAGTTGAAAAAAGTGAATTGATACAAGAAGTAACCAAAGTTGAGAAGGAAAGAGTTTTGTTAGAAAAAAATATACAGGATGTATTGGAAGTTCTTGGTTATGGCGATGTTGTTGGTTTTTATAAAGAAAGAAAAAGAAAGACCAATTATCAAATTGACTATGAAAAAATAGGAAGATACATAAGAGTTCAAAGAAGAAAAAAGAATTTAACACTGGAAAAAGTTGCCTGTGAGACAGAAATTGCTACCTCGCATTTTTGTCAAATTGAAAGAGGAGATTGCAAGATGAGTTTGGAGGTTTTGGTGAGAATATGTAATGTTTTGGAGATTGAGATAGGGGAGTTGTTTCAGTAAATATTGGGAGGAAAAAGATGAAAGTTCTAGAAAAACTAATCGATATCCATTTTAATGGTCAAATCGAAATAATACACTCTGAAAGGTTAGAAAGAGAGATGTACGATATCCAATATAGCAAAATATTGCAAGATTATTATTGGAATTATGCCTTTTTAAAAAGCAAAAATACAGATTTAAAGCTCACTTGGGAAAACATCGTATTCGAAATGCGAAAATTAGGTAGACAACCAGCTGTATATTTGATGTCTTACTTTGATAACACAAACATAAAACAACAGCTAAAAGATTGTCATTTAGAAAAACTCTATACAGATGTGTGGATGATAATAGAACAGCTAGAGAATTTTAAGGATTATGAAAGTAAAATTGAAGTAGAATTTCTAACGTAAAACCAGAAGAAAAACTTACTTTCATTCAAGCCGTTATGGATGGATTTTCAAGTGATGACTTGGCTGACCCTTATGGAACTTTGCCAGAAGAATATCGAACTATTTATGAAATGGAATTTAATAAAAACAGAGGAATAAAAACGGTTTGTGTGCAGACAGAGAAAGGATTTTATACGGAAAAGGTTTATCAGAGTATGGGATTTTATGAAGTGATGTTAGGGGAAGTTTATGGTCAAAAAGAAAATTAATATTTTGTTTATCTGCATTGCAGTTTCGGTTTTGATTGTGATTGGAATGACTAGAAAATTGAGAATAGTTTAAAGCTTTTATTGAAATTTATAGTTTTTCTATCTTTATTTAGGAATTTCGGGTTGGGTTTTGAAAGAATACCGAAAATTAAATAAAATATTTATTTAATTTCCAAAAAACACTTGCTTTTTCTTACACAAAATGTTAAAATAAGAATATCAAAAAAGAGTGTACAAAACAGATTAAAAAAAAACTTTATTTTAATCTGTTTTTTTATTTGAAAATAAAAATTTAGGAGGAAACAATGGGAACAAAGTACATATTTATTACAGGCGGAGTCGTATCTGGACTAGGAAAAGGAATCACAGCCTCTTCTTTGGGTCGATTATTAAAAAATAGAGGATACAAAGTGATCAACCAAAAATTCGATCCTTATATTAATGTTGACCCAGGAACTATGAGTCCATACGAACATGGAGAAGTTTTTGTCACAGACGATGGAGCAGAAACCGACTTAGATTTAGGTCATTATGAAAGGTTTACCGATGTTAATTTAACGAAAAATTGTAGTATCACTTCTGGCAAAATTTACCAAAATGTTTTAAACAAAGAAAGAAGAGGTGACTACTTAGGAAAAACCGTACAAGTCATTCCACACATCACGAACGAAATCAAAGAAAATATCTATAGTTTTGAAGGTGAAGACATAGACATTGTCATAACCGAACTTGGTGGAACAGTTGGCGACATCGAAGGTCTGGCTTTAATTGAAGCCATTCGTCAAGTCGGTCTAGAAGTTGCACCAGAAGATGTTGCCTACATCCACGTAACCTTGTTACCTTTTATTTCTGGTTCGAATGAACTAAAATCTAAACCAACCCAGCATTCTGTAAAAGATTTACAATCGGTTGGAATTAAACCAGACATTCTAGTATGCAGAAGCGAAGTTGAAATTCCAGACGATATCCGCAAAAAAATAGCACTTTTCTGCAACGTACGTCCCGAAAATGTCATCCCGAATTTGACAGCTGATAATTTATATGAAGTTCCATTATTATTAGAAAAAGAAGGACTAGCAAAAGCTGTATGCAAAAAATTAAATTTGGATAAAGTGGAGCCACAAAACCAAGAATGGGAAAACATGATAGCGAACATAAAAACCCTAAAAGGCCAAGTAAAAGTCGCATTAGTCGGAAAATATATGCAACTGCAAGATTCGTATTTATCGGTTGCTGAAAGTTTACGCCATGGCGGGTTTGCCAATAATGTTAACGTAGAAGTCGGTTTTATTGATTCAGAAGAAATAAATGACCAAAATGTCCAAGAAATGTTAGGTAGCTATGATGGCATTTTAGTTCCGGGAGGCTTTGGAAATAGAGGAATTCAAGGGAAAATAGCAGCCATTCAATATGCTAGAGAAAAGCAAATCCCATTTTTAGGAATTTGTCTTGGGATGCAAATGGCAGTTGTTGAATTTGCTAAAAATGTATTAGGAATCGAGGATGCTAATTCTGCAGAATTTAATATTCATACCCAAAATCCAGTCATCCATATCATGGAAACCCAAAAAGGTGTGACGAGTAAAGGTGGAACCATGCGTTTGGGAAGCTATCCATGCAAAATAAAAAAAGATACGTTAGCTTATGAAATTTATGGACAAGAAAATATCACTGAACGTCATCGACACAGATTTGAATATAATAATGCTTACAAGGAAAAACTAGAAGAAGCAGGCTTGATTTGTTCAGGAACATCGCCAGACGGAAATTTAGTAGAAATCGTAGAATATAAAAATCATCCATTTTTTATAGCAGGACAATTTCATCCAGAATTCAAATCCAGACCAGACAGACCAGCACCGTTGTTTAAAGCCTTGATTAAGGCTTGTGTAAAAAAATAGATTATGTGAGAGGAATGAAAAAAATAAAATGCACTTTTCTAATCTTTTTGAAGATGATGAAGAATACAACATCATCGAATGCACAAAAATAGACAATAACATATTAGTATACAAGCAAAAACTTGACGAAAATCAACATCATCTTGTCAAACTAAAGTCCAACCAATATGCCATCCTATTTGAAAAAGGGCAAATTTATGATTGCATCAAAGAAGAAGGCATCTACACCATCCGATCAGAGCCAAACACCTCTTTTCCAGAAGAATTAAACGATTACAAAATCAAAAACAACCACGACAACTTATGTATTTTATTTTTTAACCTAGAACGTATCACAGGCAACAAATTTTACATCAAAAAGAAACACAAAAACAATTTTTATGGCGAAGGAACCTTTGATTTTCAAATTGAAAATCCACTCAAACTATTCAACAAAGTAATCGAAGTCAGAAACTACTATTCCAGAGAAGAATTACTCGAACAAATCCGTGAAAGAATTTCTAAAATCGTAACTTCTGTCATAAAAAATCATACAAACGCATATATAATAGAGGAAGAAGACCTTAATTCGAGTGTCAATATGTTCAAAGAATATGGCATAAAAATTGTTTCTTCCAATATAAAAAATATTCAATTTAAGAAAAAATGACAAAAAACTCTTGACATTTTTTTAAAATGGGTATAAAGTATTAGCAGTCAAATACGTTGACTGCTAATTTGTTTTAAAATAAAAAAGGAGGGATTTATATGATAAAACCATTAGAAGATCGCGTTTTATTAAAAATGAAAGATGCGGAAGAAACCACCAAAAGTGGCATTATATTATCTTCTGGTTCACAAGAAAAACCACAAATCGCAGAGGTTATCGCTGCTGGACCAGGAAGAATCGAAGATGGAAAGAAAATAGAAATGAATATTAAAATTGGTGACAAAGTTATCACCAGCAAATATTCAGGAACGGAAATAAAATACGAAGGCGAAGAATATATCATCGTCAAAGAATCCGATATTCTTGCAATTGTAGAATAAAAATCAAAAAATATTAGGAGGTATAAAAAATGGCAAAAGAAATTATTTACGGCGAAGACGCCAGAAAAAAATTATTAGACGGTGTCAACAAATTAGCAGACACAGTCAAAGTAACCTTAGGACCAAAAGGAAGAAATGTCGTATTAGACAAAAGTTTTGGAGCACCTTTAATCACAAACGATGGAGTTACCATTGCAAAAGAAATCGAACTAGAAGACGCTTTTGAAAACATGGGAGCCTCATTAGTCAAAGAAGTCTCCACCAAAACCAACGACATCGCAGGAGACGGAACAACAACAGCAACCGTTTTAGCACAAGTTATGCTAAAAGAAGGTGTCAAAAATGTAGCAGCAGGAGGAGACGTTTTAGCCATCAAAAGAGGAATGGATAAAGCCACACAGATTGCTGTTAACAACTTAAAAGAAATCAGTTCACCAATCAACGGAAAAGAAGACATTGCACGAGTTGCTAGCATCTCCGCAAACGATGCTGAAATCGGTAATTTAATTGCAGATGCTATGGAAAAAGTCTCAAAAGACGGTGTTATCACCATTGAAGAATCCAAAACATCTTCAACCGAAGTAAGTGTCGTAGAAGGAATGCAATTTGACAAAGGCTATGTGTCACCATACATGGTAACAGACACAGAAAAAATGGAAGCCATCATGGATAATCCATACATCTTATTAACCGACAAAAAAATTTCAAACATCCAAGAAATCTTACCATTATTAGAAGAATTAACTGGGGCAGGAGGAAAACTTGTCATCATTGCTGACGATGTTGAATCAGAAGCCTTATCAACCTTAATTTTAAACAAATTAAGAGGTGTATTAAATGTCGTTGCTGTCAAAGCACCAGGTTTTGGTGATAAAAGAAAAGATATGCTACAAGATTTAGCTATTTTAACTGGTGGAGAAGTCATTACTTCAGATTTAGGTTTAGAATTAAAAGACACCACTTTAGCACAACTAGGTCGAGCAAAACAAGTAAAAATTGGCAAAGAAAACACCATTATTGTTGATGGAAATGGCGATAAAGCACAGATTTCTGAAAGAGTACGTTTAATCAAAGCACAATTACAAGAAGAAAAAAGCGAATATGAAAAAGAAAAATTACAAGAACGTTTAGCTAAAATTGCTGGAGGTGTTGCTGTGATTGAAGTTGGTGCTGCAACAGAAATCGAAATGAAGGAAAAGAAATTAAGAATTGAAGATGCATTATCTGCTACTAAAGCAGCTGTAGAAGAAGGAATTTTGCCGGGTGGAGGAACAGCATTTATCAATGTACTTCCAGAAGTTGAAAAATTGTTAGCAGATACGAAATCAGATGACGAAAAAATTGGTGTAAAAATTATCTTAAAAGCGTTGGAAGAGCCAGTTAGACAAATTGCAACAAATGCAGGGTTAGAAGGTGCAGTGATTTTGGAAAAAGTAAAAGCAAGCAAACCAGGAATTGGTTTTGATGCAGCAAATGAAGAATATGTAGACATGAAAAAAGCAGGTGTTGTAGACCCAACCAAAGTAACACGTTCTGCTTTGCAAAACGCTGAAAGTGTTGCTTCTATGATTTTAACAACGGAAAGTATTATGACCGAGAAAAAAGAAAAAGATTGCCACTGTGGAGGCGGAGCGCCAGCAATGCCAGATATGGGGGGAATGTACTAAAATAACACAAAACCGCCTCTGGGAAAGCCCAGTGGCGGTTTCGCATTTGTTTTTTAGCACACGTTCATACAAGCATGCTTATAATCGTATGTAGCACGCTTTGCATTACTTTCATCAATGAGGTTAATAACCCCAACGGGATGAGATAACTGAATTTCCCAACCAGCAGGCAAGATTGCCCAGTACAGCTCATTATCTGCAGACTTTGGAAAATGGAAACCTAAGGCTTCAAAAGCCTCCCGATTGGGTTGCATGTTTTTGGGTAAAGTACATAAAGTATTCATAAAATTACCTCCTTTTGCGGTGTGTACGATATATTAAAATTCATATATATTTATTATACCACGTTTTACATAAAAAGTCAACATTTTTTACAATAAAAAAGGAAGCCTTGTAAAAAGCTTCCTTTTTTTCATACTTGAATGTATGGATTAGCAACATCCTCTGTCGTTTCCACCACAGCAACAGCATAAGATTAAGATAAGAACAATTATCCAAATGCAGTCACCACCGAAACCGAATCCGCATCCACATCCGCATCCTCTGTTTTCTGGCATAGTATTTCCCCCCTTTTTTAATATGATCTCTTTTCAAAAATCATTTGTATGTTATATACTATTCGAAATCAGAAAATTGGTTACAAATTAAATAGAAAAATTTTTAAAACTTGCCAAAACCTCATTTTTAAGATATAATTTTCCCAAATTGGGGGAAATAAAAAATGGATTTAAAAAAGGAAGTTCAATTTATCAAAGGCGTTGGGCCATCGCGTGTAAAGCTTTTAAATAAGTTGGGAATTTATAATTTAGAGGATTTAATTACCTATTATCCGCGAACGTATGAAGATCGAAGCAAACCAAGAAATATTATGGATTTGCAAAATGGAGAAGAGGCCTTAATTTCAGCCTATCCAGTGCGGTCGTATGACGGAAAATCGTATTCGTGGAAATCTTACTTTGTGTAAATTAATCGTAAGAGATGAAACCGGAACAGCTCAAATTACTTGGTATAATCAACCCTATCTAAAGAATACTTTCAAACCCAACCAACGCTATAAATTTTATGGAAGAATCAAAAACAGTTTTGGCAAAATCGAAATGCAATCACCTGTTTTTGAACTAGAAGAAGCCAGCCGTAATACAGGAAAAATTATTCCCATTTATCCACTTACCTTTCAGTTATCCCAAAATACAATTCGAAAAATTATTGAAAATGGGCTAAATGAAGTCGCAGAAAAACTTCCAGAAACCATGCCAGCATACTTTATTAAACAACATCATTTATACGATATTAACACAGCTATCAAACAAATTCATTTTCCAGACAATTTTGAAACTTTCAAACAAGCACGAAAAAGGCTGGTTTTTGAGGAATTATTATCAATGCAACTGGCTTTATTAAGCTTAAAAAGCAAATACGAAGTACAAAAACAAGGAATTGTTTTTGATAAAAACGTTAGCATGTCAGATATTATCAATCAATTACCGTTTTCTCTAACCAAGGCACAACTTCGTGTTTTAGAGGAAATTGATCACGATATGGAAAGTACCAAGCCAATGAATCGACTTTTACAAGGTGATGTCGGTTCTGGAAAAACCATTGTCGCATTAATAAGCTGCTATAAAGCTGTCAAATCAGGGTATCAAGCTGTTGTTATGGCACCAACTGCCATTTTAGCAACACAACACTTAGAATCTTTCACCGAAATTTTAGCAGGTACAGGAATTCGCATCGAATTATTAATCAGTGGGATTTCCAAAAAGAAAAAAGAAGATATTTTACAAAGGCTACAAACAGGAGAAATTGATATTTTAATTGGTACCCATGCCGTTTTAGAAGAAAATGTTGTATTTTCAAAGTTGGGTTTTGTTGTAACCGATGAACAACACAGGTTTGGTGTTCGCCAAAGAAGTATCATCGCCGAAAAAGGGGAAAATCCAGATGTTTTAGTTATGACAGCAACACCAATTCCGAGAACCCTTGCCTTGATTTTGTATGGCGATTTGGATATTTCTATCATTGACGAATTGCCACCCAATCGAAAAAAAATCGAAACATATGCTGTGAAAAAAGATATGGAAGCACGTGTCAATAGCTTTATTGCAAAAAATATTGAGGAGGGAAGACAGGCTTATATAGTATGTCCTTTAGTGGAAGAAAACGAAGAAATCAACGCAAAATCGGTTATGGAGCTTGCTGAAGTATATAAGAATCAAATTTTTAGTCAGTATCGAGTGGAGTATTTGCATGGAAAAATGAGACCAAAAGAAAAAGATGAAATTATGGAACGCTTCAAAAATGGAGAAATCGATCTATTAATTTCTACGACTGTTATTGAAGTTGGTGTCAATGTACCAAATAGCAATATAATGGTAATCGAAAATGCAGAAAGGTTTGGGTTAGCACAGCTTCATCAATTGCGTGGTAGAGTAGGGAGAGGCCAATATCAGTCCTATTGTATTTTGAAATACCAAGGAAATTCCCAAGTGATTCAAGAAAGAATGAAGGTGATTTCTAGTACCAATGATGGTTTTGTAATATCCGAAAAAGACCTAGAACTACGTGGTTCTGGCGAATTTTTTGGAACCAAACAACATGGTTTGCCAGAATTTAAAATTGCTAATTTATTTGAAGATATTGAAACATTGAAACAAATTCAAGAGATAAGTATGGAAATTATTCATCAAGATCCGCTTTTAGAAAAGCCAGAAAATAAGGAATTTCGTTTGTTAGTGGAGAAAAATTTTAAGGGAAGAATTGAAATTTAAAAGAAAAAGACAAAGTTCGAATGTGAATTTTGTCCTTTTTGTGAAATTTGCAAATTATATTGCCAAGTTTGAAATATTTTTGATATAATCAAAATAAAATAGAAGAAGGAGAAATGATATGGAAGAAAAATGTGTTGATAAAAGGGTAACCCAAGAAACCAAAGAAATCTTAAAAGATTACAAACAAGACAAACAAAATCTAATCACAATTTTAAATGATGTCCAAGAAAAATATGGCTACATACCAAAACCAGCTCAACTAGCAATTTCTGAATATTTATCGATTCCGATGGCAGAAATTTATGGAGTTATCACATTCTACTCTCGTTTTACACTCGCACCGAAAGGAAAATATAATCTATCCATCTGTCTCGGAACAGCCTGTTACGTAAAAGGATCTCAAAAATTATTAGACAGAGCCAAAGAAAGACTAAAAATCGAACCAGGAGAAGTCACACCAGACGGCAAATTCTCAATTGATGATGTCAGATGTGTTGGTGCCTGTGGTCTAGCCCCAGTCTTTATGATAAATGACGAAGTTTACGGCAATGCAACTGTCAAAGAATTAGACGCTGCCATCGACAAATATGCCAACCTGTAAAAGAAAAAACAAAGAAGGAGGAAAATCCATGAAAACAATCCAACAAATCCAAGAAATAAGAAACCAAACAAGAAACGAACTAGATTTACGAATCAACACAAAAGCAAACACCCAAGAAAAACACATTTTAGTCTGTCGAGGAACTGGTTGTACATCCTCAAAATCGCCAAAAATTATAGAAACATTCCGAAAAATTTTAGAAGAAAAAGGAATTTCCAACGTACGTGTTATCCAAACAGGCTGTTTTGGTCTATGTGCTAAAGGCCCTATTGTCATCATCCGACCAGAAGAAACCTTTTATGCCCATGTTAAGCCAGAAGATTGCGAAGAAATTATTGAAAAACATATTCTAAACGGTCAAACCGTAGAACGCCTATTATGTAAAAATATAGACGGAAAATTAGCCGATAAACTAAACGATTTAGATTTTTACAAAAAACAAAAAAGAATTGCCCTAAAAAACTGTGGTGTTATTGACCCAGAAAACATTGATGAATACCTTGCTTTTGATGGTTATAAAGCCATCGAAAAAGTACTAACTCAAATGAGCGCAGACGAGGTTATTCAAACCATTTTAAATTCAGGCTTACGAGGGCGTGGTGGTGCTGGTTTCCCAACAGGAAAAAAATGGGGTTTTACCCAAAAAGAACAAGCCAACCAGAAATATGTTGTCTGTAACGCAGATGAAGGCGATCCGGGAGCTTTTATGGACCGAAGTATTTTAGAAGGAGACCCACACTGCATTTTAGAAGCGATGACAATTGCTGGCTTTGCCATAGGAGCCAATCAAGGATACATATACGTTAGAGCCGAATATCCAATTGCGGTTCAAAGATTAAAAGTTGCTATTCAACAAGCGAGAGACTATGGTTTATTAGGTGATAACATTTTAGGAACTGGCTTCCAATTTGATATTGACATTCGTTTAGGTGCAGGAGCATTTGTCTGTGGAGAGGAAACCGCTTTACTGGAATCCATTGAAGGAAAAAGAGGGCAACCACGTGTCAAACCTCCGTATCCAGCAAGTTGTGGTTTGTTTGGAAAGCCAACGGTTATTAATAATGTAGAAACCTTAGCCAATATTACTAAAATTATTTTGAACGGAGCCGAATGGTATGCTGGTATTGGAACAGAAAACTCAAAAGGAACAAAGGTATTTGCTTTAGGAGGAAATGTCAATAATGTTGGTTTGGTAGAAGTTCCAATGGGAACAACTTTGCGCGAAATTGTCTACGACATTGGTGGAGGTATCCCAAATGGCAGAGCTTTCAAAGCAGCTCAAACAGGGGGCCCTTCTGGAGGATGTATCCCAGCAGAACATTTAGATACACCAATTGACTATGAATCCTTAACTGCCATTGGTTCCATGATGGGTTCTGGTGGATTAATTGTAATGGATGATACAAAATGTATGGTGAATTTAGCGAAATTTTATTTGGAATTTACAGTAGCAGAAAGTTGTCGGAAAATGTACACCATGTAGAATTGGAACCAAAAGAATGTTGGAAATTTTAGAGAAATTATGTAGTGGGGAAGGAACGGAATATGACATTTATCGTTTGGAAAAGTTAGCGATTAATATTAAAAAGGCTAGTGTTTGTGGTCTAGGGCAAAGTGCCCCAAATCCAGTTTTAAGTACTTTGAAATATTTCCGAGATGAGTTTAGAGAACATGCGGTAGAAAAGAAATGTCGAACCAATGAATGCAAAAAAATTGCCAAGATAGAAATCGAGGCGGATTTGTGCAAAGCGTGTGGGTTATGTCAGAGAAATTGCCCAGTCGATGCAATTGAAGGAAAAGAGCGAGAAAAAAGAGTGATTCATCAAGATAAATGTATTAAATGCGGAACCTGTATT
>CAOJGX010000022.1 GCA_948435735.1 uncultured Clostridium sp.
ACTATAAGTTTTTTGTACCCCCGGTATAACCGGGGGTTTCTTTTTAAATTAATAAAAAAACCTCCTAATTGGAGGTTTATAACTAATTCCCCATCGGAATTGGATTGTAAATACTACCAATATTACCAGTTTGCTCACCAGTTGCAACCGTAATTGGATAGAAATTATTTTTTGCCAACCATTCATAAACTTCATAAGAATGATTGCAACTCATGGTATACGCATCTTTTAAAAATTGTCTTAATTTTGGATCAGTAGCTTCCATAGAAGCAATCGCATATTCCTTACCAGCACGTTTTAAGGTCAAAAAATACGAAAGAGCAATTTCGCGGTCTGTTAATTTTGTCACATTTGTATTGACGGTAATTGGTGTTGCGGGCTTTGAAGCATTGATATTCTCTGAAAAAATAGAAGTATTTAGTTCAGGAACATTTAATTTGCCACTAGCAGAACAGGCGTCTTTAACAAATTCAACTTTTCGGTTATAATCTTCCACGTGAATTGGAAAATGTGTGGTTAATATTGATTTTAATTCTTCATCTGTCACTTGATTTTTAAAAAGTGACATACAAGTAATGGTATTGACACAGCTTGTAATCAATTCATTTAGATAACTTAATTCACAGATTGTTAATTTCAAAAAATCACCTCCTAATTTTAAAATAGTATAACCAATTAGGAGGAAAATCATCCATTATTCATAACTATGAACATATAAAGCTTTTGCGACATAGGGCAAAATCTCATTGATATCATACCAACCAGAACTTTTGCTATTATGTTTCCCCCCATTAGGATTAGAAACATAAACTTTTTCTTTTCCGAGCCGTTGCTAGCAAAACCATATAATGCGATTTTTCAGTCCAACGATTTTCACGAGGCTGATTCCAAACACAAATCAAAATCGGACGGTTACTTTGCAAATGTTCTAATATAGATTTTTTGGATAAGTGAGTGCTGTCAAAATAAAAATCAGAATTTTGAATTCCAAAAGTAGAGGATAACTCTGTGGAAATTTTCTCTGTTGCTAACACGGGATAATATTTTTCTCTTAAATCTTCAGGGGTAACATTTTTTCCATAACCACTCAAAATAATGGAAAGTGCTGTAATACCACAACCATTTTCTTCCATTGTTCCGCCCCAGTAAGGCTTGTCATACCATGAGGCAGGTTCGTTTTGTTTATATTCTTTGTAAATTTTTTGGTGTGTTTCTTCGGTAGTAAAAATGGTAAAATAACCATCACTATTTTTGCTTTCTTGTTGACCGCGGCCAGTATAATTTGGATTTTCTTTTTCATAAATAATGCTGTAATTAGAAAAGTTTGTCAAAAAAGTATCAAAAATATAAGGATAATTTTGGTAGATTAAAAATGCCAAAACAAGTACGAATAGTAACATGATTTTTTTAGATTTTTTGTTTCTTTTTCTCTTTTTCATTATCAAGCCTCCTAAAAAAATGATACCAAATAAATTGGTTTGAAGTTTTAAGAAAATATAAATAAAATCTTAAATTTTTCTTACATTTGAGAAAAAAGAGGAAAATTCGTTTCGTTTATGCTATAATAAACAAGAAAGAGGGAAACAATATGAATATTTTAGTATTAGATGACGAAAAAGAAATTGCCGATTTGGTCGAATTATATTTAAAAAACGAAAACTATCAAGTGTATAAATTTTATACAGCACAAGAGGCGATCAGATGTATTGACAGCGTAAAACTGGATTTGGCGATTTTAGATGTCATGGTTGCACGGAAAAAATGGCTTTGAGATTTGTCAATATATACGAGAACAAAACTTGCATTTTCCAGTCATTATGCTGACTGCCAAAATAGAAGAAAAAGATAAAGTCACAGGCTTACTACTGCGGTGCAGATGACTATATCACCAAACCATTTCTTCCACTTGAATTAGTTGCCAGAGTTAAAGCGACTTTACGCAGGTATATCCAATACAATGAAAATACCAGGGAAGAAGGAATTTATATTGACGGTTTAGAAATTCATAAAGAAACGCATCAATGTTTTTTATACAATAAACCAATTGAATTAACGCCCTTGGAGTTTGATATATTACTATATTTAGCACAAAAACAGGGAAATGTCGTAAGTTCGGAAGAACTATTTGAACAAGTTTGGAAAGAAAAATATTTAGAAAATAATAATACAGTGATGGTACATATCCGAAGAATTCGCGAAAAGTTAAAGGAGGATACGAAGCATCCTAAATTTATCAAAACTGTGTGGGGAGTGGGATATAAAATTGAGAAATGACCAATTTGAAAAATTAAAAAATAGGATGGCAAGAAAATCTGTTGTTGATATTGTTTTGTATAGTTTGGGGGCAAGTTTGTTATTGGCAATATTGGTAGACGGGATTTATAATGATGAAATTGCCAATCGTTTATTTCGCATGAATGCAGATTTTTATTATTGGTGTGTGAGAAATAAGATGCTGTTTGCAGCAAGTGCGTATCTTATTTTATTTGCTTTAAGTGCTTTTTTGGTGATTCGAAAGGCCAATAATAAGCTTGTAGAAATTATTTCTGCAATGGATCAAGTCTTAAAAGAACCTGAAAAAGATATCAAACTTTCAGATGATTTAGTGATTCTGAAAAATAGATTAAATAATATTCGTGTAGATTTAATCACCAATCAAACCAAAGCCAAAGAAGCCGAAACCAAGAAAAACGACCTAATCATGTACATGGCACATGACCTAAAAACACCGCTAACTTCTGTGATTGGCTATTTAAGTTTGCTAACAGAAGAAACTCAAATTTCGAAGAAGTTGCAAACAAAATACCTAAAAATTGCATTAAGCAAAGCGTTACGTCTAGAAGAATTAACCAATCAATTTTTTGATATTACTAGATATCATCTGCAAGATATTCCGATTACGAAGCAAAAATTGGATTTGGTGTTTTTGATGGCCCAATTAGTCGAAGAGGCGTATCCGATGTTACAAGAAAAAAAGTTAGAATGTGTGATAGACAAACCAAAATCGCTTGAGTTTCAAGGCGATGGAGATAAATTAGCTAGAGCTTTTGGAAATTTGCTGAAAAATGCAGTGAGTTATAGTTATGAAAATACGGTGATTAAAATTGAGATTACAGAAGAAAAAGAGAAAATAAAAATTGGATTTAAAAATAAAGGAGATAAGATTCCAGCTTATAAATTAGACAAATTATTTGATAAATTTTATCGTTTGGATGAATCCAGAACGTCTAGTACTGGTGGCGCAGGCTTGGGATTAGCGATTACGAAGGAGATTGTGGAACTTCATGGAGGAGAGATTTTTGTGAAAAATGAGGAGGAATGGATTGAGTTTTGGGTGGAGTTTCAGCAAAACTAAAATTTTATGTAAAAAAGAGCATATAATTACTTGATAGTTATATTCTTTTGTGTTATTTTAGAATAGATGAAAAGAAAGGAGAAATTATGATTAAGGTAAACAATTTAACAAAGAAGTTTATGAAGTACAAAAACAAAAAAGAAAAAGAAGAATTTTATGCAGATAACAAAATCACCTTTCAAGCCAATGAGGGGGAAATTCTTGGTATATTAGGCCCAAATGGGGCAGGCAAAACGACTCTTTTGCGTATGCTTGCAGGAATTTTAGAACCAACCGAAGGAACTCTTGAGTTTGACAACCTAAATTATCAAAACAATGAAATTGAAATCAAGCAAAATATTGCCTATTTATCCGGCAATACAAAGCTATATGATACGTTGTCAACTTATGAATTGTTGAAGATGTGTAGCGATATTTATAGTGTGCCAAAGGAAAAAGCAGAAAATAGAATCAAAGAATTATCGCAGATTTTGAACTTAGAAGCTTTTTTGTATAATAAAATTGCTAATTTATCAACTGGTCAGACACAAAGAGTGAATCTTGCAAGATGTTTGATTCATGAGCCCCAATATTATATTTTAGATGAGGCAACAACGGGGTTAGATATTATATCCAGTCAAATTATATTAGATTTTATTAAACAAGAGAGAGATAAAGGAAAAACAATTTTATATTCAACTCATTATATGGAAGAAGCAGAGAATATTTGTGATAATGTGATTATGATAAATAAAGGAACTATCATCCATGAGGGAACGCCAGAACAAATTAAAAAAGATACACGGAACAACAAATTTAAGGGATGCTTTTTTTGCTATGATTGGAGGTGTTTCTAGTGAAGAATAATTGGAAAAATATTTTGAAAAAAGAATTAAAAGAAGTATTTCGAGATAAGAAATCTTTAGGAATGATGTTGGTAATTCCGATTTTTATTCCTTTAGTTGTATTGGGAATGTCAGCTTTGTTTAATGCTCAAGCCAATAAAGATGTGAAAGAATATAATAAAATTGGGTTTGCTTATGAAATGACAGAGGAAGAAGAAAATATTGCAAAAGAAATGAAGATTGAAATGATAAAGGATTCAGAAGAATCTTTAAAGGAACAGTATGAAAAAAATGAAATTAATTTATATATTACGAAGCAGGATAATGAATACATAATTAATACAAATGGTTCAGAAAATAGTAATTATGCCAAAAGTTTAATGAAAAATTATTTTGAAGCTTATAAACAATATTTACAACAAAATTATTTACAAGAAAATCAAATGAATCCAAGTGATGTTCTAGAAATTATTAAAGTAGAAGAAAATGTGTTAAAAAAAGATGAAAATTATTTTGCGAATTATGTAAAAAATTATGCCTTTTTATTTATGATAATGGCCATTACCGTTTCAGCAACCTATCCGTCAACAGATACGACAGCAGGAGAAAAAGAAAGAGGAACGTTGGAAACTTTATTAACTTTCCCAATAAAAAGTAAAGATATTATTTTAGGAAAATTTTTGTGTGTATCGATTTCATCGATAATTACGGGAATAATTAGTTTGATTTTAGCGATTATTTCGCTTATGTTGGCACAAAACATGTTTTCGATTTATGAAGAAGTGAATCTTTTATATAATGTGCCAAGTATTGTAGTTGCTGTATTAATTATTTTTGCTTATTCAATTTTTATAAGTGGTTTATGTATTTCAATTGCAAGTACCTCAAAAACCTTTAAAGAAGCACAAAGTGCTTTAACACCATTAACATTTATTTCATTCTTTCCGGGTATGATTGCTTTTATGATAGAAGTGTCAGCGACACCTGTGTTGTCAATTATACCATTTTTGAATTACACGATTATATTTACAGACATTACAAATGGAAGAATGGATTACGTAAATATAGCATTAATGTTTGTGTCAACAATTGTTTATATTAGTTTGGTATTGAAGGTTATTATCAAGCAATATAAGTCAGAGAAAATATTGTTTTCAAAATAAGATGTATAAAAAATTGCTTTAGGGCAATTTTTTTTTGTAAGGGTATTGACTTTTTTGGAAAAACTGTATATACTGTATATATACAGGCGAGTGAAGGAGAAAATATGTATCTAATTATCAGTAATTCAAGTAATTGTCCAATCTATGAGCAAATTAAGGAACAAATTAAAAATAAAATTGTTTCGAATGAATTGAAAACGGGAGAAGCCTTGCCTTCGATTCGAAGTTTGGCAAAGGATTTAAGAATTAGTGTGATTACTACCAAAAACGCCTATGAAGAACTCGAACGAGAAGGCTATGTAGAAACGATTCCCGGAAAAGGGACATATGTTGCCAATAAAAATGTAGAACTCATTCGAGAAGAACAACTACAGAAAATAGAAAATTTAATGGATACAGCTGTTTCAATTGCAAGACTTAGCCGTATTTCAAAAGAAGAGTTGCGAGATATGTTGGATATTTTATATGGAGAGGAGAATTAGGATGGAAAATGTGTTAGAAATCAAGAATTTATGCAAAAGATATGATGGATTTGAACTCAAAAATATGAATTTAGAGGTTCCCAAAGGAATGATTATGGGCTTAATTGGAGAAAATGGTGCAGGTAAAACAACAACCATAAAAGCGGTTTTGAATATACTAAAAAAAGATGCTGGAGAAATTACGGTATTTGGTTTGGATCATGTAAAGTGTGAAAGAGAAGTGAAAGAAGAAATTGGGGTTGTATTGGAAGATAGCTTTTTGACCGATTATTTGAATCCGGTGGATATTCATGAGATTATGAAAAATATGTATCAAAATTGGGATAAAGATTTGTATTTTCAGTACATAGAAGCTTTTAAATTACCACGAAATAAAATGGTAAAAGACTATTCAAGTGGGATGAAAATGAAAATAAAAATCGCGGTGGCACTTTCGCATCATCCAAAATTTTTGATTTTGGATGAGCCAACTTCAGGTTTGGACCCTGTTGCGAGAAATGAAATTTTGGATGTTTTTCAAGATTTTATACAAGACGAAGAACATTCGATTTTGATTTCAAGCCATATTACTTCTGATTTGGAGCATATTGCGGATTATATTACGTTTATTAGTCAAGGGGAAATTGTATTTTCTAAAACGCGAGATGAATTATTAGAAAAATATGGGATTGTGAAATGTTCGGAAGAAGATTTTAAAAAAATAGATAAAAAAGACTATGTGAAATATAAGAAAAATCGTTATGAATATGATGTTTTGGTGGAAGATAAATTTGCATTTCAGAAAAAATATGATGTGTCAATTATTGATAAACCTAGCATAGAGGAAATTATGCTAATTCAAACAAGGGGGGAGAAATAAATGAATATTTTAAAAGGATTAATGATGAAAGATTTGAGAAATATCAAATCGTATAAATCAACCATTTTGTTTTTTATGATTATATTTTTTATGGTTGGTTTTTTAGATAATGTAGAAGTTTCATCTATTCCGGTTGTATTTACATTGATGTTTGGAATGATGGCAATCTCTAGTTTTAGTTATGATAATTTGGCAAATTCCGATTGTTATGTTTTGACATTTCCTGTGACGCGAAAAGATATGGTAAAAGCTAGATATTGTTATGTGTTGTTAGTGACAATCGTTGGTGCTATAGTAGGAAATATTGGAGCAATTGTTTTTCAGTGGATTAAGATGGGAAATATGGAGCAAGTTTTTGCTTGTTTGTTATCAACGGTGGGAAGCCTTTTGGGAATTATGGTTTTGCAGATGTTTCAGATACCGATTATGTATAAATTTGGAGCAGAAAAGGGTAGATTAATTCAAATGATTATGTTTATTTTTGTAACAGTTGTAATTTCGGCTGTGACAGCATTTTTTATGAAAGTTTCTCCATTTTCATTAGAGGATTTAGGAAATAGGTTAGAGCATTATGGCTGGTTTGTTCTTGGAATGGTGGTGATTGGTTTGTATTTTGTTTCTTATAAAATTTCGGTTGGGATTTTTCGTAGGAAGGAAATTTAGGAAAAATTATATTTGCTAAATTAATGGATTTATGTTATGATGTAGTTTGAGAATGATAATATTATTTAAATAGATAGAGATAGGAGAAAGAAATGAAATATATATCATTAATTCATGCTTTGAATATTCCGTGTCATTTAGAAACATGTGGAGATTGGCATGCAAGTAGCATTCAATGGGAAAATCCACATATTTTAGAATCGGATCATTCGTTATGGGGAGATTATGGAATTGAAGAAAATAAGACAATTCCTGAACATGATGAAAAATATAATGTTGCTAATCATATAAGAGCGATTTTAGATTTGTTATACATTGGTAATTTTACGGTACCACAGGGAATGAAGAAAGATTTTATTTGTAATTCAAACTATCATGAAGAAATTTTCAATCAAGTTATTTTAATGATGAATTTACCACATTGGGAACAAATTGATCGATTTATGACGAGGGAATATTTAGGTGAGTGGGTAAATTTTAAGAAGGGAATATTTGTAAATGAAGGAATATAAAGATTGGAAAGAGAAACATTATGAAGTTATTATAGATTTTCTTAAGTTTTTGAACGAAAGAACAGAGGATTTTATATTAAAAGGAGGAACTTCATTAAGATACAGATACAACAAAGCGATTTTTAATAAATTATAATAACGATGTAAAAGCATTAAAAATAGAAGTATCCTATAGAAGAAATTTTATTAAGGAAGAAGAAATAACAAGGATTGATGGAATACATGTTTACCGTATTAGTCAAATTGCTTTAATGAAGGCGAATGCTTATTCTGGAAGAGATAAAATAAGAGATTTGTATGATATTTGCTTTATTTGTAATCATTATTGGGAAAACTTATCAGAGGATGTAAAAAGTCTGATTCGAGTGGCTGTGGAATATAAAGGGATTGAACAGTTTGAGTATATCGTGAGAGACCAAAAAGATGAATTAATAGATAATAAAAAATTAATCGATGATTTTTTAAAAACTTATGAAAAGTTAGGATTATTATCAGAAGAAAGTTCAAAAAGTGGTGAGGAAAATTAATTACGACTTTTTATTTTGTTACGTTAAGCAAATAAATAATTAAAATTCAAATATGATATCGAAATGTCATATTTGAATTTTTTTGTTGAAAATGAAAAAAGTTGTAATAAAATAAGAAAAAACGACTCTTATGAAATATAAGGAGGAAATGTTATGCAGGGCATGGAGGAAATGTATCAGCAGTATTCGAGTACGGTATATAAATATTTAGTTTGTGTGAGCGGAAGTGCTGAAATTGCTGAAGAGTTGACACAAGAAACATTTGTGATTGCTTTGAAAAAAATTCATCAATTTCGAGGCGAATGTAAAGTCTCAACATGGCTTTGCCAGATTGCAAAACATTTGTGGTATCAAGAATTAAGGAAAAGTAAGAAACATGTGTCTGTTTCGCTCGAAGAAGTAGCAGAAAATTTAAGAACAGAAAATACAGTGGAAAACTTAGTTTTGAAAAATGAAGAGAAACTCGAATTTTTTAAAAAATTGCAGACATTAGATGAATTATCAAAAGAAGTTGTGTATTTAAGGACCATGGGAAGTTTGAGTTTTATTGAAATTGCAGAAATTTTGGGAAAAACGCCAAATTGGGCGAGAGTAACATTTTTTCGTGCGAAACAAAAAATAAAGGAGGAAAAGGAAAATGGATAAAAAAACAGAATGTGATTTAGTACAGGATTTATTGCTAAGTTATGCGGATAAGGTACTCAATGCAAAATCCCAAAAATTAGTGGAAAAACATTTGATAGAGTGTGAAAAATGTCAGCAAAAATTAAGGGAAATCCAAAAAGATATGGAACGAAATGAAGAAAATCAGAAAGCACAGATTGATTATTTGAAAAGAGTAAGAAGAAAAAATACGATAAAATCCGTTTTAATGGCGAGTATTTTGGTGATGATTTTAGTGGTTGGTGGTTTTGTGAGTTGGTATGTATATCAATTTAGTGTTATGACAGGTCTTGCGAAGAAAGCAGAAAAACAGTTTGAAAGTGAAAATTTTTATATAGAACAAATGGTAACGCTTGGATTTGAAGAGGATGGAATAGAAGTTCAAAAAACATGGTTTAAAGATGGGAAATATAAGGTAGTTCGTGTTTATGAAAAAGATGGTGAGGTTTTTGAAAAGTTGGAAACGTGTTATGGAAATATTAGGGCAAATCCAAAAGAATTTTATTTGATTGAGGAAGAGGAGAAGAAGGTAAGAAAAGAGAAGTCACTACCATATGTAGTTGATAAATATAGTTTTAGTGGCATTTCTAATCCGATTTGGTTATCGAATCAGCCACATTATAGGAGATTAAGGCTTGGTGCACCGTTTTATACCAAAATTTCGACTGACCATGAGCAAATTGGTCGAAAATATTATGTATTAGAATTAGACGATACAAAATTGTGGGTGGATATGGATACAGGTTTGCCAATTATGCGATTTGGAGGCAGTTTAGTGATTGAATATTATGCGGGGACAAAGATTCCAAAGCGTAAAGCGGAGTGTATTGGGGAATATCATTATGAGTTTGAGACGGTTACAAATGAAGATGTGGAAATGCCAGATTTGGAGGGATATGAAGTAGAGGAATTTGATTATGAGGAGTATGTGAGTGGATTATTGAAAGAATAGTAACACTTGAATTGGTAAAAATAATATAATACAGTGTTGACGTACGTAAAAACGTATGGTACACTAAAAATAGTAGGGGGTATTTGAAGTATGATTAATATCAATATCACGAATTTTAGAAAAAAAATATATGAATTATTAGAACAAACCGTGAAATTTAATGAGCCAATTAATATTTCTACCAAAAATGGAAATGCAGTTCTTTTATCAGAAGAAGACTATAATAGTTTGATTGAAACTCTGTATATTGAGTCTATTCCGAAGTTGAAAGAGAAAATATTAGAAGGAATGGAAGAGCCATTAGAAAAATGTGCTCATGAAGATGAGGTGGAATGGTAATGTATCAAATTTTATATGCTGAAAAAGCACAAAGAGATATCCAACATTTAAAATCTGCAAAGCTAGATAGGAAAGCTAAAAACCTAATTGATTTATTAAAAGAAAATCCTTTTCAAAATCCACCACCTTATAAAAAGTTAATTGGAGATTTACAAGGAGCGTATTCAAGAAGAATTAACATACAGCATAGATTGGTATATCAAGTTTTTGAAGAAATTAAAATAGTAAAAATTGTTAGTTTGTGGTCTCATTATGAAAAAATATAAAAACCAAATATTCCATCAATTTTTTAAAATATGACATTTGGATGTCATATTTTAATTTTTATCTAAAACATGGAAAAAGTAGGAAAAATAGGGCTTCCTAAATTTATTTTGTTAACAAATATTCAAATATGACATTTTGATGTCATATTTAAATATTTGTTTAAAAAGAGGAGCAGGTAAAAAAGGATTGTTATAATTTGATTGAGAAATAGGAATTAGAGAAAGCAGATTGTGAAAAATCTGCTTTTTAGGTGAAAATCTTTTGATACCACTTTTTAATATTTTCTAACAACTCATCCAAACTGTAAAGACTTTGATTTCTAAAATATTTCAACACTTCAGCAATCACGCCATTGATAAAAAAACAAACATCAAGTTCTAAATAAGGATTGCTATTGAAATAAATAGTTTGCAAGGCAGAAAAGATTTTTTCAATAGCCATTTTTTGCAGTTTTTCTAAAAAGAAAAGTGTTTCATTAGAAGATAGCAACATTTTATAAATTTCTTCGTTATTTTTTAGACATACAATAATTTCATCAAAATAATTTAAGATATCTTGATTTGTGTACAAAATTTTAGATTCGCATGTGAGCAAATCAATGGTTTCTAATTCATAATCTCTGGCGACTTCATAAATATCATCATAATGTGTATAAAATGTGCTTCTGGCAATATCGGCACGTTGGATGAGTTCGGTTACAGTTATTTTATTTAATTCTTTTTTTTCTTGCATGAGTTCAGCAAATACGGTTTTAATTAATTTTCTAGTTTTTCGAGAAGATGAATTTAACACTTGTACTTTCATTTTATCAATCCTTTCTGCATTTTTATTATTATACCATAAAATTTTGTGTCAATAAATAGACAATTTCTAATAAAATGTCTAAATTTAGACGTTTTGATTAAAATTATACTTCCAATCTAAAAATAATGCACGTATAATAAAAAAATGACGATTCAAAAAGGAGATGAAAAAGTTTGAAAAAAATTACGAATTTTATGATTAACAAAAGATATTTTATTTTAGTCGTATTTATGATATTGTCAATGATATCCATCAATCTTTCAAAACAGGTAAGCGTAAATTATGATATGGCTGAGTATTTACCAGATACATCCGAAACTAGAACAGGGATAGCCATTATGGAAGAGCAGATTGATGCACCAGCAAGTAGTTCTTTTAATCTCATGCTAAAAGGGCTCAGTGAAGACGAAAAATTAAAAACAAAAGAATATTTACAAAATATACAAGGCGTTTCTAATGTTGTTTATGATGAAACAGAGGATTATAATAAAGATGATTTTACCTTGTATATCATTGAAGTAGAAGCAGATGATGAATCTGAAGTTGCGAGCAAAGTGTATCAAGAAGTGACCGAACATTTTGAAGAAGATGAAATATACACAAGTGGAGCGATTGCTGATCGAAATAAACCAGTATTACCAACCTGGATTGTTGTATTAGCAGTCTTTTGTGCACTACTTATTTTGATTGTGATGAGTAACTCATATGTAGAACCATTTTTGTTTTTAACAGCGATTTTAATTGGTGTGTTATTAAATAAAGGAACCAATATTATTTTTGAGAGTGTTTCGAATATTACGGATTCGATTGTCGCTATTTTACAATTAGCTTTATCCATGGATTATTCGATTATGCTGATGAGCCGCTATAATCAAGAAAAACAAAAGAGTACGGATAAAGTAGAGGCAATGAAAGAAGCTTTGTATCATGCTTTTACATCAATTGCAAGTAGTTCGATTACCACAATCGTGGGCCTTTTAGCTTTGGTTTTTATGAGTTTTACGATTGGGCGAGATTTAGGAGTTGTTTTAGCAAAAGGTGTTTTGCTTAGCTTAGTAAGCATTTTCTTTGTGCTTCCAGCTTTGATTTTGATTTTTGATGATGCAATTCAGAAAGCTAAAAAGAAAAGTTTACATTTTAATTTGGAGAAATTAGGAAACTTTAGTTATCAGATAAGACCAGTTTCGATGGTTTTGTTTATGGTGTTTTTTATAGGTAGTTTTTTGCTAAAAGGAAATTTAGGAATTTTATATACTGATTCAGAGGAAAATGAAATTTCCAAAGTATTTGCCGAAAATAACCAGATGGCAATTATTTATAAAAATGAAGAGGAGGAAAAAGTTGCAAAACTTCTTTCAGAAATAGAAAATCAGGAGAAAGTGGATCAGGTATTGGGGTATGGAAATACGATTAACGAAAAATTGACTTATGATAAATTAGCAGATAAATTAAATGATTTAGGCTCAGAAGTTGACATAGACGATTATTTGTTTAAAATTTTATACTATCACTATTATAATCAAAAAGAAGACAATACAATGACTTTTCACGAATTCATTGATTTTATCCAAACAGAAGTGTACCAAAACGATAAAATGAGTGAAGAATTAGACCAAGAAACCAGACAAAATATTGAGCGTTTAGCCGAATTTACAACAGAAACTTCGATTCATCAACCACGAACTGCTAAGGAAATTGCTGAATTATTAGAAATTGACCAAAAAGAGATAGACGATGTTTTAATTTATTATAATTCCAAACATAATACTTTAAAATTAAGTGTTGCAGAATTGATTGATTTTATCAAGCGAGATGTTCTAACAGATGCCGAATATGCACATAACATTTCACAAACTAATCAAAATCAATTAAACACCCTATCCAAATTCACAAATAACACGATTAATGATACCAAAATGGCAAGCCCAGAAATGGCAAATCTGTTTGGTATGAATGCGAATTCAATGGAGCAATTATATAAATATTATGTGAGTTTAAATCCAACCGATACTAGAATGAGTGTTGCTGAATTTTCAAATTTTGTTTTAAATGACATGCTAAATGACCCACAATATGCTAGCAATTTTGATGAAGCAACCGTTCAGAACATTAGAATTTTGAACACATTTAGCAATTTAGATACCATTCTAAAACCAATGAATTCTACGGAACTAGCCAATGTGTTTGGCATAGATGAAAGTTTAATAAAACAAGTATTATTGCTAAAATATCGTTCAGTTGAGACAGGTAATACCTTGTCTATCACGGAATTTATCAATCAAATTATAGAATTAAAAAAGAAGACCAATTATTTAGATGAAGTGGATGTGAACAATTTAGAAAAAGTAGCCATATTTGCACAAAATCCTAACAACATGAATACAACTAAAATGAACAAAACAGCATTAGCCAAAATCTTTAATGAAATCCGAAAAGGATTTGTCGAAAACATTTACTTATTAGCTGGTTTGCCAGATGAATATACGATGACACCACAAGAATTTATCAATTTGGTTTTAACCAGTTTAGGAAATACGACAGAAGATAGTGTGGATGGAAGCCTATTTTCAGTAGAAGAGGAAACACTTAGCCAATTAAAACTTCTAAAACTGATAATCGATGATTCCATTGCATCCAATAAAACACCCTATACAGCAACCCAAATGGCAAGCATGTTTAGTCTTTCCAAAGAACAAACCACGCAGTTATATGCTTTAATTACTTATTCACAAAACAATACAAATACTTGGTCAGCAACACCAAGCGAACTTGTAAATCTTATTTTGACCAATGCTAATAATCCGGCAATGGCACAAAATTTACCGGAAGGAACGTTGTCGAAGCTTCAGTTACTAAACAATATCATGACTAGTGCAAGTAATCAAAGTACTTACAATTATAGTGAATTAGCAACACTAATTGGAATTGACCAAAACAAACTCAAAAGCATTTATACCTTGTATCAAGTCAATCACACGAATTTGCAACTCACACCAAATGAATTTGTAGGATTTGTATTAGCACATCAAAAGGATGATGCTTTAGCAAACAGTTTATCTTCGGAAAAAATAAGTGACTTACAAACAGTTGAGGGTGTCATGAATGGCGTGAAAATTGGGAAAAAATATAGCAGTTTGGAACTATCAAATCTATTCGGAATGAACCCAAAAGAGATAGAACTGCTGTATGGTTTGCATATTTCCAAACATAAAAATCAAAACCAAACGATTTCATTAGAAAAATTTGTACAATTTTTATTAAAGGATGTTGTAACAAATTCAGATTACGCAGAACGTTTTGATACAGAAAAAACGAATAAACTAAACACCATACAGGGCATCATGAATGCTACAAGAAACAATACGAAATATACAAAAGACGAAATATTTACCATTTTGACGGTTCTAACAGATTCACTTGACAAAAATACAGTCGATTTATTATATGTCTACTATGGAAGCGATAAAATTTACGATGAAACTTGGAGTATGACAGTTGAAGAGTTTGTCGGATTTCTAAATGAAAAAATCCTAAAAGACAGTAGATTTGATGATTTCTTAGAAGACGATAAAAGAGAAAAAATTTTAGAAGCAAAAGACACGGTAAAAGATGCGAAAAAGTTACTGATTGGTAAAGATTATTCTAGAATTGTACTTAATACAAAATTATTACCAGAATCGGAAGAAACCTTTGCTTTTATTCAAAATATGAAAGATGTAATGACACAAAATGTGCAAGAATACTACCTAATTGGAAATTCGCCGATGGCGTACGAAATGAGTCAAAGTTTTAATCAAGAATTAGATTTTATCACGGTTTTAACGATGATAGCTATTTTTGTTGTCGTTGCCATTACCTTTAAATCGATTATTTTGCCGATTATTTTGGTGCTTACCATTCAGTGTGCAGTCTATTTAACAATGGGAATATTGTCGTTATCAGGCGGAACCGTTTATTTCATTTCGTTGTTGATTGTACAAAGCATTTTAATGGGAGCCACGATTGATTATGCGATTTTGTATGCTTCGTATTATTTAGAACATCGAAAAACAATGGGAATAAAAGAGGCAATGATTCAATCATATAACCAGTCGATTCATACGATATTGACATCTGCATCAATTTTGGTGATTGTTACCCTAATTGTAGGCCATTTTGCCTCCGCAATCACTGCTAAAATTTGCACAACAATATCACAAGGAACCTTGTGTTCTACCATTTTGATTTTGGGATTGCTACCAGCCGTTATTGCTGCGTGGGATAAAGTCATTTTAAAAAATAAGAAAACTTAGAAAATAGCTATGACCTTCTTTGTGTCATAGCATTTTTTAATTTTTTCAAATTTTTTAACTTTTTTTTAAAAAAATATTGACATTTTTAATACCTAGATATACAATGCATTTAAAAGCATAGATAATCTATGTATAAAAGGAGGGAAATCATGAAAATTAACAAAGAATTACTAAAAGGAAGTACAACCATGCTAGTTTTACGCCTATTAGAAACGGAAAACATGTATGGCTACGAAATGATTAAGGACCTAAAAGAAAGGTCAGAAGGGCTATTTGAACTAAAAGAAGGGACGTTATATCCCATTTTACATACGTTAGAGCAACATGGCTTGATTGATTCTTATTGGGACGAGTCAACTGCCAAAAAGAGAAAATATTATACGATTACAAAAGAGGGAAGAAAACATTTAAAAACACAAAAAGAGGAATGGAAAATTTTTAGCAAAGGAATTAATCAAGTGATAGGAGGTGCTTGGCTTGCAAATTAAAGAATTTTTAGATGATATCTGTGAGCAAATAAAATATCAGCCAGTTCGTAAGCAAATTTCGGAAGAGATGGAAAATCATTTGCTTGAGGCAAAAGAAAGGTATATGCTAGAAGGCATGTTAGAAATAGAAGCAGAAGAGACTGCTATCAGGCAAATGGGAAATGCGGAGGAGATTGGTAAAAAATTAAATAAAATTCATCGTCCGAAATTGGATTGGAAATTGTTACTAATTGCATTTGTTTTGCTTCTTTTTGGAGCGTTAGTGACATTTACAAGAGCTACCAATTGTTGGAATTATGCGGATGATACAGGGAGAGTGCCTTATATGGCTTCCATGTCTCAATATATGTTGACTGTATTAATAGGATTTATTTTAAGTATGGTTTTTTATTTTTTGGATTATCGAAAGATTTTTAAATTTTCGAAATGTTTCTATGGTATGGCAACAGTTTTACTAATTTTTACGGAAAAATTTGGCCTTCAAATCAATGGAACAAAGGCATATATTGCCATGGCAGGTTTTTGTTGGTTTGTGCCGATGTTGGCTGTTTTGCTCTATATAGTAGCTTTTATTGGATTTGTACAAAAAATCGATACAAGCAAAAAATTGAAAATAAATTGGTTCCAAAAGAAAGAAAGTTGTATTCCAGTTGACATTTTAAAAATTATTTTTTTCAGTGCGGTTTCGTTATGGTTGCTAGAAACTGTACCTGCAACAGCGTTAATGGTTATTTTGGCAATGGTATATTTGATTTTGGCAAGTGTAAAAATATTAGAAGGGTCAAAAAATAAGAAAATCTATTTAGGGATTTTATGGGGCGTTCCAATTTTATTGGGTATAGTATTGATGCCGATGATTTGGCATAGATTGATTGCTTCTTTTATTCCAGAACAAGATCCAATGGGAAGAGGATGGCTTGGCGTACAACAAAATGTAATTTTAGAATCTGCAAATTTAGTTGGTGAAGCAAATAATATGAGTAATGCTTTGCAGATATTTGATGAAGGTACGAATTTTGCATTTATGTCAATTTTGGCACATTATGGATGGATGGTAAGCATAGGAATGGTGCTTGCGATTGTAGCGTTTAGTATTAAACTAATGATGAATAGCAAAAAAATGAAGGATCGATATGGAAAATTAATGGTTGTTGGAATTGCTAGTTTGTTTATTTTGCAGAGTGTATTTAATTTGTTGATGAATCTTAATTTGGGAATTAAGTCAAATGTTAATATTCCATTTATTTCGTATGGTAGACAGGATTTGGTAATCAATATGATTTGTTTGGCGTTGGTACTTTCGGTGTATCGTAGAAAAGATATTTTGGGGAATACAAAGATCTAAATTTTATAGAAGGCAATTGTAAAATATAGCATAGTTTAAAGGAATAATCAAAAATGATTCATTCCTTTTTTTGTGTACAGAGAAAATATTTTTTAAATAAATTTGACAAAATTGCAACATATTGGTAATATATACATGATAGAAAGGAAAAGTTTATGTTTATTTATCCAGATTATTATTGTGATAAAGTCACAGATATCACGCTTGAATTGCTAGAGGAAAATAAGATAAAAGGTATTATCTTAGATGTGGATAATACACTAATTGATTTTGAACGCAAGTTGCTTCAGGGGGCAAAAGAATGGGTGCAAAAAATAAAAGAAGCGGGAATACGTTGCATTATCTTATCAAATAGTAACAAACTAGACAAAGTAAAAATGGTAGCAGATACCTTACAAATTTCATATCTATATTTTGCTAAAAAGCCACTCAAAGGAGGTTTTAAAAAAGCCAAAACGCAGCTAGGGGTGGAAACTTCCCAAATTGCTGTGATTGGAGACCAAATTTTTACGGATGTACTAGGGGCTAATCGTAGTAAAATGTTTTCCATTCTGGTTAATCCGATTGCCAAAAAAGATATTTGGGTGACTCGTTTTAAAAGACCACTGGAAGAACTGATTATAAAATCTTATGTAAAACAACAAAAGAAGAAAGAGGAATAAAAAATGTATGATCGTAATAATACACATATTTTAGTCTATGTAATCGTTGGAATAATTGCTTTATTAGTAGGAAAAATAGTGGCTTGGATGAATATACGTTTGCCAGAAGAGAAAAAGATATGCTCCAAAGAATTTTTTACTTTTAATAAAAAGGGATTAGAAAAAAATTATATTTGCATGTTAATCATGTTAGTTTTATATCTTGCACTGCTTTATCAATTTGGCATTGGAAAAACCTGGATGCAAAATTTAGACTTGATAAAATTCATGCTTTTAATGCCCATGCTAGTCAGTTCCTTTATGATTGATTTAAAACACAGAATTATCCCAAATCGTTTAAATTTGACAATTTTTGAAGTTGGTCTAATTTTTACATTTATCTATGGAATTCATAATATAAATGTAGCAAAAGATATGCTATTGGGAATGTTAACAGGTGTTGGGATTTTTGGAGCCATTACGTTATTAGGAGGCCTAATTGCTGGGAAAGAGGCAATGGGCTTGGGTGATGTGAAATTTATGGGAGCAATTGGTTTGTATTTTGGCGTAAGCACGATTGCACAGATTTCGTTATTGGCTTTCTTTGTGGGGGCTATTGTTTCCATCATTGTTCTTCTTGTGCGAAACTTAATTTTGAAAAGTGATGATGAATATATGCCGTTTGGTCCATTTTTGGTAATTGGTGCCATTGCATGTACTTTCTTGCCAGCGAATACGGTATTTGTCTTGTTTATGGCAATGTGTAAAGGAATTAGTGATAAACTTTTGAGTATACTATAAAAGGAGGTGCTCTATGAATATACGAATAAAATGGCTACGAGACCAATTAAAAGCCATGGAATTAGAAGGAATGATTGTATCCAATCCTGTCAATGTAAAGTATTTGACAGGATTAGAAGAGGAAGGTATCTTTATTATTGCACCAAAGGAAAATGTTTTTATTACCGATACAAGATATATTGAAAGTGTCAATAATCAATTAACCATTGATGATGAAATTGTTGCCTATGACGTCAGAAATTTGAGTAAGTTTGATTACGAAGGATTTTTTATGTGTTCGAATGACATTGGTTTTGAAGAAAAATATGTGACGTATGAAACCTATAAAAAATATTTGCAAAAATTTCAAGTAAATTTAGTAGAAACAGAAGGCATAATTGAAAATCACAGAATGGTTAAAGATGAAGAGGAAATCCAATGGATTAAAAAAGCTTGCGAAATAACAGACAACGCATTTGAATATGCAAAAAGGATTTTACAGTATGGCATGACCGAAAAACAGCTTAGCTTTGAGATTGAACGATTCATGCTTGAAAATGGTGCAGATGGTCTAGCCTTTGATTCAGTCGTAGCATTTGGCGAAAATACATCTATGCCACATGCTGTGCCAACAAGCCGAAGTTTGCAATCAGGGGATATCATTCAGCTGGATATTGGTGCGAAATATCATGGCTATTGTTCGGATTTTTCGAGAGTTATTTTTGTGGATTATAAGAAAAATGAATACGAAGATGGTTATCAATTTGTTTTAGAACAACAGGCAAAAATTGTGGAAAGCTTGAAAGATGGTGTTAATATAAAGCAAGTTATGAAAAATAGGGAAGCGGATTATCGCTTGAAAAATTACGATATAGCACATGCTTTTGGGCATGGTGTGGGTTTGTGTATTCATGAAGAACCGGTTTTAAGTTCCAAAATGGATTTATATATAAAGGAAAATTCGGTGCTTGCGATTGAGCCAGGTATCTATAAAACAGGCAGATTTGGTATCCGAATTGAAGATACGTATTTGATTCAGAAAAATTCATGTATAAATTTAACAAAATCTGGAAAAGAATATAGTATAGTCAATGTAAAAGAAAAAAACACTTGATTTTTCGAAACGCGTATGATATAATAACCCAAGTCAAAATAAAAGGAAAGAAATGAGGTAAAAATTATGGCTGATGTTTATATGGCAGGAGATTTAAGAAATGGAACAACATTTGAATTAGATAATAATGTATTTAAAGTTGTAGAATTTCAACATGTAAAACCAGGAAAAGGAGCAGCTTTTGTTCGTGTAAAAATGAAAAATGTAATTACAGGAGCCGTTTTGGAAAGAACCTTTAATCCATCTGAAAAATTGCAAGGAGCAGAAATTGAAAAAAGAGATATGCAATATTTATATAATGATGGTGAATTATATTATTTCATGGACAATAATACATACGACCAAATGCCACTTAATCAAGAACAAATTGGTGATGCGTTAAAATATATGAAAGAAAATATGAATGTTAGCATGCTAGCATTCAAAGGAAAAGTGTTTGCAGTCGAACCACCAATGTTTGTAGAGCTAGAAGTTACGTACACAGAACCAGGTTTTAGTGGAAACACGACAACAACATCTGGAAAGCCAGCAACTTTAGAAAATGGTTTAGAAATTTCAGTTCCCTTGTTTGTAAACATAGGTGACGTGATTAGAATTGATACAAGAACTGGTCAATATATGGAAAGAATCTAGTTCTAAGTATAAATTCATAGTTGTAAGACAGAGAGGAAGGATACTTTTGATGCTAAATAATAAGTTTAAGGAAATCGTTAAAAATTTAGAGGAAAATCTTGAAACAAAAAAGGACTTAGCCTATGCTAAGTCACAAGTGATGGAGCTAACGATGGTCTATTTAGATGAACTCGATCGATTAGAAAATGTTTATAAAGAAAAAGTAGCAATTTGTGAACATAGATTAGACACGTTAGAAGTTGCGATGCAAAAATTCGATAGTGATTTATTCCAAGATACTGAAGAAGGGGAAGATACAGATTTAGAACCAATTAAATGTCCATACTGTAATACGAACTTTTTTATCGAGTTTGATAACACGAAAAAGGAAATCAAATGTCCAGATTGCAAAAATATGATTGAATTAGACTGGGGAAATTTTGAAGATGACATGTAATTACAACGAATCAAATAATGTTTGGGGGTCGATGGCTTTGCCATCGATTTTTGTACTAAAATGCAAGTGACAACCGGTTGTTGCTCCATTTGTTTGAGCGCCGAGAAAAATCATGATAAGGATTATTTGGAATGGCATCAATATATTTTGGGCCAACCTGACCAATGATTTGATTTTGTTTGATCAAATCACCTATTTTTACGATAAATTTAGGGGAAACATGGGAATAAGAGAAAATCATATGGTTATTAGAAATCATGATTGTATAGCCATTTGCACCATTAAAATCCAAATAGGAAACTTTGCCAGATGAAACCGAGTAAATAGGAGTACCGTTCGGGTGCTGGAATATCAATTCCAGAATGATAGCTAGAAGCGCCTGTTGTTGGCGAAATACGAAATCCAAAATACGATGAAATTGTATGGTGCTTTAGTAAAGGCCAAGAATAATCTTGATTGGAAAAAGAGAAATCAGTTGGTGAAGTAGTAAATGTTGCGTTGGAATATACTACAAATGTAGTGATGCAGGATATAAAAAATAAAAATAAAATTAAAATCAATGTACTAAAATAAATTTTTTTCATAAAACCTCCTAAATAAAATGAATAATTTGTTTGAAAAATTGGTGCGATTTGCACTGAAATTTAATAAAAAACAAAGCATGCAAGTGCGATATTCAAGCACTTACATGCTAAGAAGAAAAACAAAAGAAAAAATTTAAACAAAATTTTCTTCACACACAACTATAGTATAGCAGATAGTGACGTTTAATGTCAAGTAGAAAATGAAAAAAAGTAAAAATAATTGAAAAAATAAAAAATTTATGGAAATTTGTTGACAAAAACGAGTATGATTGCTTATACTAAAATTAAAATAACGTTTGAGGAGGGAAAATGAAAAAGAAGAATTTAATTTTATTAATCGTAATTGTGGTTATTGTAATAGTAGCAATTATGCTAGGGAGTGCTTATAATGGTCTGGTTACAAAACAAGAAAATGTAGAAAATGCGTTTTCAAATTTAGATGTTATGTTACAAAGAAGGGCAGATTTGATTCCGAATTTGGTCAGTACAGTAAAAGGCTATACAGAACATGAAACAGAAGTAATTGAAAGAATTACTGATGCAAGAGCTAAGTTGGTTAGTGCCAATGGCATTGATGAAAAATCAGCAGCTAATCAAGAACTTACCAATTCGTTGAATGCTTTAATGGTTGTTGTAGAAAATTATCCAGATTTGAAATCATCGCAGAATTTTATCCAATTATCCGATGAATTAGCAGGAACGGAAAATCGCATTGCAGTTGCAAGAAAAGACTATAATGATGCCGTAAAAGCGTTTAATACAAGTGTAAAAAGATTTCCAAACAACCTATCATCTAGTATGTTTGGATTTGAACAGGCAGCGTATTTCCAAGCAAGTGAAGGAAGCACGGAGGTGCCTAGTGTTAGCTTTGAATAAAAACAAATTTGTTAAAATAATAATTGTTATTTTACTATGGTTTCATATTTTTAATATAAAAGCATTTGCTATGATAAATCCAACTTCAGATTTTTATGTAAATGATTATGCAAGGCTACTCAGTACTGATACGAAAGATTATATTATAAATATTAACAAAAAATTGTATGCTAAAACAGGCGCTCAAATTGTTGTTGTAACCGTGCCTAATTTAGAAGGAAATTCATTAGAAGAATATGCTACAACCCTTTTCAGAAAGTTTGGAATTGGCGATAAAACGAAAAATAATGGTGTGCTTTTGTTATTAGCTTTAGAGGAAAGACAATTTCGAGTAGAAGTTGGGTATGGACTAGAAGGGAGCTTGAATGATGCGAAAACAGGAAGAATTCAAGACGAATATATTATTCCATACTTAAAAAATAACAATTGGAATGAAGGCATACGAAATGGATTTAATGCAATTTTACAGGAAGTCTTGGAGGAGTATGGAGTTAGTATTGAAAATGTGGAAACTGCAAATAGTAAAGTAAGTGTTACAGATTGGAATTCAGGTAAAGGTTTAAAGCTTATTTATATAATATTTGCTATTTCAATTGTTTTAGGTGTTTTAACTAGATGGGTTAATATAAAATTTGGTATTGTCTATATGGTATTTTTTATTGGAGGGATTATTCTGCTAAAGTTTGTATGGATAAGTATGAGTGCTTGGTTGATACTTTCTGTATGTAGTTCTATAATGGGATATGTTATGGGATTGATTGGAGATTTTCTTTTAGGCGAAGGTTCATCAGGAGGAGGATTTTCTGGCGGAAGTTCATCATCATCATCAGGAGGAGGAGGCTCTTCTGGTGGAGGACGGAAGTTCGAGAAGTTTTTAGGTTAAGAAACCATACTTTGGGTAGTATGGTTTTAAATTTTATCTTGCAAATTTCACCAAAAATATTTACAAAAAAGTGTTTGTGGTGTATAATGTTATAGAAAATATGCAATAACAATAAATGGATTTATATTTGGAAGGAATGGAAATGATAAATGGATAGAATGAAAACCTTTCTTATCTACGCACTATTAATCATTGGATTTTTTGCTGTATCAATTGTATTAGAAAATGGCTTATTATTAGCCATGTATACACCAATTTCGGGCGAATTTGATACCTATTATGCAAAAACCGATAGTCGATTTCATGTAAAAAATACTTTAGCAACAGCTAGTAATGTCAATGGCTATTTGAATTTTGACCTAATCAATACAACAGGAAATTTTGTTGATGAATGTTATTTAAAAGTAAATTTATATAACGAGAGACAACTATTAGCAGATACAGAATACATAAAAATAGTAGGAATGCAACCACGGTGCTTCAAAGCCAATTCGCATCAAATTCAAGGCAAATAACATCGAAAAGTTTGCTATTGCAATCGTTGAAAACATGCCAGATACAACCAATATTATCAATATTCTAGGATGGGAAATTGATTTAACCAATGTTTTAGGCTTAGGAATTGATATAAGCAATGTAACCATTTTTGGCACAAGATTGGCAGACATGTTTACATGGAATAACATAAAATCAACAGGAAGCAGTTTATGGCTGTGGCTGGTTAATATTGCGACAGGCGTTCCGCTTTGGGCATATAGTTTAGGCTGGTTAATTGTTGTAGGAATTTTATAAACAATACCAATTAGGAAAGGAGATAAAAAATGGAAAATTTACAAAATACAGCTCTAAATATCCGAAAGAATATTCTTGAAATGATTTATACAGCTTCTTCAGGTCACCCCGGAGGAGCTTTGTCGTGTGCGGATATTTTAACTGCTTTATATTTTTCGGAAATGAAAGTGGATAGGAACAATCCGAAAGATGAAAATCGAGACAGATTTGTTTTATCAAAAGGCCATGCTTCAGCAGCTTTATATGCAACTTTGGCAGAGAAAGGCTTTATTTCCAAAGAAGACTTACTAGGTTTCCGAAACATCAATAGCACTTTGCAAGGTCATCCAGACATGAAAAAAATTTCTGGTGTGGATATGAGTACAGGTTCACTTGGGCAAGGTTTATCAGTTGCCAACGGTATGGCAATGGCAGGAAAGCTAGATAACAAAACATACCGCGTATACTGTCTTATGGGTGATGGAGAAATCGAAGAAGGTCAAATCTGGGAAGCAGCTATGACAGCAAGCCATTACCAATTGGATAATTTATGTGCCATTGTTGACAACAACAATTTGCAAATTGATGGGAAAGTAACAGAAGTAATGAATGTCCATCCAATTGATGAAAAGTTCAAAAGTTTTGGATTTCATGTCATTAATATTGATGGAAACAATATAGACGAGATTTTAAACGCATTTGCTGAAGCAAGAACCATAAAAGGAAAGCCAACAGCCATTATTGCGAAGACCATAAAAGGAAAAGGCATTTCATTCATGGAAAACCAAGTCGGTTGGCACGGAAAAGCACCATCCAAAGAAGAATATGAAACAGCAATCCAAGAATTGCAATAATTAACCAATAACAGGCGATATATCGTCTAATTCATAAAAAGGAGAAAAATATGAATTTAGATAAAAAAATAGCTACTAGGCAAAGTTTTGGAGAAGCCTTAGTAGAATTAGGAAAATCCAATCAAAATATAGTTGTATTAGATGCAGATTTATCAGTAGCCACCAAAACAAGCATTTTTGCAAAAGAATTTCCCAATTGTTTTTTTGATATAGGAATTGCAGAACAAGACATGATTGCCACAGCAGCAGGTCTAGCAACTTGTGGAAAAATACCATTTGCAGCAACCTTTGCTGCATTTGCAACAGGAAGGGCGTATGACCAAATCCGAAATAGTGTGTGTTATCCGAATTTGAATGTAAAAATTGCGGGAACACACAGTGGAATTACGGTTGGAGAAGATGGTGCAACCCATCAAATGTTAGAAGATATTGGGTTAATGAGAGGCTTACCCAATATGAAAGTGATTTGCCCATCCGATGATATTCAAACAAAATGGGCGATTGAGGAAGTTACGAAAATCGATGGGCCAGTTTATATTCGATTATGTAGATTGGCAACGCCAGTTATTTATGAGGAAAAAAGTTTTACATTTGGAAAAGCGATTATGCACGGAAACGGAACAGAGGCAACTGTTTTTGCTACAGGTGACATGGTATCAGCAGCATTGCAAGCACAAGAAGAATTGAAGAAGCAAACGATAGATATTAGAGTTGTTGATATTCATACCATAAAACCAATTGATAAGGAAATGATTGTTAAGTGTGCACAAGAAACGAAAACATTAATTTCGATTGAGGACCATAGTATCCTTGGTGGATTAGGAACGGCGATTTCGGAAGTATTAACGGATGAGTGCCCAAAGAAGTTAGTTAGACTTGGTATGCAAGATGTTTTTGGAAAATCTGGTAAGGCACAGGAATTGTTAGATTATTTTGAATTAAATGCAGAAAAAATTGTAAAATGCGTAAAAAATATAGACAGTTTTTAAAATTTATGATAAATATAAAAAGAAAAGTGGTGGATAGTTTTATCCACCTAGCATAATAGGATGTATTTTGTGTGAAGAATGTGTGAAAATTGTGTGAATATTCGGGTGTCGCCAAGCGGTAAGGCATCGGACTCTGACTCCGACATGCGTAAGTTCGAATCTTACCACCCGAGCCAAGAAGGCAGTTGCTGAAGAGTAACTGTTTTTTTAGAAATAGTAGAATGTGAAAAGAGGATGCTATCTGTCGATGTAGGATTGTGTAAAAATTGGAGGGGTATGACAGATTGAAAAAAGTTGAGAAAATGGGAATTTTGTAAACGAAAAGGGAAAAAAGGAGAAATTTTTTTAGGAAAAGAAGAGTATCGACAGATAAGGAGAGAGAAAGTGTTGAAATAAGAGGAGGAGAAAAGTAGCTGGTTTTAATATAAATATAGTAGAATGTGAAGGTACAATAGTTGTGACAAGAAAATCGATACTTGGAGTTTTAATATAAATATAGTAGAATGTGAAGGTACACGTTCACTTTGTAATGGACGAGTTTGCTAAGTTTTAATATAAATATAATAGAGCCTAAACTACTATTCACACGATAAGAGATTTAAAGTTTGATTTACAAACAATAAAAATAAAAAATATCAAATTTTATAACACAAACCCCAAAATATATGATATACTAACTACAAAATAAAAGAAAAGGAGAATCTCATGGCCCAATTTGTCCACCTACACGTCCACAGCGAATACAGCTTACTAGACGGCATGTGTCGTATCAAAGATTTACCCAAACGAGCCAAAGAACTTGGCATGACCGCCATTGCCATTACAGACCATGGCGTTATGTTTGGTGCTGTCAATTTTTATAAAGAATGTAAAGCAAATGGAATAAAACCAATTATTGGCTGTGAAGTTTATGTCGCACCGCGCAAGCGAACAGATAAGCAATCTGGTATTGATGACAAATACTCACATCTCATTCTCCTTGCCAAAAATCAGACTGGATACGAAAACTTAATCAAATTAGTATCCCATTCTTTTACCGAAGGCTATTACTACAAACCACGTATTGACACCGAAATTTTAGAACAATACAGTGAAGGCCTAATCTGCCTAAGTGCCTGTTTAGCAGGCAGTATCAATCAAGCCATTTTGCAAGATGATATGACCAAAGCCAAAGAAATTGCTTTATGGCATAAACGCGTTTTTGGCGAAGATTATTATTTAGAAATCCAAAACAATGGCCTTGCCAAACAAGTGATGGTCAATCAAAAACTCATTGAATTATCCAAAGAATTAGACATTCCTTTAGTAGCAACCAATGATGCCCATTATTTAAAAAAAGAAGACAATTACAACCACGAAATTTTACTCTGTATTCAAACAGGCAAAAAAATGACAGATGAAAACCGAATGCGCTTTGAAACAGACGAATTATATATCAAATCACCAGAAGAAATGATTGACTATTTCTCAGCTGTACCAGAAGCCATCGAAAATACAGTGAAGATTGCGAAAAAATGCAATTTTGACTTTGAATTTGGTGTCACCAAATTGCCAAATTATGATGTGCCCGAAGAATTTGAAACCCATGAAGCCTACTTTAGAAAATTATGCAATGATGGAATACAAGAACGTTATGGCGAAAATCCATCCCAAGAAATTTTAGACAGAGCAGAATACGAAATGGGCGTTATCTCAAAAATGGGCTATGTTGACTATTATTTAATTGTGTGGGATTTTATTCATTATGCCAAAAGTGTCGGCATCGCAGTTGGGCCAGGTCGTGGTTCGGGAGCAGGCTCGATTGTTGCTTACGCAATCGGTATAACCGATATTGACCCCATCAAATACAATTTACTGTTTGAAAGATTTTTAAATCCAGACAGAATTAGTATGCCTGATTTTGACGTAGATTTTTGCTACGAAAGACGCCGGAGAAGTGATTGACTATGTTGCAAGAAAATATGGTTCAGACCATGTATCTCAAATTATCACATTCGGTACACTATCAGCTAGAAGTGTAATTCGCGATGTAGGAAGAGTTTTAGACATTCCATACAACGAAGTCGACAAACTAGCGAAAATGATACCATTTGAATTACATATCACAATTGAAAAAGCTTTGAAAGAAAATATTGAACTTAAAAATTTATACGAAAGTGACCAAACAGTCAAAAAAGTCATTGACATTGCACAAGGTTTAGAAGGTATGCCAAGAAACGCCTCTACACACGCTTGCGGTGTTGTGATTACCAAAAATCCAGTAGACACGTATGTTCCGTTATACGTTAATGATGGAACTCCAGTTGCTCAATATACCATGACTTTACTAGAAGAACTTGGTTTATTAAAAATGGACTTTTTAGGTCTAAGAACCCTAACAGTTATTGAAGATTGTAAACAGCTTGTCAAGAAAAATCGAGGCATTGATGTTGTTTTTGATGAAGCCATGAATGACCCAAACGTCTACAAACTTTGGCAAGAAGGCAACACGTTTGGGATTTTCCAATTTGAAAGTGGGGGCATGACCTCTTTCATGAAAGAACTAAAGCCAGACTGTTTAGAAGACATTATTGCTGGTGTTTCGCTTTACAGACCAGGGCCAATGGACCAAATTCCACGTTATATTAAAGGAAAATTAAATCCAGGTCACAATGAGTATACCCATCCAGCTTTGGAACCAATTTTAAATGTCACGTATGGCTGTATGGTGTATCAAGAGCAAGTAATGCAAATTGTGCGAGATTTGGCGGGATATTCGTTAAGCCGTGCGGATTTGGTTCGCCGTGCGATGGGAAAGAAGAAATTGGACGTTATGGCAAAAGAGCGAGAAGTTTTTATTCATGGGCAAGTGGATGAAAACGGGAATATTGTAGTTCCGGGCTGTGTTAGAAATGGAATTGACGCCGATTCTGCCAACAAAATATTTGACGAGATGATTGAATTTGCCAAATATGCTTTTAATAAATCACACGCAGCGGCGTATGCGGTGGTTTCTTATAGAACGGCGTATTTAAAGGCGTATTATAAAGAAGAATTAATGGCAGCAACCCTAAACAGCTTTTTAGGAAATTTAGATAAAATTCCAATTTATATTAATGATTGCAGAAAAATGAATATTGAAATTTTGCCACCGAATATCAACAAAAGTGAAACCAAATTTACGGTTGACGATAATAAAATTCGTTTTGGCCTTCGGAAGTATTAAGAATGTTGGAATTGCAGCGATTAATAGTATTGTGGAAGAACGAAATCAACATGGCGAGTTTGAGAATTTTGCGGCGTTTTGTGAGAGAATTAAAGATAAAGGGGTCAATAAAAAGTGTGTAGAAAGTTTGATAAAAGCAGGCAGTTTTGACGATTTTGGAAAAACGCGAGCAACCCTTTTGGCATCGTTTGAGGGAATGATTGATTTGATTAACAATGCAGACCGAAAAGTCATGGAAAATCAAGTTTCTATGTTTGATTTGATGGCAGATACTGAGGAACCGATTGAAACAAAAAAATATACTTTTGTTGAAAAAGAAGAAGTGGAAGAAAAAGAATTACTAAGTTTTGAAAAAGAAATGATTGGTGTGTATATTTCGGGTCATCCGTTGGAAAAATATCGTGAGTTGATTGAAAAAATGACAAATATTAATACGCTTAATATGCTAAAAATCAATCAAGATATGGAAGAATATGGAAAAACGGTGGAATATCGTGATAATCAAAATGTCAAATATGCGGGTGTGATTACTAAAATTAAAAAGAAGTTTACTAAAAATAATACCATTATGGCATTTGTGACGATTGAGGATTTGTATGGAAGTGTTGAATTGATTGTGTTTGATAGTGTTTATCATAATTCCCAAAATTCTTTATTAGAAGAAAATGTGGTGTTAGTTGAGGGAAGATTGTCAATTCGTGAGGATGAACCAGTTAAGATTGTGGCAGGTAGTATGAAAGATTTAAACAGTAATAGTACGTGTCAAGAGGGTACAACAGGTAAAATTAACTGTTTGTCACTGAATATTACAAATTTATCAGAAGAAACAAAAGAAAAATTGCGTGGAGCCATCAAGTTTTTTACAGGGGATAGAGCTAATGTGAGATTAGAAATTATGCAGGATGAGAATACCAAGCCTTGTGGAGCAATTTATATGACCAATCCTATTTTAGAGCAGTTTGAGGAAATTGTGGGGAAAGAGAATGTGGTTTTGAAATAAAACATACACATATAGATAATTTAAGAAAATACAAAAGGAGAAAAATAATATGGATTATTCAAATGTAAAATTGGGAATGATAGACAGATTTAAAGTTTTTTTAAAAAGAAGGGAAGCGGAAAAGACAGAGGATGAACGTCTAAAGTATGAACCAAATGATGATTATAATCCTGACTATTCGGAAGCAAAGCAATTAGAGCAGGAGTTATTGTCAAGAAAGATAGCAAAGCTAAAAGCCAAAGAGGAAAGAAGAATAGCAAAACAAAATAAAAAAGAGGGAGTAAAGCTGTTAGCAGAGGCTGTATATAAAGAACCAGTTAATCAGATGGAACAGTATAAAATGGATACAACGCCTAAATATGTACCTCAAGTAGGAACTTTGGATTATGCGTTAGAGCAATATTTGATGACCGTTTTGAATCAGCTTCAAACTGGACAGAAATTTGATTCTCGTGATGCATTGATGAGTATAGGAGCGAATTCTAAAGAAAATGCAGGACAGAATAAAGAAAATGAGGAAAGATTAGAAAAGAAATTTAAAAATAGAATTGACATTAATTTTGATGGACAATTTGAGGATTTTGATCCAGAAAAAATAGAAAATGGTGAGGAACAATTAAAAAAAGTTTTTATTCATGTAAATAAAAACGAGCATGAGACAAGGAGACTTACTAAAAAATTATACTTAAATTGTAAAAGAGAAAATATCGCTTTATTATCTGAAAATTTAATAAAAAATATGGATGATATGGAAAGTTTTTATTTTAAATTTTCAACAGATTATGAAGCAAATAAAAAAGAGCGTTCCGATAAAATTGTTTTTTTTCTAGAAGATGAAGATGAATTAAATCAAGTACTAGAAAGGATAGAAAGAACAAAAGAGGAAGTTCCTGAATTGTTTGAAGGTTCTGAAAATAGGAATCCATTTATGAAGAGCCCAAATGGTTATGTAGGGTATGCTAGAAATTATAGTACAAGAAATACGTATACTTCATTATTAGCAGATAGATTAAGTGGATGTTTAGAAGATGGAATCAATCAATTGACAAATAGTGCGGTAAATATTAAGGATAATGAACGTTTTTTATCAACTGCCTTGGCCCAACTTTTATCAGATGACCAGAAAAAGATAGAACTAATTAGCAGTATGAAAAAGTCACTTGAAAGAGAGAAAGGTTTAGATATAGTGGGGATTGATACAAGTATATCCGATCAACGAGAAAAGGATTAATTTTATTAAGAAATGAAAAGAGGTAAAGATGAAACAAATGGATGAAAAGCTGAAAACTATTGCGACTGTACACACACA
>CAOJGX010000023.1 GCA_948435735.1 uncultured Clostridium sp.
AGCCAGAGTTGTCTGAGCCAGAATTGTCTGAGCCAGAGTTATCTGAGCCAGAGTTGTCTGAACCAGAATTGTCTGAGTCGTTGTCACCTTCATCTGGATCAACAGGTTTAAAATCTCCTGGATCATTGGGGTCAATTGCAAATGGATCATCAAAATCCACTTCATATTCTATTTTTGCTTTTGGCATAGAATTTAATATAAATTGACCACCGATATTTTTCCAAGTAGCTTGGCTTCCTCCAAAGGAGATAGTACCTCCATACTGGATACCTGTGGAAGTGAACGGATTTTCTCCGATATCCGTCACGTTTGCTGAAATGTAAATATTCCATAACGACGTGCAGGACTGGAACATATAGTTGCTGATTTTTGTCAGACCTTGTGGTAAAGTGACACTCATTAGATACTGGCATTGTGCGAAAGCACTATCGCCAATTTCTACATTTTTTGTGCCAGGTGCAAATCTAATCTGCACTACCTTACTGCAACTTGTAAATGCACCAGCTCCAATAGAGGTAACGCTTGCCGGAAAGTCAAGATATGTTACCGATGTACACGCCCGAAAGGCATTGTCACCGATGGTTTCAACTCCATTAGCAATAGATGCTGAAGTTAGGTTCGTGCAGCTTTTAAAAGCATTAGAACCAATACTTACTGTTGTACTTGGAATCGTTACTGACACCAGATTTGCACTCTGGAAAGCCCCAGACCCAATACTTGTAATTCCATCAGGAATATATACTGTTAGGGCGTTACTTTCGTAGAATGCGTAATCTCCTATACGTGTAATGCCATTTTCGATGATAATGGTATTAATCATGTCGATATGGGGATTCCAAGATGGCCCATTATCTGTTGTATAATTCGGCATATCACCTGTGCCAGAGATGGTTAATGTTCCGGCATTGGTTATGGTCCAATTGAGGTTTCCTTCAGTACCACGATAGGCAATCTCGTCAGCATTATCATCCTCAGTATAACCAATGGGATAACGAGTGACGAGGAAGTCTGCTTCCATTATGGAAGCTTTACTGATAGCGCGCCCCCAATGCACAGACTTATTATAGTTTGCCTCAGCGACTATCACGCCACCGGAACTAACCTGCAACACAATAACAAAATGGCTGTTATTGTTGACCCTAAGGATATCTCCTACCTTAAGGTCTTCGTAGGTGAAACTACCCCTATCAAGAGTTCTGGCTGGCAGATTACCAAAAGCCTCATCGCTGAGGATGAAGCCAAAAGCTGCACAACCAACACCCAATCGCGCGCCTTTGACAGCACCGCCTTGGAAAGTATAATACTCTCCAAACTTTCCATTCGACCCGTAAGGCTCAAAATTAGTCCAGGTCATACCTTCAGGATATGTTTCCTTTAAAGCTATCATGGCTTCATAAGCTTCCTGATGACTTGGAACAATACTAGTGGCTCTTCCTAAGCCAAAAGTTTGACTTGAGGTTTCTGGCGGGACATCATCCGTGAAGTAAGGGGCTTTGTCTGACCAAACTCCAGGTGGTATAGTATCTTCTGATGCTGTTTCTGATTCGCCTTCGTTATAAGTTGGAACTATACTGGTGGTTCTTCCTGAGCCAAAAGTTTGATTTGAGGTTTCTGGCGGGACATCATCCGTGAAGTAAGGGGCTTTGTCTGACCAAACTCCAGGTGGTATAGTATCTTCTGATACTGTTTCTGATTCGCTTTCGTTAGTTTCGCTGTTGATTTCAGCATCGGTAACGACAGGTTCTTCGACCCATACGGAGTCGGTACTTTCAGTAGCTGATGCTACTTCCACGTTGGAGAAAACCAACGCAACGACCATTAGCATTGCTAATAACCGTTTGTTGCATTTTTTTTGTTGTTTCATGTAGATTCCTCCTTGCTGTTTTGAATATTTCAAGGTTTCCTCTCCAAGGTTTGAAAAAATAACCATTGGAAAAATCTATATAAAATGGGTGAGACACCCAATAATTATATTATACTATATTTTGGTCAATAAGTCAATATGACAGTATACATAAATATTATCTGAATCATTAAATAAAGAAAAAATCAATCATTTCTGATTGATTTCCGAATCTATCTGTTCAAATTTGTTCGAACAGAAATATTTTTGGTGCGGATGAGAGGACTTGAACCCCCACGTCAAAGACACTAGATCCTAAGTCTAGCGCGTCTGCCAGTTTCGCCACATCCGCTTATTACAGTTATTATATTACCACATTGCTATTGGGATTGTCAATACTTTTCTAAAAATAAATTTTCTAAATGTAATGAAAAACACTTGAAAAAAATGTCATCTAATGATACAATCAATCTATTCATAAATAAAGATAGAGAATAAGGGGATAAAAAGTTGGAAAAAGTCAAGAAACTTAGTAAATACAGAGATTTTATTTTAGTCATATTAGATTGCATTTGTATTATAGTTGCGTATTATTTAGGAACTGCATTGTTGACCGATTCATTACTCAGTTTTTCAGAATATTATTCAAATCGTTTGCTATCCTCTGCTTTGTGGTATATCGTCATATATGAAGTTATATTTCATGTAGCAAAAAGACACAAAAGCATCATACGCTATGAAGAAGGAAAAGATTATATCATTTACATTGTTTTATGTTTGCTAACAGCTGTTAGTATTGCAATCATAAAAAAGATTTTTCATATTAAAGTTGCAACCATACAGATGAATATCTTAGCAGGTTTGATTATCTCGATGATGATGGTTGCGTATCGAATTGTTTTACGCTATGTATTAGTCAATGATGTTGTTAATAAAGGAATTAAAGTCAAAACAGATGGAACCCAAAAAAGATTGCTTATTATTGGTGCAGGAGATGCTGCCCATGAGATGATAAAAACCATCCATAAAAATTTTAAGGAAGCTTATGAAATCATTGGAATTATTGATGACAATCCCAAAAGATTGAATTTTACGGTTTCTGGTATTAAAATTATTGGAAACAGAAATGATATTATAAAGGTATGTAAAGAAAATGGAGTCGATTTGATTTTCTTTTCGATTGCTAGAATTGACAACGAAAATAAAAAACAAATTCTAACTATTTGTCAGCAAACACAAGCCAAAGTTAGAGTTTTGCCAGGAATTCGAGAAATCATTAACAATAAAGACATTTTTTCAAGCTTACGCGATGTTGAAATTGAAGATATTTTAGGAAGAGATCCTGTAACATTAGATAATACAAACATAGAAAATTTAATCAAAAATCATACCATATTAGTAACCGGTGGTGGTGGCTCCATTGGTTCTGAACTATGTAGACAAATCATGAAATACCAACCACAAAGGCTAGTCATACTAGACATTTATGAAAATAGTTTATATGATATTGAACTTGAACTAAAAAGCAATTATCCGAAAATGCAAATTGATGCAATCATAGCAAGTGTCAGAGATGAAAAACGTTTGCGTGAAATCTTTGAAACTTATCAACCATATTTGGTCTTTCATGCAGCTGCTCATAAACACGTTCCATTGATGGAAAATAGCCCACAAGAGGCAATTAAAAATAATATTTTTGGTACTTATAACGTAGTCAATATTTGTGATGAAGTAAACGTCAAAAAATGTATTTTAATTTCAACAGACAAAGCAGTTAATCCAACTAATATCATGGGAGCCACCAAAAGAATGTGCGAAATGCTTGTTCAAGCAAAAAATAAAGTAAGTGAAACAGAATACGCAGCAGTACGTTTTGGTAATGTTTTAGGAAGCAATGGTTCTGTAGTTCCACTCTTTAAAAAACAAATTGCAGAAGGTGGGCCTGTAACTGTTACACACAAAGAAATTACTAGATTTTTTATGACCATTCCAGAAGCAGTCGAACTTGTCTTACAAGCAATGACCTATGCTAAAGGTGGCGAAATCTTTGTACTGGATATGGGAGAACCAGTAAAAATTTATGATTTAGCAGAAAGTTTAATCAGATTATCTGGTTTGGTGCCGGAAAAAGATATAAAAATTGAAATCACAGGTTTAAGACCTGGCGAAAAATTATACGAAGAAATTTTAATGAATGAAGAAGGCTTAGAAAAAACTAGTCATGATAAGATTTTTGTAGCAGAACCAATCAATCTAACCATGAGTGACATCGAACAAAAACTAATGAAACTTACTGAATTATTAAACAAAGAAAAGGTTAAAATAACTGAAATTAAAGATACTATGAAACAAGTTGTCCCAACATTTAAAGAACCAGAAAAAGTAAATTAAAAGAAAGAGGTAAAAATGGGTAAAATTTATTTGGCTTCGCCACATATGTCAGCTGAAGGGTATGAACAACAGTTTGTAAAAGAGGCATTTGATACGAATTGGGTGGCACCTTTGGGAGAAAATGTAAATCAGTTTGAAAAAGAAGTCGCTAGCTATGTCAAGATTAAAGATGCAGCTGCTTTGTCAAGTGGAACAGCTGCCATTCATCTTGGTTTGAAAGCATTAGGTGTGCAAAAAGAGGACGTTGTTTTTGGCCCAACACTTACATTTTCAGCAACCGCAAATCCCATTCTTTATCAAAATGCAACACCAGTTTTTATCGATAGTGAGCCAGAAACTTGGAATATGAGTCCCAAAGCCTTGGAAAAAGCGTTTGAGAAATATACTCCAAAAGCTGTGATTGTCGTTCATTTGTATGGTCAAGCTGCGAAAATGAATGAAATTATGGCAATTTGTGACCGATATAAGGTTCCCATTTTAGAAGATGCAGCAGAAAGTTTGGGAACAACGTATCAAGGGAAATTTACAGGAACGTTTGGTCAATATGGTGTCTTTTCGTTTAATGGGAACAAAATTATTACCACCAGTGGTGGGGGAATGTTAGTATCAGACAATGAAAATGGTATTCAAAAAGCGAGATTTTGGGCAACACAAGCACGTGATAAGGCACGTCATTATCAACATTCAGAAATTGGTTATAATTATCGAATGAGTAATGTTTTAGCTGGAATTGGAAGAGGTCAGTTGAAAGTATTAGAAGAAAGGATTGCGCAGAAAACTGCAATTTTTGAAACTTATAGACAAGCTTTTCAAGAGATAGACCAGATTGAAATGCATCAAGCAAGCAACGAGGAAAGATGCAACTATTGGTTGTCGGTTATGACATTAAAAGAAAATTCAAAAGTAAAACCGATTGATATTATGGAAGCTTTGGAAAGACAAAATATTGAGTCAAGACCAGTTTGGAAGCCGATGCACTTGCAACCGGTATTTGAAAAATATGACTTTGTAAGTCACAACGAAGACGGAAGCAGTGTAGCAGAAGATATTTTTAAGCGTGGTGTTTGTCTGCCTTCTGATACAAAAAATACGAAAGAAGACATGAATACAATCATAAAAGTAATCAAAAATTTGTTTTAGGTGGGGAACATGTATCAAACATATATAAAAAGAGGTTTGGATTTTAGTTTAAGTTTGTTGGGGTTATTAATTTTATCACCAGTTTTGTTGGTAATCGCCATTTTGGTTGGAGTCAAATTGGGAACTCCCATTATTTTTAAACAGAAAAGACCAGGTAAACATGGCAAAATTTTTACGCTTTACAAATTTAGAACCATGACTGATGAAAAAGATGAAAAAGGCAAACTACTTCCTGACGAAAAAAGATTGACAAACTTTGGAAAATTTTTAAGAAGTACCAGTTTAGATGAATTACCAGAACTTTTTAATATTCTAAAGGGAGATATGGCTATTATTGGGCCAAGACCACAACTGGTCAGAGATATGGTTTTTATGAATGAGGAGCAAAAGAAACGTCATTTGGTGCGACAGGGGTTGACTGGTTTGGCACAGATTAATGGCAGGAATGTGATTTCTTGGGAAGATAAATTCAAATATGATTTGGAATATGTGAAAAATATAAATTTTAGACAAGATATAAAAATTTTCTTTATGACAATCCAGAAAGTATTTGCCAAAGAAGATATTTCAGCAGAGGGAATGGAAACAGCAGAGGATTTTGGAGATTATTTGTTGCGAACAGGTCAAGTTACAGAAGAGGAATATGAAGCAAAACAAGCACAAGCCATTGAATTATTGAAGCACGGAGGAAAATAGATGAATTTTTCTGTTTTGATGTCTGTTTATAAAAAGGATAGATTGGAATTTGTAAAAACTGCACTGGAAAGTATTGTAAATCAAACACGAAAGCCAAGCGAAATTGTGCTTGTAGTGGATGGCCCAGTGGATACAGAGTTAGGACAATGGTTGCAAAATTATGAAGAGCAAAATAAAATGGTTCAGATTATTGTTTTAGAAGAAAATTTGGGCTTAGGAAATGCGTTAGAAATTGGCTTGAATCGCTGCTCATATGAGTTGGTGGCTCGTATGGATGCAGATGATATCAGTGTAGAAAATCGATTTGAAAAGCAAGTGAATGAATTTGAAAAAGATGAAAATTTAAGTATAGTTGGTGGTCAAATTGAGGAATTTATTGGGTCAGTTGATAATATGGTAGGAATTCGAAAGGTTCCACTTCAGCATGAGGAAATAAAAGAATACATGAAAGCAAGGTGTCCGTTTAATCATATGACAGTTATGTTTCGCAAAGAAGAGGTGCAAAAAGTTGGTGGTTACATGGAATGGCATTGTAATGAAGATTATTATTTGTGGCTTAGAATGTGTTTGTCAAATTGTAGGTTTAAGAATTTGGAAGATACGTTGGTGTATGTGCGAGTGGGCGATGAAATGTATCAAAGAAGAGGCGGAATTGCTTATTTTAAGAGTGAAGCTGGTATTCAAAAATATATGCTGGCACATAATCTAATAAGTTTTCCCCAATATATGTTTAATGTGTTGTTACGCTTCACATTGCAAGTGCTGATGCCGAATAAAGTGCGTGCCTTTGTATTTAAAAGGTTTGCGAGAAAGGAAGCCAAGTAATTGGAAAGTGATATTAGAAAAGTACAAAATAAAATTCTTGAAATTATCAAATTTGTAGATCAACTTTGTAGAGAAAATGGCATTATTTATTATATGATGGGGGGAACAGCACTAGGTGCAGTAAGGCACAAAGGTTTTATTCCATGGGATGATGATTTAGATATTTTTATGACGCCAGAAAATTATGAAAAATTTAGAGACGTTTTTACGAAACAATCCCAAGAAAGATTCTATTTACAGGAATGGAAAATTGTAGAAGAGTATTTAGAATATGCCAAAGTTCGTATAAATGGAACAACTTTGATTGAACCACAATTCCGAAATAATAGCCAAATCCATCAAGGAATTTATATTGATATTTTTATTTTACATAAATGTCCAGAAAATAAATTGGTGCAAAAGAAGTTATTTTTAGGTTCTAAATTTGTGACGGCTGTGGCACTAAGCCAACGAAATTGGAAGCCGAAAAATAGGAAACAGAAATTAGTTTTTAAAGCTTTAAAAATCTTGCCGACAAAGCGAATTGCAAAATATATTTACAAAAAAATTTATCAGTATGATGCATTAACAGAACATTATCAATATTGTTTTTTTATTGATAAGGCAAAATTTGAAGCAGCTGTTTTTGAACGAGAGTGGTACGATACGCCAGTGGAATATCCATTTGAAGATACTGTTTTGTTAGGGCCGAAAAACATTGAGCTATATTTAGAAAAAGTTTATGGTGATTACATGACTTTGCCACCAATCGAAAAACGTGGGAAAGATATACATGCAGAGATTTGGGACACAGAAAAAGATTATACAGAATATATAAAATAGGAGTGAAAGATGCCGAAATTTTCAATTATTATACCATGTTATAATTGTTTTCATTTGATGAAAGGGGCTTTAGAAAGCTTGGAAAATCAAACTTTTCAAGATTTTGAAGTGCTTATCATAGACGATGCTTCGATAGATGATTCGTTTGAAAAACTAAAGCAATATCAACAAAGCTCTAAGTTAAATATGGCACTTTTTCAGAATGCTCAAAATCTTGGTGCTGGTAGAACGCGAAATATTGGTCTTCAAAATGCCACAGGCAAGTTTGTAACATTTATGGATGCTGATGATTTGATTGAAAATAATATGTTAGAAGTTTTAAATCAGATTTTTGAAAGTGAGAAGGCAGATTGTGTTATTTTTGACTATTTTTTGAAAACGAAAAACAATTTATTAAAGCAAAAGTCTTTATTTAAAGTTCCGAAAGGTCAAGTTTCTAAAAGTGATGCATTGATTTATTCAACAGGTTCTACTTGGGGAAAAGCATACTTGCTAAACAAAATAAAAAACAACAAAATTGAATTTCCTAATTTAATAAGAGGTGAAGATATGCCTTTTAATAAATTAGCCATTTCAGTTTGTGATGTAATTTATTATTGTAACAAGCCACTATATTATTATATAGAAAATAAAGAATCTTTAATGCACAATGATAAGTTACTCAATGAACAGTATGCAATAGAAGCTTTTGCTTTGCTAGAAAATAAATTAAAAGATGAATATTATCATGAAATAGAAGCGATTTTTTTAAAGGAATATTTATATGCAACCACAATGACTTTGGTTGCTAAGAAAGTCAAAGCAAAACAAATCAAAAAGCATATACAAGAATGCTTGAAAAGATATCCAAATGTCTATCAAAATGAAGCAATTGAGGGGATGACAACCTATCAGAAATTATGTTTAATAGCAATTCGATTGAAAACAGTATGGCTTATGAAAATCGTATTGTTGTTAAAAAGATTTATAAAAAAAATAAGATAAGGAAAGAGAAGAAATGTTTACATCAGTAATCCTATATAGTTGTGCATTTGCCATATCGTTAATTTTGTGTTATATATATGAAAAAAGAATCGATCAGACAAAAAGCAAAAATCGACTCTTATGGCTTCTGCTAATTCTTGCACCAACTGTGCTAATAGCAGGAATAAGATATGGTATTGGAATTGATTATTTTGAATATGAAAGTAACTTTTACCAAAATAAATTTCAAAGAGGATTTTCCTATTTTATTAAAGAACCATTACATCTTTTTATCATGGAAATAACGCATTGGATTTGGCCAAATGCAGTAGCTATATTTTTTGTTTATTCGTTTTTGACGATGTTGGTGTTTTTTAAAGCAATTGAGTATTATAAAAATAGAATGTCGATAACATTGGGCTTGTTTATATTTTATATGACGTATTATTTGGTGACCTATAATCTGGTTCGTCAAATGTTTGCTGTTACTATGATTTTTTATGGAACAAGGTATATTTTTCAGAAGAAATTTTGGAAATATTTTGGATGTGTGCTTTTAGCAGGAATGGTTCATAAAACTGCCTATTTGATGCTAGTGTTATATTTCTTCTATGATGGAAATTTGGGCTTTTTACAGAAAATAAAGGTTTTCAAAAAAACAAAATTAAGTGAAAACCTACAATCCATTATCATTTATTTGGTGATTGGAATTTTACCATTTTTGCTAGTACCACTAATTCCGAAAGTTGTTTCTATATTGGGAATTTATCAAACTTATTTAACCAAAAACACAAGTTTTAGTTTTAAATTTTTGCTATATGTTTTACCAATATTGGCACTTGTTTTTATGTATAGAAAAGAGATTTTAGGTGAAAATGAGCAAAATGAATTTTTCATCCGAATGCTAATTCTTCAAATTCCATTTCATTTAATGGGAGGCATAATAAAATACACGGATCGATTTGCACTATATCCTGCTATTATGCAAACTGTTTTAATACCGATTTTAGTAAGAAATTTAGGAAGTAGTAAAATACAAAAATTAATGAAGTTCTCTGTGGTTGGTTGGTATTTGTTTTATTTTACGGTAATGTTTGTGGTTTTAAATTCAAACCAAGTAATGCCATATCATACGTTTTTTAATAAGTAGAGAGGTAAATAGGAAAAGATGAAACAGGAAGTATTAAAAAAGGTGCAGCAGTATCAAATTGAAATCTTAGATGAAGTGGCAAAAATTTGTGCAAAACACAAATTGCAATATTTTCTCATGGGAGGAAATTTAATTGGAGCCATTCGACATAAAGGGTTTATTCCATGGGATGATGATTTAGATATTGCGATGATGCGAGAGGATTATGATAAATTTTTAGAAATTGCGTCAAAAGAAATGGATGATAAGTTTTTAGTAGATGATGCAGAAAATAATGAAAAGTATTATTTGCCATTTGCCAAAGTTAGAATTAAAGATAGCATTTATGAGGAGCCAGAACAAAAGGATTACGAAGGTCCAAAGGGTATTTGGATTGATATTTTCCCACTGGATAATGCAAGCAAAGAAGATTCGCCTTTTATCCGTTTACAAACGTATCTGAAAGAAAGTATTCATTTTGTAAATGCAATAAAAGCAAATGTGACAAGCCCCAAAAATCCGATTTTGAAGAAAATAATACGTTGTATATTTCAGCCAATTTCAATTCAAAAATTAGCACGTTTGCAACAAAAAATTATGAAGTGGAATACCAGTAAAGAAGCAAACTATTGTATCAGCTTTGGTGCTAAATATGGTATGCGTAAACAAACGATGCTAAAGTCGGTATTTTTACCAGCTACGCAATTAGAATATGAAGGTAAAATGTACGAAGCACCAGGGGATTATGAGTTTTACTTAAAAAGAGTATATGGTGATTATATGACTTTGCCTCCAGAAGACAAAAGAATTACGCATAATCCACGCAGAATTAAGTTTCCGGGGGAAGAGGAGTTAAAATCAGAAGAAATGTAAAAAGGATTGATAAAGTAAACTATGAGTAAATCAAGAACAGAAAATGTTGTAAGAAATATGAAAATAGGCATGCTCGTTCAGATAATGCAAATTATACTTAATTTTGTAAGTAGAACAATATTTATAAATGTATTGGGAAGTGAATATTTAGGGGTTAATGGATTATTTTCTAATATATTAAAAGTGTTATCTTTTGCAGAATTGGGCATTGGAAATGCCATTATATTTAGCATGTATAAACCAATTGCACAAGAAGATACGGCTAAAATAAATTCGCTTATGAAACTATACAAAAAAGCTTATCATGCAATTGGCATTGTAATTTTGATAGGCGGTTTAGCAGTCATTCCATTTTTGGATTTTATCATAAAAGATGCACCCAATATCAATGAAAATATTAAATGGCTGTATGTATTATTTTTATCGAATACAGTAGTGTCTTACTTTTTTACTTATAAAAAATCCATTATTATAGGATATCAAAAAGAATACATTGTCAATACATATCGAGGTATTTTCATTGTATTTCAAACAGTGGCACAATCTATTTTTTTAGTTTTAACAAAAAATTATATAGTATATCTTGTTATTGAAATTATTCGTACCTTTTTGACAGATTATTTATTGTCTAAAAAAGCAGACAAAATGTATCCTTATTTAGACACAAAAAATGCTGAAGAGTTAACACACGAAGAGAGAAAAAATCTATTTAAAAATGTAAAATCTTTATTATTATATAAGCTAGCTTCTGTCATACTAGATGGAACAGATAATATTATTATTTCTGCAATGATTGGAATTACTCAAGTTGGATTATATTCTAATTATACGTTAATCATTTCTGCCATAACTACTGTGGTTGCACAAATGCTATCAGCCTTTACAGCAAGTATTGGAAATCTAAATGCAATTGGGAATGAAAAACAAAAAGAAAAGATATTCCATCAATTATTTCTAATTTCTGTATTATTATATGGATTTTGTGCAGGAGGCTTGATGCTTTGCTTAAATCCATTTATACGTGTGTGGGTTGGTGAAGCGTATGTATTAAGTTTGCCAACTGTAATAGCAATTGTATTACATTTTTATATCAATGGAATTCAGTTTGCTGTGTATACGTACCGAACAACGCTAGGATTATTTGTAAAAGGAAAATGGGCACCACTTTTTGCTGCTATAATAAATATTATTTTGTCCATTCTATTAGCAAAAGTCTGGGGATTAGTAGGAATTTTCTTAGCAACAAGTATAGCAAGATTAGTTACAATTGTGTGGGTAGACCCATATTTGATTTATAAATATAAATTTAAAAATAGCAAGGTTTCGCAATATGCAAAAAAATATATTTGGTATTCTATAATGGTTGCTTTAAATATGATAGTGTGTTATTTTGCATTGCAATTTGTGCCACCAGGTAAGACGCTAGTAGGCATTCTACTAAAAGCAATTTTATATAGTATTCTATCGATTAGCTTGTATGGATTGGTATTTTTTAGAACAGAGGAACTAAGAGAAATTTTTGAGCGAGTGAGAAATATAATTTTTAAGAAACAAAAAGAGCATAAATAGAATGGAAGGAGAAAAAAGGATGAATATAGCCGTAATTTTCGCAGGTCGGAAAAGGTGTTAGAATGGGGCAGGAGAGACCCAAACAATTTATTGAAGTATATGATAAACCAATTATCATTCACACCCTAGAAAAATTTGAAGCCCATCCAGAAATTGACTTCATTTCGATTTCTTGCCTTGCTGATTGGATTCCGCATTTAAAGGAATTAGTCAAACAATACAACTTAAGCAAAGTAAAATGGATTGTAGAAGGTGGCACAACAGGTCAGCTTTCCATTTACAATGGCTTAGCAGCTGCCTACAAAGATTTTCCAGAAAAAGACAATATCGTACTCATACACGATGGTGTCAGACCTTTTATTGATGCCGATTTGATTTCTAGAAATATCGAAGCAGTCAAACAATATGGTTCAAGCATATCGTCAAGTCCTGCAATCGAAACATTTGCGATTACGAGCAAAAATGGGAAAGTGGATACGATTGTTGACCGAAATAAATCCATGGTAGCCAAAGCACCACAAAGTTTTTATTTGCATGAAATCATGGCAGTTCACAACCAAGCTTTAAAAGACGGTGTAGATAACAGCATTGACTCCTGTACACTATTACATAGTTATGGCAAAGAAATCCATACCATTCCATGTTCAACCGACAATATCAAAATCACAACACCAAAAGATTTGTATATCTCCCAATATATGTTTGATATACAAAACGATACTTATCAAGTGGAGGGAAAAGAATAATGTCTTTGTATGAAAATAAAATTGTGCAAAACGATTTGAGTGAAATCTCACAAAGTGTAAAAAATATAGAAAAATTAAAAAATACAAGTGTACTAATCACTGGTGCAACAGGCATGTTAGCAACCTATATAACGTATTGGTTAATGAATTTGAATGAAAAGCAGAACTATAATATTGAAGTTTTTGCTTTAGTCAGAAGTGAAAAAACTGCAAAACAGAAATTTCAAACTTTTTTACAACATTCCAATTTTCATTTACTAGTACAAGATGTAACCGAAGAAATCAAATTGACAGAGCAGGTGGATTATATCATTCACGCAGCTGGCTCAGCAAGCCCGCATTTTATTGTTAATGACCCAGTTGGTATTATCAAAGCCAATACACTTGGAACAATGAATGTTATGGAATTGGCTAGAAAATGCAAAGTAAAAAAAGTATTATATACATCCACTAGAGAGGTATATGGAAAAGTGGATGATAATATTTTAGAAATTACAGAAGATATGGTTGGAAAGTTGGACCAAATGGATAGTAGGTCATGTTATCCAGAAAGTAAGCGAATGGGAGAAAACATATGCAAAAGTTACAGCTTGCAATATGGAATTCCATTTAATAATGTAAGAATTGCCCATTCCTTTGGCCCAGGCATGACAATTAACAAAGATGGCCGTGTGATGTCTGATTTTATCAATTGTGTGGTTAATCATCAAGATATAACCTTAAATAGTGATGGGACTGCCAAGCGTGCTTTTTGCTATATTAATGATTGTATCATAGCTATATGGATGGTACTTTTGAATGGAGAAGATGGAGAAAGTTATAATATAGCCAATGAGACAGAAGAAATACCAATCAAAGACGTAGCTTTATTATTAACCCAGATTTTTCCAGAGAGACATTTAAAAGTAACTTTTTTAGATAGTAAAAAAGCAAAGCCAGAGGGGTATAGTAAAATAGAAAGGGTGAAATTATCCACTCAAAAATTAGAGAACCTTGGTTGGAAGCCTCAAATTACATTAGAAGAGGGTCTAAAAAGAACAGTGAAAAGCTTTTTGGAAGGAGAATAAAATGAAAAAAATTATGTTAGTAGGTTTAATCTATGATACGAATATCGGAGATAAAGTCATTTATGATAATGCTCTATTTCTAGTAAAAAGAGCTTTGAAAGAACTTGCAATTGAAGATGTTTTAATAGAAAATATGGATATGACAGGAGACACAGAAAAAACACTAGAAAATTCTTCAACTAAAAGTGGTATGAAAGGTAGAATAAAGCATTTTATAAACTCAATATTACCACTAAAACTAAGAAGTAAGATGAAATATATCATCAGCCAAAAACAAAATTTTGATGAAGATAGTTTACTTCGCTATTATGAAGAAAAGTTAAAAGGTTCTGATTTAGTAATATTCGTTGGTGGAGGCATCATCAAATATTTATATCAAGATTTTTATCGTTATATTAGTTTAATCATTGAAGTTTGCGAGAAATTTGGAATTGATGTTTTATTAAATTCTGTTGGAATTGAAAGTTATAGTGACAAAGATGAGCGTTGTCAAAGGTTAAAAAAAGCTTTGAATAAGTCTTGTGTCAAAATGATAACAACAAGAGATGATGTTGCTTTACTAAAAAATCAGTATATTGAAAGTTCCAACATCCTAACAGAAAAAGTTGCTGATCCAGCGGTATGGTCGTATCAAACGTATGCTGAAAATATAGGAGAAAAATCCGAAGTGATTGGTTTGGGCGTGATAAGACCAGGAATTTTTAAAGATAATAATATTCAATTAAGTGAAGAAAAACAATTAAAGTTATGGTCTAATATTATTGATGAATTGGAAAAAAAAGGCTATACGTGGAAGTTGTTTACCAATGGTTTATCAGGTGATTATGAATTTGCACAAAAAATATTAGAAACCAAAAATCTAAAACCAGAAGAAAAGTTAATGGATATGCCAAAAAATGGAGAAGAATTAATCCATATCATTTCTGGGTTTAAAGGTGTCATTGCTGCAAGAATGCATGCGAATATTATTGCGTATTCACTTGGTATTCCGTCTGTAGGGCTTGTGTGGAATAACAAACTTAAAATGTTTGGTGAAAATATTAGACAGCCAGAAAGATTTGTGACACATGAAAATTTCAAGGCAGAATATATTGTGGAAAGATTAGAAAAAGCGTTAGAAGAGGGCTATCATATCGAGCAAGAAGAATATCAGCAAACGGTGTATGTTGCTTTAAAAAAGGGAATCGAAAATACGTTAGTTGAAAAGTAGGAGTAAAAAATGTTAGTAATAAAAGCGATGTTGTGTTTTTTGGTTTTGCTAGTTGTACCAGTTGTTTTAGGTTTATTAGTTACGAAATTTATGAAAGAAAAAAATAATCTAGTTTGGGCATTTGTGATTGGATATTTGTTGGAATTTGCAAGTTTTGAGGTGATTTATTTGCCAATGTATTTTGCTAAGTGTTCTTTTAAACAAGTGCAATATGTATGGTCTATTGTTATTCTTATAATAATGCTTATTTCTCTTATCATCAATAGAAAAAGAGGGAAAGAGTTGTTTCAGGAAACCAAGAAAAAGATAAAAAATTTGCCAAGTTTAAGTATTGTTTTTTTGGTTTTATTAGCGATTCAAATTTATGTACCAGTTCGCTATATGCAACATGTAGATCCAGATGATGCGTTTTATCTAGGAAGTACAACCACAACCATTGAAACCAATTCTATGTTCAAAATTGTGCCATATAGTGGCCAAGAATTTGAAAAACCTCCAGTTCGCTATAGTTTGTCTGGTTTAGTCATTTATTTTGCTGCTTTGTCAGAAATTTTGGATCTTCATCCAGCCATTTTGCAGCATACCATTTGGCCAGCAATTGCTGTTATAGTAGAGTTTGGAGTGTATGCTTTACTGGGAAATATGTTATTTCAAAAAGACAAAGAAAAATTATGTTATTTTCTGATTTTTTTAGCAATTGTTTATATGTTTGGCTTTATTTCTGTGTATACCAATTTTGCATTTTTTGCATATCGCAGTTGGCAAGGCAAGGCGTTGGTTGCAAATTTAATCATTCCAGCAGCTTGGCTTTGTTATATGAATTGCAGAAAAAACGAGAAAGAATTTGTATATTGGTTTGTATTTTTATTAACCATGATTTCCTCATGTTTTGTCACAGAAATGGGTGTTTTTCTTGTGCCAATTGAAATTGGAATATTAAGTTTGATATCTTTGGTACAAGACAGAAAAATATTGAATTTCATCAAACCAATTGTTTGTTGCTTACCACAAATCATTGTTGGTTTGATTTATATCATTTTAAAATAGGAGAAAAACATGTTTAGCAAAGAAATAGAAGTAATTAAAATTGCATTTTCAAATTATTTTGCAGATGGGAAATACTTTTTGATATTTTTAATGGCATTACTCATTCTAATAGTGGAGGAAAAAAAGAAAGAAAATAGGGATTTTTTATTGTATTATCCTGCTTTGGTGTTAGCGATTATCTTAAATCCAATTTTTTGTTCAATCATTTTAAAAGTAGTATCACAAAATGTATATTATCGTTTCTTCTGGATGCTTCCCCTTGGAATCATGATTGCGTATTTAGGAACGATACTAATTTCAAAATTAGATAAAAAAGTAGTAAAATCAATAGTTGGTCTAATATTTATAGGAATGATTGCCTATAGTGGAACGTTTGTGTATAGCAACCAGACTTTTGAAAAAGTGAATAATTGGTATAAATTGCCAGATGAGTATGTTCAGGTAATTCAAATTCTAACAGAAGCTCCACTAAAAACCAAAAAAGCAGTTACTTCAATTGATATGATTGGCTATGTCAGACAACTTGATGCCAACATCAATTTAGCTTACGAGAGAAGACCATATGGCGATTATGATCGTTATGAAATTGTTCGTTACTATAACAGTGGTGATGTTGAAAATTTGACCAAGTTGTGTAAGCAAAAAAGAACCAATATAATTGTTTATGATAATTCGATTAAACTTACTATTTCGCCAGCTTATTTTGGGTTTGAGTTATATGCACAAACAGAACATTATGATATATATATACAAAAGAAACGAGAATAAAGAATTCACACAAATAAAGAATATTAAACAAAGACAGGTAGTGACAGCTACCTGTTTTGCCTTTATAACAAGGCTTTAAAAATTTAACCCAAAACTCTTGACAAATGACCACCGGTCATTTATAATAATTAGACACCTTGTAAAAAACATATATTAAGGGGGAAATATATATGCCAACAGAAAGTTTTTATAAACTCGAATCCACGAAACGAAAGAAAATTGTTGATGCCATGAAAAAAGAATTTAGTCGTGTTCCTTTTCATGAAGCTTCTGTCAATCGAATCGTAGAAGAAGCGGGGATTTCAAAAGGCAGTTTTTGGGTTTATTTCAAAAGTAAAGAAGAAGCAATTGAATATCTAATCCAAATTCATTTAGAAAAAGAAAGAAAAAAATCCAAAGAAATTTTCCTCAAAAATAAAGGAGATTTATTCCAAAGCTATATCGAAATTTATGACTATTTTGCAAAATGCAAAATTACCAAAATGGAAAAAGCGTTGCGTGCCAATATTTTCAAAAATTTACTCATAAATGAAGAAAAATGCGTACCGCAAGAACCCGGAGATAATCTCATCAATGCCACCAAAAACATTGTAGATATACGCAATTTAGACATAATTGATGACGATGATTTAATCAATATCATGAAAATTCTAAACTATATCATGCACGTAAATTTACTTGATACAATCACTAAAAAAGCTACACCAGAGCACGCTAGAGCCAGATTTATTCGAGAAATAGAAATCTTAAGAAGAGGCATTTCAAACGAAAATAAAGGAGAGTGAAAACATGTTAAAACTGAAAAAATATTATAAACCATTTATTCTATCAATACTAATTGCAATTGTTTTATTATTCACGCAGGCCATGTGTGATTTAAAACTGCCAGATTACATGTCAGACATTGTCAACATTGGAATTCAGTCAAATGGCTTTGAACAAGTTGCACCAGAAGCCATTTCAGAAAATGGCTTTCAGTTGATGAAGACTTTTATGACAAAAGAAGATAGAAATTATATAGAGAACAACTACACAAAAGTAAATCAAGAAGATATTGCCTATGTAAAAAAGTATCCAGCAGTTGAAAATAGGAATATCTATGTCTTAAATAAGGAATTAGAAGACGAGCAAATTGAGAAAATAAGCCATATTTTTGCAATATGCAGTAAAACGATGACCAATGTAATCGCTAAACTAACAGAAGGAACTGAAAAGATAACCCAAGAAACAGAAGAAAGTGAAAACATAGACGTAAGTAAAGTCTATGAAATGTTACCAATGTTAAACCAAATTCCAGAAGAAATCCTGCAACAAGCAAGAAACGAAGCTAATCAAACTCCAGAAAGTATGCTAACATCAGTTGGTTTGATATTCACGCAAAGTTTTTATCAAGAACTTGGCATAGATCTTTCCCAAATTCAAAATCAGTATCTTATCAAAACAGGAATGAAAATGCTTTTGATTTGTGTAATCGGAATTTCTGCAGCTATTTTAGTTGGTTATTTAGGTTCTAAAATTGGAGCAGGAATTGGGCGCAACATAAGAAATGACGTTTTCAAAAAAGTGCAAAGCTTTTCGTCTGCCGAATTTAATAATTTTTCAGCTGCTTCACTGATTACAAGAACCACAAACGATATTACGCGGAGTTCAAAACTTTGTTGTCATGATGGTAAGAATGCTAGCATACGCACCCATTATGGGAATTGGTTCACTAATTATGATGGCACGAAAAACGACAGAATTAGTCTGGACTATCGCATTAGCCTGCGGATTAATCGTTCTTTTGATTGCGTTTTTGTTTAAAGTCGTGTTTCCCAAAATAAAAATGGTACAAAAGTTAACCGATAAAATCAATCTAGTTGCCAAAGAGAATTTATCAGGTTTAATGGTCGTACGTGCCTTTGGGACCCAAAAATACGAAGAAGAACGCTTTGACAATATCAATAGTGACGTCATGAAAACCAACAAATTCATCAATCGTTCCATGGGAATGATGATGCCGAGTATGATGTTCATCATGAATGGCTTAAATCTACTAATTTTATGGCTTGGAGCAGATAGCATTGCCAATTCTAGCCTTCAAGTTGGTGATTTGATGGCAGTGATGCAATATGGAATTGAAGTGGTTATGAGCTTCTTATTTGTTTCCATGATATTTGTTATGTGGCCAAGAGCAAGCGTTTCAGCTAATCGTATCGCAGAAGTTTTTGAAACAGAAAGTTTGATTATAGACCCAGAAAATCCAGAAAAATTTGACCAAAGTAAAATCGGTTATGTAGAATTTAAAAATGTCAGTTTCCAATATCCAGAAGCAGACGAGAAAATATTAGAAAATATTAATTTTGTGGCAAAACCAGGTCAAACAACAGCTATTATTGGTGCAACAGGAAGTGGAAAAACAACCATTGTAAACTTAATTCCAAGATTGTTTGATGCCACAGAAGGCGAAGTTTTGGTAAACGGTATCAATGTAAAAAATATGGCACAGTTTGAATTGCATGAGCAAATTGGCTATATTCCGCAAAAAGGGAATTTGTTATCAGGGACGATTGAGTCGAATTTGAAATATGGAAATGAGACAGCAACCCAAGAATGGATTGAAACATGTGCGGAAGTAGCACAAGCGATAGAATTTATTGAAAGTAAGGAAGAAAAGTTTGGGTCACCGATTTCGCAGGGGGCTAAAAATGTGTCTGGTGGTCAGAAACAACGTTTGTCAATTGCTCGAGCTTTGGTTAAAAATAGCCCGATTTATGTCTTTGATGATAGCTTTTCAGCCTTAGATTTTAAAACAGATAGTAATTTAAGAAAAGCGTTGAAGAAACATAGCCAAAATAGCACTTTAATTATTGTGGCACAAAGAGTTAGTACGATTATGCATGCGGAGCAAATTATTGTATTAAACGAAGGCAAAATTGCTGGAATTGGAACACATGACGAACTTCTTAAAAATTGTGAGACTTACTATGAAATTGCATCATCTCAATTAAGTGAGGAGGAATTGAAAAATGGCAGTAAATAATCAAAAAACAAGACATGGGCCAATGGGAGGTGGGCCCGGTGGAGGGTTCGTAGAGAAGCCTAAAAATTTTAAAAGCACATTAAAGAAACTGTTTAATTATTTAGCTAGGTTTAAATTCATGTTAGCAGTTGTAATCAGTTGTGCGATTATTTCTACAATATTTAATATTGTTGGTCCTAAAATATTGGGTAATATCACCACCGAAATTTATGCTGGTGTGATGAGGATGATTGCTGGAACTGGAGGAATTGATTTTGGAATCATTCAAAAAACAGTTTTCATTTTGCTTAGTATTTATATCATTAGTGCTGCGTTTTCGTATATTCAATCGTTTGTAATGGTTGGTGTAGGGCAAAAATTTACGTATGGTTTGCGCAAAGGAATTAGTGAAAAAATCAATCGACTTCCGCTGAAATATTTTGATAAAAAAACACATGGAGAAGTCCTATCTTATATTACTAATGATGTGGATACTATTGCACAAAATCTAAATCAAAGTATCACCCAACTGATTACTTCGGTGACAACAGTGATTGGTATTTTAATTATGATGCTATCGATATCGTGGCAGATGGCTGCGGTGGCGGTTTTGGTTTTGCCAGTGTCGATGCTTTTAGTGATGTTGGTTGTGAGTAAGTCACAGAAATATTTTAAGAATCAGCAGGAATATTTGGGGCATGTGAATGGGCATATTGAGGAAATGTATTCGAATCATGAGTTGGTGAAAGTGTTTAATGGAGAGAAAAAGTCGATTGAGCAATTTACAGGGTATAATCAAACTTTGTATCATGCGACTTGGAAAGCACAGTTTTTGTCTGGATTGATGCAACCAATTATGGAATTTGTAGGCAATGTTGGTTATGTGATTGTGTGTATTATGGGTGGATTTTATGCAAGCCAAGGTAGGATAACGGTTGGAAATATTCAGAGTTTTATTCAGTATATGAGAAGATTTACACAGCCAATTGTACAGCTTGCCAATGTAAGTAATATGCTACAAGCGATGATTGCGGCGTGTGAGCGAGTATTCGAGTTTTTAGAAGAAGTTGAGGAAGTGCCAGATACGCAAAATCCACATTCTGTAGAACAGATAAAAGGAAATGTGACATTTGAGAATGTTAAATTTGGTTATGATGAAGATAAAATTATTATGAAAGACTTTTCAGCCAAAATTGAACAAGGCAAGAAAATTGCGATTGTTGGCCCTACAGGTGCTGGAAAAACAACACTTGTAAAGCTGTTGATGCGCTATTATGACATTGCTTCTGGCGAAATTAAAATTGATGGCATTAATATCAAAGATTTCAAAAGAGATGAGTTGAGAAGCCTGTTTGCAATGGTATTACAAGATACGTGGGCCTTTAATGGAACCATAATGGAGAATATTCGTTATGGAAATTTGGAGGCAACGGATGAAGAAGTAATCCAAGCTGCCAAATTGGCACAAGTTGACCATTTTGTAAGGACTTTTTCGGATGGCTATAACACAATTTTGAATGAGGAATCCACCAATATTTCACAAGGTCAAAAGCAATTATTGACAATTGCTAGAGCATTTCTTGTCAATCCCAAAATATTAATCTTAGATGAAGCAACATCTTCTGTGGATACACGTACAGAAATGCAAATTCAGAAGGCGATGGCCGAATTGATGAAAGGCAGAACTAGCTTTGTGATTGCACATCGTTTGTCAACCGTAAAAGATGCAGACTTAATTCTTGTTATCAAAGAAGGTGACATTGTAGAACAGGGAACGCATGAGGAGTTGCTTGAAAAAGGTGGATTTTATGAGAAGTTGTATAATAGTCAGTTTGAGGAGTGTAGGGATGAGATTGCGTAGAAATAAAACATAAAAAAGAAGGAAGTGATATCAATAAAGAAATTTGAAGTATTGGCCACAACAATCAATTATTATAATGATGAAAATGAGGATTTTATTTCGTTGACCGATATGTTAAAGTCAAAAGATGGTGAGTTTTTTATTTCAGATTGGTTACGAAATAGAAATACATTAGAATTCTTAGGAATTTGGGAGGAGTTACATAATCCAACTTTTAATTATGGCGAATTCGCCATAATTAAAAGTCAAGCTGGACTGAATAGTTATAAAATAAGTGTAAAAGAATGGACAGAAAAAACGAATGCAATAGGAATTACAGCTAAGACAGGAAGATATGGTGGAACATATGCACACAAAGATATAGCATTTGAGTTTGGAATGTGGATTAGTCCTAAATTTAAAATATATTTAATCAAGGAATTTGAACGATTAAAACAAGAGGAGCAAAAAGAGTTAGGATGGAGTGCTAAAAGAGACTTAGTAAAAGTAAATTATAAAATTCGTACAGATGCAATTAGAAATAATTTGTTACCCAATGAATTAACAGAAAAACAAATTAACCTGATTTATGCTGAGGAAGCAGATGTTCTCAATATGGCTTTATTTGGTATGACTGCTAAACAATGGAGACAGAAAAATCAAGATAAACAAGGAAATATAAGAGATTATGCAAATATTAATGAATTGATTTGTCTTGCTAATTTAGAGAATACGAATTCAATATTTATCAATGAGGGATTAAATCAATCAGAAAGATTGTATAAATTGAATCAAATTGCAATATCTCAAATGAAAATTTTAACAGAAAATCATAAAAAAATAAAATAACGTAAGGAGGAAAAAAATGGAAGAAACAACAAACACAGAATTAGAACAAAACAAAGAAAAACAAAACGAAACATTAAACAAAACAGAGCAAAACCCACTAGGAACTGAAAAAATAGGGAAATTAATCAAACAATTTGCGATACCTTGTATCATATCTTTACTAGTGAGTTCACTGTATAATATTGTAGACCAAATTTTTATTGGTCAAGGTGTTGGCTATTTGGGAAATGCTGCGACTAATATCGTGTTTCCATTTACAGTAATCACAATGGCATTTGCCTTAATGATTGGAGATGGTGCATCTGCCTATTTAAGTTTGAGTCTTGGAAAGCATGATAAAGCAAGTGCTGATAAAGGGGTTAGCAATGCTATTGTTGCATCAGTTATCTTAGGGATTGTTTTCCTAGTGATTGGCCTAGTTTTTAGGGAGGGCTTGTTAAAGTTATTTGGTGTAACCGAAAGTTCGTACGAATTTGCAAAACAATATATGACCTATATTGTTTTGGGAATGCCATTTTTCATAGTTACAACAGCGTTAAATTCTATCATAAGAGCCGATGGCTCCCCAGGGTATGCCATGATAACAATGCTCGTTGGCGCTATTTTAAATATTATTTTAGACCCCATTGCCATTTTTGCTTTAGATATGGGCGTAAAAGGTGCTGCTATTGCGACCATAATTGGTCAAGTGGTTTCAGGAGTGATGTCTGTTTTATACATCAAGAAATTCAAATCGGTATCTATTACAAAAGAAAATTTGAAGTTAGAAGCAAAAACATTAAAGAAAATTTGTAGTTTAGGAATTTCAAGTTTTATTACACAAGTTGCTATAACAGTTGTAATTATCTTATTAAACCAAACATTAGCTAAGTATGGTGCTGCCTCAAAATATGGCAGTGATATTCCATTATCTGCTTTGGGAATTGTTATGAAAGTCAATCAAATTGTGAATTCGATTGTTATTGGTTTGGCTGCTGGTGCGCAACCAATTATTGGGTTTAATTTTGGAGCGAAAAAATACGATAGAGTTTTAAAAACGTACGGAGTTGCTATCAAAGTTGGATTAGGAATTACGGCAATTGGAACACTGATTTTCCAATTGTGGCCACAAGTGATTATCAATTTATTTGGCCAAGAAAATGAGTTATACAACGAATTTGCTAAATTAAGTTTTAGAATATTTTTACTTTTTATCATGTTTAACTCTTTTCAAATTACCTCAGGAATTTTCTTTCAGGCGATTGGAAATCCAGTAAAAGCAGCGATATTATCTTTGTCAAGACAAATCGGATTTTTGATTCCTGCATTAGTTATATTACCTAGATTTTTTGGTGTGGAAGGTGCTTTGTATGCTGGGCCAACAGCGGATTGTTTGGCATTTCTATTAGCAATAACTTTGGTTGCGATTGAGGTGAAAAAAATAAATAAAATGAAAGTGGAGGTAAAATAAAATGATTATAACAATTGGGAGAGAATTTGGAAGTGGTGGAAAATACATTGGTGAAAGATTAGCAGAAGAGTTAAAGATGAAGTTATATGATGCAGAATTGATTCAAAGAGTGTCAAAAGAGCGTAATATTAATATTGATTTATTGAATGAAAATGATGAAAAGCACAAAAAAAGTTTTTGGTATACGCTTGCTATGGCATCGATGTCGATGTCTGACAGTGTGAATTCTTTGACAGAACTTCCATCAGATGATCAATATTTTATTGAACAAGCAAAAGTGATTGAAGAGATTGCAGATGAAGGAAATGCAATTATTATTGGAAGATGCTCGAATGTGATTTTGAAAAATCGAAAAAATGTAGTAAATCTGTTTATTTATAGTTCAGACGAGAAATTTAAGATTGACCGAAAAGTAGAATTTGCAGGCTTGGATGAGAAAAAAGCGTTAAAATTGATGTATAAGAAAGATAAAGAGAGAGCAGCTTATTATAATTATTATACGAACCAAACTTGGGGAGCAAGAGAAAGCTATGATTTAATGATAGATTCTTCTAAGTTTGGAATTGAAAATACGGTGAAATTGATAAAAGAGTATGTGAAATATTGCTAAATCAAAGCAATTTAAAATTGACAAAAAAGGCCTAATATGATATAGTGATTAAGTAACTTTAAGATAGGAATAATAGATAAAAGCGGAGGGATAAAAGATGAGTTTAATCTTAACTGAAAATGAACTAAAAAGTGTATTCGATACTCTAGATGCTCAACAAGAACCACTGATTTCCTCAACTCGGGAACCTGAAGAAGTAGATTTTGAACTTCTAGAAGAACTCATAAAGTCTCCAGTGTATGAAAGAGAGATTAAAAGTTTATTGGAGATTTTGGAAACTGAGACTTTTGAAGATGACCAGTAGAATACTGGTCATTTTTTTGCTGTTTAAAAAGATTTCCATGTAATGTTAACACAAAATTTACTTGCTTCTTAGGTAACAATATGATAAAATAACATAAAACAAAAATAACAAATGGAGAAACTATGCTAGATTTAAAAATATTCTATGAAGACAATCACATTCTGGTAGTTCAAAAACCCAACAACATCCCTTCTCAAGCCGACAAAACTGGTGATGAAGACATGTTAAGTATCCTAAAAAGTTATCTAAAAAAGAAATATAACAAGTCAGGAGACGTATATTTAGGTTTGGTACATCGTTTAGACCGACCAACAGGAGGTATCATGGTTTTTGCTAGAACCTCAAAAGCAGCCTCCCGCCTTAGTGAGCAAATTCGTACCAAACAAATTGAGAAAAAATATTTAGCAGTATGTGATGGAAAACTCGAGAAGCCAAAAGATACTTGGTGCGATTTTTTGCTAAAAACAGAAAGAACCAATACAAGTAGAGTAGTACCAGAAGGCACCAAAAATGCCAAAGAAGCCATTTTAGATTATGAACTTGTACGCTATAATGAAAAGACCAATTTATCTGTGATTAAGGTAAATTTACACACAGGCAGGCATCATCAAATACGCGTTCAATTTGCTTCACGTGGGCATAGTCTATATGGCGACCAAAAATATGGAACACGAGGCAGACGGAAAACAGCTAAGATTGTGGGCGTATTATTTAAGTTTTACGCATCCAGTTACCAAAGAAAAAATGGAATTTGAAGATATACCAGATTTTTTTTAAAATCTAGTCATAAATTTTTGAATTTTGAATAAATAGTAATAAACGCTATTTTTCAAAAGGAGGAAATATATGAAAAAATTTTTAATAGGAATTTTAATGATTGGGACAAGCATAAGTGTCGCTGTTTTAATTAGTTTGTTGTATCATTTTATTACCGTATTGCAAACATTATCTGGCGGATAAATTGTAGGGGCGATTAGCAATCGCCCGCCCAACTTGACAAAGAGAAAGGAAAAAAGTGGAAATCATTATTGCAAAACATGCAGGATTTTGTGGAGGCGTTGATTTTGCCATTACGCAAGCAAAAGAATTATTAAAAAAAGAACCAATTTATTGTTTGGGAGAAATTGTACATAATGAACAAGTAATCAAAGAGTTAGAACAAAACGGAATGATAACGGTAAATTCAATAGATGAAATTCCGGAGTATTCCAATGTTATTTTTAGGGTACATGGAGAACCAATTTCAACCTATCAAAAAGCAGAAGAGAGAAAATTAAAGATACAGGATTTGACGTGTGCGAATGTGAAACGAATTCATCAAAAAGTGCAAGAGCACAAGAAAGATGCTTTTATTTTGATTGTAGGTACGAAAATACATCCAGAAGTAATTGGTACATATGGATTTTCTGGTAGAAATGTGAGTGTTATCGAATCAGAAGAGGATATTTTAGATGCTTATATAAAATATGAAAAAACATTACTAGAAAAGGTTTTTGTTGTGGCACAGACTACATTTTCGAGTCGAAAATTTGATGAATTAGCAGATGAAATTAGAAAGAATTTTTGTGAAGCTGAAGTTTTTATTGAAAAAACAATTTGTAAAAGTACAGAAAACAGGCAGTTAGAGGCTTTTAAAATAGCTTTAAAAAGTAACATTATGCTTATTATTGGTAGTAAAAATAGTAGTAACACCAAAAAACTATTTGGAGTTGCAAGAGAAAATTGCAAAATAGTATATGCAATAGAAACGGTTGAGGCTATAAAAGATATAAAGTTTAACATGAATGATAAGATTGGGATAATAGCAGGTGCTTCAACACCAAACTATATAATAGATGATGTAAAAAGATATTTAGAAGGAGTGTGTTAAGTGGAAATCGCACGAGATTGGAAAGATTATGAAATATTAGATATGGCAAAAGGGGAGAAATTAGAAGTATGGAAAAATGTGACCTTAATTCGTCCAGACCCTCAAATTATTTGGAAAGATAAAACATATCCTAATTTATGGTCAACAGCAGATGCACGCTATAACCGTAGCAATACAGGTGGCGGCGGATGGAAGTTTTCTAGAAAAATTCCACAAAATTGGCAAGTTCATTACAAACATTTAATATTTAACATTAAACCAATGGGATTTAAACATACAGGTCTTTTTCCAGAACAAGCAGTCAATTGGGATTGGATGATGGCAAAAATAAAGCAAGAAAAACGTCCAATTAAAGTGCTAAATTTGTTTGCCTATACAGGTGGGGCAACGGTTGCTTGTTTGTCTGCTGGTGCGTCAGTTTGTCATATAGATAGTTCGAAGGGAATGATCGATTGGGCAAAAGAAAATGTGAAATCATCTGGTTTGGCAGATAAACCAGTTCGATTTTTGATTGATGATGTGGTAAAATTTGTACAAAGAGAAATTAGGCGTGGGAATACATATGATGCGATTATTATGGATCCGCCTTCTTATGGAAGGGGGAAAAATGGAGAAGTGTGGCAATTTGAAAGTCAGCTTGCGGATTTGGTGGAATTGTGTGAGAAATTATTGTCTGAAAATCCACTGTTTTTCTTAATAAATTCGTATACAACTGGAATTTCAAGCAAAGTTTTGGAAAATATTTTACGCTTGAAATTAAGCCCCAAAAAAGGAAGGATAACATCTGGTGAAGTTGGTCTTCCAATGAAGAATTCAGAATTGGTTTTGCCTTGCGGAATTTTTGGAAGATGGGAGAAATAAAAAAACGGTTGTAGCTTCTTGCAATTTATGTAAATTTGTGGTATAATTAATAAGTCACTTATGATTTGCATGAAGAAAGGAGGTCGTTATGACCGAAACAGTGGGAGAAGAAAAAGTTGAACCAAAGGCTTCGTATCCAACGCATTTCCAGAGAAATGCTATTTGTATGTATTATAAAATATCTGGAGATGGATGCGAAAAATGTCCGTTCTTGAAGAGTGAAGAACTGTGTGTTCGACCACCGAGAAATCAACCTTCTATGACGTTAATTGAGGGTTGAGATAATCACCCAGTTGTTTGAGAATTGTACTATTTGGTTGTAATTGAAACTAAGTAGTACAATTTTTTATTTTTATAGAAAATTTGCTTAAAAAAACAGTCCTAGCCTCTTGCAATTTATGTAAATTTGTGGTATAATACAAAATGTTAAAAATCAGAAAAACAGGAGGAAAAACATGACAGTAGAAGAGTCAAAAATTCAAGAGGAAAACCAGAAATACTGGAAAAACATGAGGGAATTGGATGAAAGCAGTTGCGAGAGAAAACGTATAAATGGATTCCCTTGTAGCAAAGAGATTTGCGAAAAATTCTCTACATTCAAATGCCTTCATCCTGAAAAAGCTGAATTTCCAGCTAAACGAATGTAATTTATGAAAAATTGCACTGAATCGTGGTAATTAACGCGATTCAGTGCAGTTTTTTGAGGTATAAACAAACAAAAAACCAGAAACACAACGATTATTTCTGGTTTTATAAAATGTTATAAATTTTCTATTTTACTAGCATAGGACCAATCTCAGTCACCGTTCCAGCTCCTAAAGTTAAGACCAAGTCGTCTGGCTTAGTATTTTCTTTTAAATAGCATACCACGTCTTCAAAACTTTTAATATAGTCTGCTTTTTTACCAAGTTCCAACATTTTATCAGCTAAAGCCTGAGATGTAATACCAATCGTATTTTGCTCTCTTGCTGCATAAATATCGACTAAAATAATGTGATCAAAATGGGAAAGTGCTTTTGCAAAATCATCTAACAAAGCAGCTGTTCTGCTATAAGTGTGTGGCTGATAAACAACCCAAGATTCGCGATAAGTTTTATTTTTGATGGCTTCGGCTGTAGCCAAAATTTCAGTTGGATGATGCCCATAATCGTCAAATACGCAAACTTCTTGAAAGCAACCTTTGTATTCTAGCCTGCGTTCTGCACCAGTAAAACTTTTCAGTGAATCAAAAATAGTTTTTGCATCAATGCCGTAATAATGGCAAGTAGCAATACAAGCCAAAGCATTCAAAATATTGTGTTTTCCCGTAACCGATAAATCAAAATGATAGAAAAATTCGCCAGCTTGATATACATCGAATTGGGCAAAACCATTTTTATCAAACATAATATTTTTGGCAACAAAATCAGCAGTTTCATTTTTGATGCCATATGAAATAAATTTTGATTTTACGATATCTTTTAGTGCTAAACAATTGCAATCATCGCCATTGGTAACAAGTAAGCCATCTGGTTCTAAAATTTGGGCAAAATCTTGAAAGGCTTTAATCACATTATCAAAGGTTTTGTAATAATCCAAATGGTCATTATCGATATTTAAAATAATTTCTGTATTCGGAAAGAAATTCAAAAAATTTCCTTGGTATTCGCAAGATTCCAAAATGAAATATTCACTGTTTCCAATGTGATAGTTTCCATTAATATTTTTAAGGATTGCACCAACTTGAATCGATGGATCCTTTTGTGCGTTTAAGAAACAAATCGAAATCATAGAAGTTGTGGTTGTTTTTCCATGTGTTCCAGCGACACAGATGGATTGAGAATACAGTTTTGTTAAATAGCCAACAAATTTACCACGCGTCACAAGTGGAATTGAATTTTGTTTTGCGATTTGGAATTCTGGATCATCTGCATGAATGGCTGCAGAATAAATGATTAAATCAGCTTTTTTTGCATTTTCAAGATCATGACCAATGGTTACTTGGATGCCATGGGAAATTAAAGTGTCTGTAATCGCGCTTTGGTTCAAATCAGAACCAGTTACTGTGTGGTTCCAATTATGTAGTGTTTCTGCGATTGCACTCATACTAATTCCACCAATTCCAATTAAATGAATATGTTTGTACTGGGTTAAATCTTTGATTTCAAAATCCATTGTTTCTCCATCCTTCCTAAATTTAAAACTATTATACAATTAAATTATGCAATTTTCAAGTATAATGTTAATATTTATTATGAGTTTATTTTTTTAAAATATGTATGATAAATCCTATTTTCTAAGATATTTCATAGATTTTAAAAAAAGTCAATAAGCTACAAGCGTCATAAAATAAAAAAGTGACAATAAAAGTCAATACGAACAGAGAAAAATGTCGAAAAATGTAGAATTTATCATTTTTTAGGGAAATAGTATCCATAAAATAGAAGCTTTGTAAAAAATAAAAAAATCTTGTAAAAATTAGAAGGAATTTTTTTATCTATGTTGAATAATATAATTAATACATACAAAATATAATATATGTATTAATATAAACAATAGAAAGAGGTGCTAAAATGCAAATAACAGATGTACGTTTAAGAAAAGTAAATTCAGAGAACAGAATGAAAGCTGTTGCTTCTGTAACATTCGATAATGAATTCGTAATCCACGATATCAAAGTTATCGAAAGTGCAAATGGATTATTTATAGCTATGCCAAGTAGAAAAACTCCAAACGGAGAATTCAAAGATATAGCTCATCCAATCAATGCTGAAACAAGAGA